>NZ_JBYSYM010000018.1:126193-150466 GCF_058783375.1 Acidovorax sp. FW305-C-20-28 | reverse complement strand
AGCGCGATGGAGCCGCAGATGAGCAGATAGGGTCGTGAAGAGCGGCCGATGCCCACCGCGAAGCGGCATCAAGGGCTAATCAAACAAGCCGTCTGCTGAGCGCCTGCAACTTAAAGCGGGGGGCTTTCGGTGGCAAGCGGTGAATTTCAACAGCCTGCTAGGGCCTGTTGGCCCGGGCCACCCGCCGCCGGCGACCGGGCCTGCCCATCACTGGATCAGGTTGTTCTTGAGCGCGTAGTAGGTCAGGTCGCTGTTGGAGTCGAGGTGCAGCTTTTCCATCAGCCGCGTGCGGTAGGTGCTCACCGTCTTCACACTGAGCGACAGGTCCTCGGCGATCTCGCCCACATTCGCGCCCTGGGCGAGCTTGAGGAACACCTGGAACTCGCGCTCCGACAGGTGCTCGTGCGCTGGCCGTTCGCCGGGGCGGTTGAGCTGCTGGGCCAGCAGCTCGGCCACGGTGGGCGTGAGGTAGCGCTTGCCCAGCGCGATGACGCGGATCGCCTCCACAATCTCGGAGGGCTTGCACTCCTTGTTGAGGTAGCCGCTCGCCCCCTGGCGGATCAGGTTGATGGCGTAGTGCTCCTCGGGGTAGCCGCTCAGGATGAGGATGCCCATGTCCGGCGCCTTGGCACGCAGCATGGACATGGCGTCGAGCCCGCTCTGGCCGGGCATGGCCAAGTCCATCACGAGCACGTCGATGTCGTGCTCGCGGATCAGGTCGATGGCCTCGCGCCCGTTGCCGGCTTCTCCTTCGACCCGCAGGTCCACATGGTCAGCGAGAAACTGGCGCAGGCCTGCACGAACGATTTTGTGGTCATCCACGATGCCGATCTTGATCATTTTGGTTTTTTCTAAGGTTGATGAGAAAGCTGAAATGGGGGGTGAATACCGTCAATCCTTGGCCTCGTAGCCCAGCAGCCGCATCGCGCCCGTGAGCGATGCTGCCGCCGCGCTGTAACCGTCCCAGGGTGCATTGCCCTGGCGCAGGCGCTGCTCCACGGTGCGTACCGTCCAGTGCGCGCCACTGCGCAGATCGCCCAACTCGGACCAGGCCACGGGCACCGAGATGCCCATGCCCGGGCGCGAACGCGCGGACCAGGCGCTCACCGTGGTGGCGCCGCGCCCGTTGCGCAGGTAGTCCACGAAGATCTTGCCCACCCGGTTGCGCGGGCCGCTCCTGGCCACGAAGCGCGCAGGAATGGTCTGGGCCAGGTGCTGCACCACCGCCTGCGAGAAGCCCTTGACCGTGTCCCAGCCCTGCAGGCGCTTGATGGGCACGACCACGTGCAGGCCCTTGCCGCCGCTGGTCTTGAGATAGGCCGGCAGGTGCAGCTCCCTGAGCATCACCTGCACCAGCTGGGCGCCCTCCTGCACGGCCTCCCAAGACACGCCCTCGCCCGGGTCCAGGTCGAAGGTCATGCGGTCGGGGCGCTCGATGCGGTCCTTGCGCGCGTTCCAGGTGTGGAATTCCACCACGTTCATCTGCGCGGCCGACAGCAGGCCTTCGGGCCGGGCCACCTCCAGCAACGGAGCGTGGCCTTCGTCGAGCGCCGGATCGAGCAGGGTCACTCCGTCCATGCTGCCCTTGTCCAGGTGCTTCTGGAAGAACAGCTCGCCGCCCACGCCGTCGGGTGCGCGCACCAGCGAGACCGGCCGGCCTTTCAAGTGCTCCACCATCAGCGGGGCCACGGTGGCGTAGTAGCGCACCAGGTCGATCTTGGTGATGCCGGTCTCGGCATCGATCACCCGCTCGGGGTGGGAGATGCGCAGCGCCCCGGGCAATGCCGTGGAAGCTTTGGCGGCCTTGCGGGGGGCCTGTCTTTTCTCGATCGCCGCCATGGCCAGGGGCTTCTCCTGCACGATCGCCTTCGGCGGTTTGTCCGCACGCAGGCCGTGGAACACCGAATGGCGGATGCGCCCCTCCTTGGTCCACTCGGCAAACGACACTTCGGCCAGCAGGCGTGGTTTGACCCAATGGGCCTTCCTGTCAACGGCCGTGCCTTCGGGAAACGGGCTTCTGGGGGTCTGCAGCGCGCTGAGCCGGGTGTGCAGCTCCTTCAGAGTGCGCTCACTGAACCCCGTGCCCACGCTGCCGGCATAGCGCAGCGCGCCATCGTCGCCATGCACGGCCAGCAGCAGCGCGCCGATGCCCGTGCGTGCACCCTGCGGGTCGGTGTAGCCGGCGACCACGAATTCCTGCCGCTGGCTGCACTTGAGCTTGATCCAGTCCGGGCTGCGCCGGGAGACGTAAGGGCCCGATTTGCGTTTGCCGATCACCCCCTCGAAGCCCAGGTGGCAGGCCGAGGACACCAGATCCGAGGGCTTGGCCTCGAAACCTTCGCTGAAGCGCACATGCCCGGTCCCGGCCCCGTCCACCAGGGCGCGCAGGCGCTCGCGCCGTTCCACCACAGGCAGGCTGCGCAGGTCCCGCCCATCGGCGTACGGCAGGTCGAACACGTAGTACACCAGGTCCTTGGCCACGCTGGCGTCGAAGGCGTTCTGCAGCGCCTGGAAGTCGGGCGTGCCGTGCGCGTCCATGACCACGATCTCGCCGTCCAGCCAGCCCGATTGCAGGGGCAGCCTGGCGAGGGCCTTGACCAGCTGGGGCATGCGGTGCGTCCAGTCGTTGCCATTGCGCGTGAACAGGCGCACCGACCCCTGGTGCACGCGGGCCAGCAGGCGGTAGCCATCGAACTTGAGCTCCCAGAGCCAATCGGCGGTGTCGACCGGCGGCTTGTCCACCAGGGTGGCGAGCTGGGGCGCGAGGGCATCGGGCAGGGGCACCTTGCGGACCGACTTCGCGGAGGGCGCCGGTACGGCGGGTGCGCTGGCAATGCCCGGGGAGCGCGGCGGCGGCAGCGCCGCCAGCGAGGCCACGCTGTCGGGCATCTCCTCGACGACACTGAACTCGGCGGCGGGCCGCTCGAAATCGTCATGCTCCTTGATCAACAGCCAGGGCGGCTGCTTCTCGCCGCCCTTGCCATGCATGCGCACCAGGGTCCAGTGGCCCTTGAGCTTGTGACCATGCAGTTCGAACTTGAGCTTGCCCTTGCGGTAGCCTTCGGCCGCGTCGCCCAGGGGCACCCAGTAGCCCCGGTCCCAGACGATGACCTTGCCCGCACCGTATTGCCCGGGCGGTATCTGGCCCTCGAAGCGGTTGTAGGAGATGGGGTGGTCCTCCACCTGCACGGCCATGCGCTTGTCTGCCGGGTCCAGGCTCGGCCCCTTGGGCACGGCCCAGCTCTTCATGCTGCCGCCGAGCTCCAGGCGCAGGTCATAGTGCAGGCGGCTGGCCCAGTGTTTCTGGATCACGTACTGCAAGGCCCCCGCCACCGGCTCCCCGCCATCGGCCGGCTCGGGCGTCAGGGCGAAGTTGCGCTTTCGCTGGTAGGGAGCGAGGGCGTCGGCCATGTGCGGGTCTTTTGCCATGGTGTCAGGCAGCCCGGCGGGCGGGGGTTTTGCGGGCCGTGGTCTTCTTCGCGGCGGTCTTCTTCGCAGGGCTGGCCTTCCTGGCAGCCGCCTTCTTCGGCGTGCGCAGGGGGGTCACCGATGCGGCTTTGCCCTTCCCCTTGCCAGGCGCTGCGGCGGCAGCCTTGCCGCCCAGGCTGCGCTTGAGCAATGCGGTCAGGTCCAGCACATCCGCCCCGGCAGGGGCCGTCTCCTTGCTGCTGTCCACCTTGACCACCGTGGCCGTCTCCCCCGCGGTGACCTTGCTTTCCACGAGCTTGTGGATCTCCTCGGAGAACGAATTGCGGAAGGTGTCGGCGTCCCAGGGTTGGGTCATGTCCTCGATGAGTTGCAGCGCCATGTCCATCTCGGCCGGCTTGATGCCGGCGGCCTTGGCGTCGAGCGGCGGCAGGTTGAGCTGCTCGAACGAGCGAATCTCGCCCCCCCAGCGCAGCAGGTTCAGTACCAGCGCGCGCCCGCAGGGGATCAGCACCGCCAGGTGCTGCCTGGTCTGGATGACCACCTTGGCGACGCCGACCTTGTTGCTCTGGCGCAGGGCCTCGCGCAGCAACGCATAGACTTTTTCTCCGCGCTTGAGCGGTGCCGTGTAGTAGGGCCGCTCCAGGTACACGAAAGGGATCTCGTCGGCATCGAGAAAGGTCTCGATCTCGATGGTCTGGGTGATCTTGGGGTAAGCGGCGGCAATCTCCTCGGGCGTGAGCACCACGTAGTGCCCATCCTCGTACTCGATGCCCTTGACGATGTGCTCACGGGCGATCTCCTTGCCCGTGACCTTGTTCACGCGCTTGTAGCCCACGGGCTCCATGGAGCGCTTGTCCAGCCAGTCGAAGTCGATGCCGGAATCGGCCGTGGCCGAGTACAGGCCCACAGGGATGTGCACCAGGCCAAAGCTGATCGCCCCCTTCCACATCGTGCGTGTGGAGGTGGGTGCCTTGCCCGTGTCCTTGTTTGACTGGCGGCCCATCACAGTGCCTCAGCGGACGCGGCCCAGGCAGCCGCGCACCCGAGCATGCCCACCAAGGCGAGTGCCATGGTGGTTCCGGACGGCTGGATTATTGTTATCGCGCATGGTGCTGGTTCTTTCCTGAAGGTGTCAGGAAAGTAACATCCACCCGGAAGCGCTCTTGTAGGACAGGAGCCGCTGTGCCCCCCGGCCAACTTCCCGCAGCACCTGCCAGGGCTGCCCGCAGCGCGGGCTTCAGGCGATCGGCAGCCGGATATTCAGGTGCGGTCCGGCCGTGAGGTCAAAGACATCGGCACGGGCCAGGTCGGGGCTGTGGTGGAACTGCGCTTCCACGTACTCCGCCGTGAGCTGGCGGGCAATGGCCTCCAGCAGGGCATGGGCGCTGTCGAGCCCGCCGGCCGCGAAGCCGTTGCCCTCCAGCGTGTAGCTGTAGCGCCCATGGCGGTGGCTGACCAGCGCCAGCGCGATCAGGTGCCCCTCGGTGTCGCCCGCGTACACCCTGCCCCCGGGGAAGAAGAGGGTGTAGCACCGCACTTTCTGCAGCTGGTCCTGGCCGGGTGCGTGATTGATGGCGATCTCCTTGCCGCTGCGCGGCTTGACAAGGCACAGCCGGCAACGGTGGTGCCGGTTGCGCAAATTTTGCGGCCTTGCCTGCCTGCGCGCAAGTGCTTGAGCCCTGTCGCGCAGTGCAATCAGTCCGTGTCCTACAGCAGCAGGGTCAAGGATTTCCTACGATGCTTACGTCCGGACACGGGTTACGGGGCCTCGCTCCAGAGGGCAAGGCCGTTGCCGCACTGGGCATGCCGTACCTGCCTCCTGCCCAACCCCTTTTTTCAGAACGCTTACCTACCCACTGATGGCCGCCACCCGCACCAAGAAGAACGCCCCCACCGAAGCGCCTTCGGGCATCTCCAAATCGCCCACCGGCATCTCGGGACTCGATGAGATCACCGAGGGCGGCCTGCCCACCGGGCGCCCCACCCTGGTCTGCGGGGCCGCGGGTTGCGGCAAGACCATGCTGGCGGCGGAATTCCTGGTCCGCGGTGCCACCGTCTATGGCGAGCCCGGGGTCTTCATGATGTTCGAGGAATCCGCCGACGAACTGGCCGCGAACATGCGCTCGCTGGGCTTCGACCTCGACGCGCTGCAGCGGCAAAAGAAGCTGGCGCTGGATTTCGTGCGCGTGGAACGCAGCGAGATCGAGGAGACCGGCGAGTACGACCTCGAAGGCCTGTTCATCCGCCTGGGCTATGCCATCGATTCCATCAAGGCCAAGCGCGTGGTGCTCGACACCGTCGAAGCCCTGTTCGCGGGGGTCCCCAACCACGCCATCCTGCGCAGCGAGCTGCGCCGGCTGTTCCGCTGGCTCAAGGACAAGGGTGTCACCGCCATCATCACGGCCGAGCGCGGCGAGAGCGCCTTCACCCGCTATGGTCTGGAGGAGTACGTGGCCGATTGCGTGATCCTGCTGGACCACCGCATCGCCGAGCAGGTCTCCACCCGCCGCCTGCGTGTGGTGAAGTACCGCGGCTCGGCGCACGGCACCAACGAATACCCCTTCCTGATCGGCCGCTCCGGCCTGTCGGTGCTGCCCATCACCTCGCTGTCGCTGAGCCACCAGGCATCGCGCGAGCGCGTGTCCACCGGCATCGCCGGCCTCGATGACATGCTGGGTGGCCAGGGGATTTTCCGGGGCAGCAGCCTGCTGGTCTCGGGCGCGCCCGGCACCGGCAAGAGCAGCATTGCGGCGAGCTTCGTCAACGCCGCATGCGCGCGCGGCGACAAGGCCGTGCTCTTCGCCTACGAAGAATCCGAGAGCCAGTTGCTGCGCAACATGGAGTCCATCGGCCTGAACCTGCGCCGCTGGGTGGACAAGGGCCTGCTCAGGATCGAATCGACCCGCCCCACTCTGCAGGGGCTGGAGCAGCACCTGGTGCACATGTACGACATGGTGCGCGAATTCGGCCCTGCCGTGGTGGCGGTGGACCCCATCAGCAACCTGACCTCGCAGGGCGATGACACCGGCCTCAAGATCACGCTGATGCGGCTGATCGACTTCCTCAAGACCCAGGGCACCACGGCGCTGTTCACCAGCCTCACGGCCGACGTGGCCAACACGCCGATCGCCACGTCGGAAGTCGGCGTCTCCTCGCTCATGGACAGCTGGCTGCTGCTGGCCAACGTGGCCGTCAACGGCGAGCGCACGCGCACGCTGCAGGTGCTCAAGTCGCGCGGCATGCCGCACTCCAACCAGGTGCGAGAGTTCGTCTTTTCCGACGCGGGCGTCGACCTGGTGGATGTCTACCTCTATGGCGACCAGGTGCTCACCGGCACGGCGCGCATCGCCCACGAGGCGCAGGTGCTGGCGGCCAATGACCTGCGCGGGCGCGACCATGCACGCCGGCTGCGCGACCTGGCCAACCGCCGCAAGGCGCTGGACGCACAGATCGAAGCGCTCAATGTGGAAGCGCTGGAGCGCGCCGGCGAAGTGCAGTTCGAGATCGAGCGCGAGCGGCTGGAGGCCCAGGGCGTGCAGGACCGGGCCCGCAGCATTGCGGCCCGGCGCGGCGCCAAGGCTGCCGGCGCCCGGCCGAAAACCGCTTCGCGCAAGGGCTGATGGACATGGTACCCAACAGCACACCCCGCAAAGGCTCCGACACCGCCACCCCGGGCAAGGCCGAATGGCAGCTCAGGCTGTACGTGGCCGGATCCACTCCCCGCTCCACCGCCGCGCTGGACAACCTGCGGCGCCTGTGCGAGACCCATCTGGCCGGGCGCTACAGCATCGAGGTGGTGGACCTGCTGGTCAACCCGCAGCTGGCGGCCGGCGACCAGATCCTGGCCGTACCCACCCTGGTGCGCAAGTTCCCCGAGCCGATCCGCAAGATCATCGGCGACCTGTCAAACGAGGAGCGGGTGCTCGTGGGCCTGGACGTGAAGCCTGTGGGCTGATGGCCATGGCACGTCCCAACGCCCCGCCGGCGCAGCGCGATCCGCCAGCGGGGGACTCGCATGGCTACCTCTTTCGGCTCTACGTGAGTTCGACCTCGCCGATCTCGCTGCGCGCCATCGCCAATGCGCGCCGCATCCTGCAGGAAGCCTACCCGGGCAACCACCAGCTCACGGTGCTGAACATTGCCGAGCATGTGGCGCAGGCACGGGCCGACCAGATCATTGTCTCGCCCACCCTGCTGCGCCTGGCGCCCTTGCCCCAGCGCCGCTTCATCGGCGACCTGTCGGACCTGGAGCGGCTGCGCCGCGCCTTCGGCGTGCGTCTGCCGCCACCGCAGGAGGCCGCATGACCGCGGGTGACTACGACCTGGCCCCCGGCCTGGGCAGCGAAGCCAGCCTGGCGGCCGAGAACGCCGAGCTGCGGCTGCGCCTGCACGAGCTGGAGGAAACCCTGCACGCCATCCACACCGGCGACGTGGATGCGCTGGTGGTCAACGATGCCATCTACACGCTGGAGAGCGCGCACGCAGCCACCGACCAGTTGCGCCAGGACGTGCTGGGCCAGATGGAGGATGCCGTCTTCGCCTTCGACCGCGATGGCCTGGTGATGTACGTCAACGCCGCCGCGGAACGCCTCTACGGCGTGCGTGCCTCCGACGTGCTGGGCCAGCCCCGGCAGTTCATCTTCACCGAGATGCCCGGCAGCGGCGAGCAGAGCGCGGTGCCGGCCGACCCCGGCGCCCTGTCCACCCTGGGCACGGTGCACCGCGTGAACAGCGGCCGCCTGATCGACGTGGAGGCCGTGGTCTCGCCCCTGCTGGGGCCCCTGGGCCAGCCACTGGGTTCGCTGGCCGTGGTGCGCGACGTCACCCAGCGCCGGCGCGCCGAGCACTGGCGCAACATGCTGGCGCGCCTGCCCGAGCGGCTGCGCGAGGTGGGCGAGTTGCCGGCCATCGCCGCCGAGGGCGCGCGCCTGCTGGGCGAGACCCTGCGCGTGGACCGCACCTGCTACGCCAGCATCGATGCCACGGGCGAGCTATGCACCATCGACCAGGACTGGAGTACCCATGGCCTGGCCACGCTGGCGGGCACCTGGCGTCTGAACGACCTGGCCTCCTTTTCCGACGCCCTGTGGCGCGGCGAGCCCCTGGTGGTGAGCGATACCGGGGTCACGCCAGCGCGCGCCCCGCAGGGCACCATCGACACCCAGGGGGTCGGTGCCCTGCTCAGCGTGCCGCTGATCGAACAGGGCCAGCTCGTGGCCATGGCGCTGCTGCACCATGGCAGTGCGCGCCCCTGGATGCAGGAGGAGATCGACCTCGTGCGCGAGTTTGCCGAGCGCATCCGCTCCGTCTCCGAGCGCGTGCGCAGTGCCAATGCACTGGCGCTCAGCGAGGCCCGGCTGCGCGACGTGAACGAGAACCTGGAGGCCGCCGTGGCCGCCCGCACGGGTGAGCTGATGGCGGTGGAGGAAGCACTGCGCCAGTCGCAGAAGATGGAGGCCGTGGGCCAGCTCACGGGCGGTATCGCACACGACTTCAACAACCTGCTGGGCGCGGTGAGCGCCAGCCTGCAGGTGCTCAAGGTGCGCATGCAGCAGGGCAAGCTCGAACAGGCCGAGCGCTACATCGCCATGGGCCAGGATTCGGTCAAGCGCGCAGCCGCCCTCACCCAGCGCCTGCTGGCCTTTGCCCGGCGCCAGACACTCGACCCCAAGGCCACCGATCTGAACCAGTTGGTGGCCGGGCTCGAAGAGCTGGTGCGGCGCAGCGTGGGGCCGGATGTGCAGGTCGAGTGCACGCAGGCCCCCGATCTGTGGACCACCCGGGTGGACCCCTCGCAGCTGGAGAACTCGCTGCTCAACCTGTGCATCAACGCGCGCGATGCCATGCTGCCCGGCGGCGGGCGCCTGGCCATCGCCACGGCCAACATCGCGGCCCGCGACAACGCGGTGCGAAGCCAGGGCCTGCCGGTGGCCGACTACGTGTGCCTGTCCGTCACCGACACCGGCTCGGGCATGCCGGCCGAGCTGATTGAGCAGATCTTCGACCCCTTCTTCACCACCAAGCCCACCGGCCAGGGCACGGGCCTGGGCCTGTCCATGGTGTACGGCTTCGTGCGCCAGTCGGGCGGCCACGTGCGCGTGCAGTCCGAGGTGGGCGTAGGCACCACCATGCGCCTGTACCTGCCGCGCCACGATGGGCAGGTAGAGGAGGACGCGGCCGAGACCCCCGCCGATGCCGTGCAGCAGGGCGAAGGCGAGACCATCGTGGTGGTGGAAGACGAGGGCACCATCCGCACCCTGACCGTGGAGGTGCTCAAGGACGCCGGCTACACCGTGGTCGAGGCCCACGACGGTCCAAGCGCCCTGCGCACGCTGGCCGCCATGCGCCGCGTGGACCTGCTGCTCACCGATGTGGGCCTGCCCGGCGGCCTCAACGGCCGGCAGGTGGCCGACGCAGCGCGGCAGGACCGGCCGGAACTCAAGGTGCTGTTCATCACCGGCTTCGCCCAGAACGCCGCCGTAGGCAACGGCCTGCTCGATGCCGGCATGGAAGTCATGACCAAGCCTTTCGAGCTCACCGCGCTGGCGCGCAAGGTGCGCGACATGATGGACGGACAGACCGAGCGCACGCGGCCCGCAGTGCCGCAATAGACAAGGGCCGGTTGACAGGCCCTACTCAGAGGAGTCGGCAGACCCCACCGTTGCCAGCGCCGTGGCCGGCGCGGCCTGCGCCTGCACCCCAGGGGTCTGGGCGCGCCAGAAACCGGGCTCCATGCTGTTGGCCAGCACCAGGGCCAGCACCACCAGGGCACCCGCCACCTCGGCATACAGAAGACCGCGGCTCTCCCAGGGCGAGACGGGCTGCGGGAATTCGCCGGCAGGACGGCGGCCGGAGGCGGTGGGCGGGGGCTGGGTGGTCACGGCATGCTCCTTGAAAGTGGGTAGCTGAAAATAAGCTGCGTTGCGTCGCGGGCTTGTCAGACGGCATCCCCAAGCGATGTGGTGCAAGCAGAAAGCCGGTGCACAGGCGCCTTTTGTGCCCGTCCTGCTTCAAGTGTTCGCGTGCGACCCATCCACCCCCGCGCTGGAGTGCCCAAGCCAGCAGCGCCAATCCGGCTCTTTTGAGCCAGCTTTCGGCCCACTGCAAGCCGGTTTTCCGCGGCGGTCAATCCGAGCGCCAACGGTGCAGGTGTAAGCCAGCGAACGCGGCATGGGTTCTTTCACCAACACAGTGTCTTTGCCAGAGGACTAGAAACCGGCCCGGCTGAATGCCTGGGGGCATGCCAGCGTCGTTTCCCTGCATACCGCAGCAATACGCCTGGCTTCGCTCGGGGGTCTTCGTGGCGTCGCACACATTCCTGCGGTGCGACAAGGCTGTCGCCATCTCAGTGCAAACGACGGCCCTCTGCCTGACTGGGGGCTCGTTCGGGCACCCGCGAACCCGCTTCAGGGAGTGTGGCCATACGCTGCACCCGCCGCAGCGCTTCACGAGCAAGCAGATAGGCGTCGGTCTGCAATTGCGACAGATAGCGCATCGATGAACCACTGCGCCGGCCCGTACCGCGGGTGGCACGGTCTGCTCCCGAAGAGGGAGATGGGGAATGCGAATCCATGGTCAAACTCCTTTCTTGGCAGGTGAGCCGAGTGCTCGTGGTGTGGGGAGGCGTAAAGCCCGTGGAATGATAGGAAATCGCCGCCAGGATTTCAAGATCGGGCGCCGAACATGGAGGCATCCACCTCGGCGATGGAGCGAAAGGCCGGCCGAGCGAACAGGTAGCCCTGCATCAGGTGGATGCCTGCATCGCGCAGAAAATCGCGCTCCCCGGGCGTCTCGATGCCTTCCGCAACCACCAGGATGTCCATGTCTTTGCACAGGGACACCAGGCTGCGCACGATGGCTTGGCGCGCACGGTTGGCGTCCACGTTGCGGACCAGGTCCATGTCGATCTTGATGATGTCGGGCTGGAAGTCAGACAGCAGCTTCATCCCCGCATACCCGGCCCCGAAGTCGTCGATGGCGGTCTTGAACCCGCAGCGCTTGTACTCGCGCAAGATGGACGCGAACCAGGGCCCGTCCTGCACGCGCTCGCCCTCAGTCACCTCGAAGATGATCTGGTCGAGCGGAAAATGGTGGGTGCGGGCGGCCTCCAGCGTCGTGCGGATGCAGACCTCGGGTTTGTAGATGGCGTTGGGCAGAAAGTTGATGGACACTGGCTCGCGTATGCCCAGCTCGCTCGCTCCCCTGAGGGCCTTGACGCGGCAGGCCTGGTCGAAGCGGTAGCGGTTGTGGCCGTTGACCTGGGACAGCACGGTCATGGCGCCCTCGCCAGCAGGCCCGCGCACCAGGGCCTCGTGCGCGAACACCGTGCGACGCTCCAGGTCCACGATGGGCTGGTAGGCATAGTCGAACCGGAAACCCAGACCTTCGGCTTTGCCGCAGTCCTCGCAATCCTGCCGCGTGCCTTGCAGCGCAATGAAGTCGGCTGGAAAATCAGGGTTTACGTTGGATATGGGCAGCATCGTCGCAGTTTAAGGGCGCAGAAAGGGTGGCGCAGTTCCGGGCTTTGCAAATGTCCACCACCAGCCTGCAGCACGAGCGTCGCTTTGCCAATGCGCGGATCAGACTACCCCGGCGACGAGGCCGTGGTCGAGCGCCTCCTGGGCGGTGAGGTACCAGTCCTTTTCCAGCACCTTCTTTTCGACATCCTGGACGCTCAGGGAGCTGCCGTGCACCAACTGGGCAAAGCCCTCGGTCTGCAGCCGCTGGCCCGACTCGATTTCGGCCAGCACGTCGTTGATCTTGGCCCGGCAACTGCGCAAGGCGCCGTCCAGCGTGATCTGCCTGGTCATCTTGCGCTCATGGATGAGCAGTTCGCAGTCTCGCGTCATGAACCGATGGCTGCGGGGGATGCTGGACATGATGGTGATGCCGGCAGAGAACACGCAGGTCTTGCCGAGAAAGAAAATTTCGTTGCCCGCTTTCTGCCACAGTCGCAGCTCTTGGGCGATACGCCGGCCCGATTCGGCGTCGCCGCCGGATGTGCTCAGCTCGAACACGATGGGGGCATCGGTCCTCGCCTCGGATTGCTGGCGAAAGAATTCGGAGAGCATGGCTTCGTTGACTTCGCCGAACAGGCGGATATCGGGTGCGAGAGAAGGTAGCGATTTCATGGGGTAGCGGGATGGGGGGAAAAGGGGCCGCCACCGAGCGTAAAGCCCGGCCGCACCAGGGCTGTAGGACGCCCCCTCAATCTGTTACCCAGGCTTCAGTGCGCCCCCCGATGGCTGCTGCTCCTACGCGCGCAGCGAGGATGCACCTACGGTTGCCGCGCACGCACAGCCCAATCATCGAAGTCCTGATATCCAAGGAGCCCATGATGCCGACCACCACGCCAGCCCGCCGCGAGAAAGATGCCTGCGACCTGCTCGATGCAGACCATAAGGCCGTCAAGAAAATGTTCAAGGAGTACGAGGAACTCATGGAATCGAAGGCCCGCGCTGCAAAACAAAAGCGCCTGGAACTTGCCATGCAGATCTGCAAGGAATTGAGCGTGCACGCCCGGATCGAGGAAGAGATCTTCTACCCTGCGGTGCGCGCCGCGATCAAGGAAACCGAGCTGCTGGCAGAAGCCGAGGTGGAGCACCAGACCGCCAAGGACCTGATCGCGCAGATCGAGGCGGCGACAGACGTGGACGAGCTGTTCGACGCGAAGGTCATCGTACTGGGCGAGTACATCGACCACCACGTGAAGGAAGAGCGCAACGAGATGTTCCCCAAGGCCCGTGCGGTCAAAAAGCTCGACCTGGTGTCCATGCGCGACGCGCTCGAAGCGAGAAAGGCCGAGTTGATGGAGGCCGAACTCGCGTCCGCGTAAGTTCTGCGCAAGGGGGCCTGCGGGCCCCCTTCTTCAAGGCATGCGCCGAGCACGTACGAGCGCGGATACCGCTCAGCCGCCCCTTTACCGGAGTTCCGTGGATGCGCCTGATCCTTACCTACCCGGAAGATGCCAAAAGCGAGGAAATGGCCGATGCGGCCGTCGCTGCGGCGCGCAGGGTCTGCGACGAGGCGCAAGAGCATCCCTACATGGCGTGGCGCGACCACTCCATGGTGAACTCGGGGCTCAACCTTCCGGGATGGGTGTTCTCCGACACGGAGATCCGCGCCGCGCTCGTCTGGGCCAAGGCCCTGGACGCTGCAGAGCACTACCTGACCGTACCCGAATACTGCAGCGTGGAAATCGAGGTCGAGTTCGAGCCTGGGGACGCGGTCCCCGGGGATCTGCCCGGCCCCGACCGCCGGGTTCTGCGCGAATGCTGGTACTGGCGCATACATTCAAGTGCAACCCAAAGCGCGTCTTGAGTACCGTTGCAGCCATGCCCCTGCGCACCGGGGTGCGGTCGATGCGCCCTCATATTGACCCCCACAACACCATGATCACCGCATTGCCCTTTCGATAGGCAGGGCCGCCAAGTCGATGGGCGGGCCTTGGTGTATGCGCAGGGGCTGCTGTCTCAGGAAGACACCTTGCGGCAATTGCCTCGGCGCTTTCGCGCAGTATTTCGTTGCGCAGGAGTTCTCGGTACCCACCGAGTGACCGGCCACGTTCTGGTGCCGGCCATTGAACGTCAGCCTGGGCCATGGCGCACACTCCGCTTTCTGCCATCGATCCATTGCACGACGGCAGCGCGCGCAGCGAAGAGCCCTCCGATCATGGCCACGAGGGCGAGGCGGGTGGCCAGCGGGAAATCTTCACCATGGCAGCCGCCGCGCGCTGCGACCGGGATCGGGATCGGGTCGCCAGGCAAGCCCATGGGTTGGTGCATGGCTTCGCTCACAGGGTCCTCGCTCTTCACCGGGGTTTCGGGCGCCTGGGGAGTCCTGGGAGCATCGCGGTGCGAGCCGTATTCGGTGGCATACACCTTGGTGAACTCGGCGCCCAGCAGAAAGATCTGCGCGGCGTAGTACACCCAGATCAGGATGATGGCGATGGAGCCGGCCGCAGCATAGGTGGAGCTGAGGCCGGCCTTGCCCACGTACAGGCCGATCAGCACCTTGCCCAGTTCGAACAGCGCCGCCGTGACGGCCGCGCCCACCCACACGTCGCTCCAGGCAATCCGCGTGGAGGGCATCAGCTTGAAGATCATGGCAAAAAGCACGGTCTCCACCACCACCGACAGCAGCATGTTGAGTCCCTGCAGCACGATCTCCCAGCCGGGCAGCAGGGCCGAGAACCAGGTGCCCAGCGCGGCCACCGCCGCGCTCACGGTGAGCGAGGCGATGAGCAGAAAGGCCAGGCCCAGGATCAGCCCGAACGAGAGGAAGCGCGCACGCAACAGCCCCCACAGGCCGCGGGGCTTGGCCTTCTCGGGCACATGCCAGATGCGGTCGAGCGCGCTCTGGATCTCGGCAAATACCGTGGTGGCGCCGATGACCAGGAACACGATGGAAATGCCGCTGGCGACTACCCCTTGCGCGGGCTCGCGCGCGCTGCTGACCAGGCCCTGGATCGCGGCCGCGCCGTCGCTGCCCACCAGGCCTGCTATCTGGCCCTGCAGCGCACCGCGCACGGCCTCCTCGCCAAACACGTAGCCGGCGATCGCGATCACGATGACCAAAAGCGGCGCAATGGAGAACGCGGTGTAGTAGGAGATGGCGGCCCCCATGCTCGGTGCGTAGTCGTCCACCCAGGCCAGGGCTGTCTTCTTGCAGATGTCGAACAGGGTGGCAGGTTTCATCGCGGCTTGGCAGAAAGGGCGCAGCACCCTGTTGTACCGCCTTGCCAGCCCGCCCTGTGTAGGCGGGTGCCCCGCCGAGCCCCGGTGCGACCCTCAATCCACCTGCCGCACCCCGCGGCAGGCCGGGAAGCTGGAGCAGCCCCAGAAGGCACTGCCGGCATTGCTGCCGGTGCGCGCGATGCGGCGCACCATGCCGCTGCCGCATTTGGGGCAGCCGGGTTGAGCAGGTGGGGAGGCGGGCGCGGGGGCTCCAGCCGCAGCGGGCATGGTGGGCCGGTCCGGGGGCGCTGCCGGCGCGTGGTGCACACCACCATGGGCTGCGATGACGGCCGCCACTGCCGAACGGGACTGCTGCGCCTGCTGCAGCATGGCCAGCAGGCGCGGCCCGTCCACCAGCTGCAGGTTGCGCCCCTGGGTGAAGAGCTTGGCCTCGTTGGTGAAGCGGCCCGAGGTCACCACGAAGCCGCCCGTGGCGCCGCGTGCGGCCATCACGCCATAGAGCTCGCGCACGGTGTCCACCCCCACCTTGAAGGCCTTCCACTGCTTGCACTGCACAAAGAACTTCTCGCCCCCACGGGTGAGCACCAGGTCCACCCCGCCATCGGGCCCTCCGCCGCCGGTCTCTGCCACCTGAAAGCCCTGCAGGCGGTAGGCCTCACCCACCAGCATCTCGAACTCGCTCCAGGACATGCCGTCGATGGTGCTTGCTGCCGGGGCGTGGGTCACGGCATTCACCAGGGCACGGCGCTGATGGCGCCGCCAGGCCGAGAGGGCAGCGCCCGCCAGGCAGACCACGGGCACCACGTACTGGCCGAAGGTGGCCAGAGCCCCCAGCAGCGCGCCCTGCACCAGCGCGCCCATCTGGCCAGGGCGGGCCACCACCGGCTGGGCCCAGGAAGCGGCCAGCTGGCTGAGCAACAGGTAGCCCAGCAGCGCCAGCCCCACGCCGGCCCACCAGGGCAACAGGGCGACGAGGTCCATCACCCCCTCCAGGGGACTGCTTCGGTTGCGCCGTGCCATGGTCGGTTCCCTCTCATTTCTTGTGTGAGCTGCAGGCATTATTCGAAACACGGGGCCCTTTGCCAGCTTTGAATTGCACGCGGCGCGGCCAGGGCTTGCGGCAGCCATTTTTCGGCGTGCCGGCCGCCGCGGCTCGCGGTGGCAGCCCGGGCCCATGCAGCCTGGCGAAATCCCGCGCCCCTCGCCTTGGCAATAAATGTGGCGGTGTTTTGGGCGGCCCGTGGTAGAAGCTGGAGCAGATACCCCCTTTGATGGAGCCCGCTCTGGTTCTGTCAGCGCCGTCTTACAGCACAGAGCTTGGCAGGCGGTTATTTTCGGGGGATGGGGCGAGCGTTTCCGGGGGCGGAGGCGTGCGCCACCCTACCTGGAGGCTCACATGAAGTGCCCCCCTACCCTGCCGACCGAGGAGGCGCGGCTGCAGGCGCTGGCTGACCATGGGCTCGAAGACGAGCAGGCCTTGCCCAGCCTGGACCCCGTGGTGCGCATTGCCGCCCGCATGTTCGGCATGCCCGTATCGGCCGTGAACATGATCGGCTGCGACCACGTGTTCTTTGCCGCGAGCACCGGGGTGGGCGAGGTGGACATGGGCCGCGACGTCTCCTTCTGCGCCCATGCCATCGCGCAGGATGGCGTGATGGTGGTGCCCGACACCTGGAAGGACGAGCGCTTCCACGACAACCCCCTGGTCACAGGCCCCTCCAAAGTGCGCTTCTACGCCGGCGTGCCCCTGCGCTCGCCCGAGGGCCACCCCATGGGCGCGCTGTGCGTGCTCGATGACCGCCCCCACGATGACTTCAGCGCCGAGGACCAGGAGCGCCTGCGCGAACTCGCGCGCATGGCCTCCGACCGGCTGGAGCTGCACCGCATCGAGACCTCGTCCGAGCGCACGCGGCCCTCGTTCGACGAGTATGCGGGCAACTCCACCACACCGGTGGTCTGGTTCGACGAGATGCGGCGCATCGTGGCGATCAACACCGCGGCCGCCGCGCTGCATGGCTACCACCCGGCCGAATGCGTGGGCCAGCCGCTGGAGCTGCTGCTGGCCGAAGAGGAGTATGCCACCTTGCGCGAAGGCATTGCGCGCGCGGTGGAGGCGGCCTCGATGCAGGACCTGAAGATCCCCACCGAGGTGTGCGGACGGCGCAAGGACTACACGCACTTCCTGCTCGGCATCTCGCTGTTCATCTGGCGCCACAACGGCCGCCTGCGCTTCGAGGCCGTGCTCAAGGACCTCACGACCCAGCGGCGCGAAGAGGACGAACTGCGCCGCCAGGCCAGCAGCGACGCACTGACCGGGCTGGCCAACCGCAACTGCTTTTACCGCCGCGTGCAGGACGCCCTGCTCAGCCCCTCGCCGCAGCCCGCAGCCGCCGTGCTGATGCTCGACCTGGACGGTTTCAAGGACGTGAACGACACCCTGGGCCACGCCGTGGGCGACGGCATCCTGCAGGAAGTGGCGCGGCGCCTGGCACGGCTGGCAGGCCATGCCCTGTTCGAGGCGCACCGCAGCCGCGGCCCCATCGCCGCCCGGCTGGGGGGCGATGAATTTGCCCTGCTGCTGCCCGGCGTGGAGGACGTCGAGGCCGCCAACCAGCTGGCCCAGCGCGCCATCGGCGCCATCCACCAACCCATCGCCATCGCCGGCCACGAGGTGCGCGTGGGCGCCAGCTGCGGGGTCTCGGTGGCGCCCCTGCAGGCGCACGAGGCGCTGGAACTGGTGGGCAATGCCGACCTGGCGCTGTCACAGGCCAAGGCCGAGGGGCGCGGGCGCAGCCATGTTTTTGTGCCAGCGCTGCGCATGGCGGCCGTGGCCCGGCGGCTGTACGGCATGGAGCTGGACCGCGCGGTGGACAACGGCGAGCTGGTGCTCTACTACCAGCCCCAGGTGCTGCTGGAGGACGGCTCGCTCTCAGGCGCCGAGGCCCTGATCCGCTGGCAGCACCCGCAGCGCGGCCTGCTCGCGCCAGCGGCCTTTTTGCCCGCGCTCGAAGGCGGCCCCCTGGCCGCCCGGGTGGGCTCGTGGATCCTGGACGAAGCCTGCGCCCAGGCCGCCTACTGGCGTCGCCACGGCGCCCCGGGGCTGCGCATCGGCGTGAACCTCTTTGGCGCACAGTTCCGCGTGGGCGACCTGGCCACCGAGGTCATGGAGATCCTTGCGCGCCATGGCCTGCCGCCCGATGCGCTGGAGCTGGAGGTCACCGAGAACATCGTGCTCGACCACGACGACGTGGTGCCCGGCATGCTGCGCCGCCTGCGCGATCAGGGCGTGGGCATCGCCTTCGACGACTTCGGCACGGGCTATGCCTCGCTGAGCCTGCTGACCACCTACCCACTCACGCGCATCAAGATCGACCGCAGCTTCGTGCAAGGCATGCTGGAGTCGCGGCGGGAGGCCTCGGTGGTGCGCGCCATTCTCGACATGGTGCGCAGCTTCGACCTCCAGGCCACGGCCGAGGGCGTGGAGACCGAGGCCCAGCATGAGCGCCTGCGCAGCGAGCATTGCCACGAGGGCCAGGGCTTCCTGTTCGCACGCCCCATGTCGGCACAGCAGTTCGGCGAGGCCTACGGCCTCGGCCCCTTGCGCCGGGCCACTGGTTGACCCAGGCGCGCAGGCCGCGCCATCGCCTGCAGAATTACCTATTGTTTCAAAGGCTAATGAGACACATTCTCATTTAATACCCTATACTTCACCCATACCGCAGAACAGCACCACGCTTACCAACCAACCGAACCCTGCACACCATGTCGACACTCGCAATGCCCCGCCCCGTCCTTCGACTGCAACGCCCCGTGGCGCAGCGCGCGTCGGCCGTTGCCGACCAGGCAACGGCAGCGGTGGTGGCCCAGGCACCGGTCGAGTCGGCCGCCGCAGGCTTGCTGCGCAGCATCAACAGCGCCACCATGCTGGGCACGGCCAAGGTCGTGAACATCCTGCACAACGGCTCGGTCTACCAGCTCAAGACCACCAAGCTCGGAAAGCTGATTCTGACGAAATAGGTTTCATCGTGGGGAGACTCCCGGGACCTCGGTCTCGAAGGGTCTTTTTTTGCTAGCCACCCGTAACCCGGCAGCCATGCTTTTTTTCCCCGCGAACACCACCGCTGCGCCCGGGGCCTGACAGGCCCTCGCGCTCCCCGCAGCCTGCCGGCACGGCGTGCGCGGCCTTCTCCCATCCCCCATTTTTCCGCCCATCCGGGCACCTGCATGCGGGCTGGCACATGGCGTTACATGTCCGTGCCCGCACCACCCTGCGCGGCCTGTTCCTGCCGCTTGCACGGCCCAGCCATGCGCTCTTTGCAAGCATCTGCAACCCTAGCTGAACCATCTGTTGCAGGCCTTGCAGGTGGACAGGCGAGCTCCCCGCCGCGACCTGGCGCACACCGCCTCGATCCCTGTGCGCAACCACCCGTAACAGCAGTCACAGAGGTCATGAATCGCTGTTGTCTTACACGCGGAACTGGGACACTTTGCTGAAATCAAACCACTGGCCATTGAGGCTGGTGCGGGGTCATTGAGGCCCCCATCCCGGATTGTTTTTTGCCAACCTGGAGTCGTGCCATGAAGTTCCACCACCTGCCTCCCCGCATGCGTGCCGTTGCCGCATTTGTGGTGACCGTCGTGCTGGCCTTCCTGGCGGCAGCAGCCCTGCTGATGCCCGACATCATGGTGCAGTCGGTGGACTCCATGGTCCGCCTGCCCGGCGGCGTGGAGCAGATCCTCACGCAAGGTTTCCCCGAGTAAGGATGCGCGCCACGGTACATGCGCAAGGGGTGCCACCAGGCACCCTGGTTATCCAGGCTGCGGGCGATGGCTCCGTCGCCCACCCGTCCCTCTCTCCCTCCTGCGCAGTCGCCGCAGGATGTTCCTCCCTCCACTTCCCCTGCGCCGGCCCCATGATGGGCATGCCGCATGCCAAATCACCCCCAAAAAGGGCGCAAACGCAACGCCCGCGCGGAACCTGCTGGCAAAAAGAGGAGCACGGGAGTAGCATCTGGCCTTGCACGCCGTTCCGGCGGCGCTGCATAACCACAGGAGGAACACCGTGAACCCACGTTTCCTGAACCTTGATCGCAAGGGCCCTGGTGCCATCGCCGCGCTGGCGGTATCGCTGGCTGTACTGGCCGTCGCCTGCTCCAGCCCCCGCGAAAACTCGCTCGATGACTTCGCCCGCTGGCACGACAGTGCCAAGGCGCAGGCCCAGGCCGGTGCGCTGATGTGGAGCGAGTTCTACAAGCAGAGCTTCGACCGCCTCACCGCCCTGCCCCCGTCCATCCAGCAGGACACCCGGCTGGAAAACACCGTGCTGCTGCTGTCCACCGCGCGCAAGTACGAAGCCAGCGAAATCACGGCCCTGCAGTTCAACGCCGAGCGCGAGAGCATCGAGACGCAGCTGCAGGCGCGGCTGCGCTGAGTAGAGCCGGCCTGGCCTGATCGATGGCCCACGACCCGGCCCCGCGACGATGAAGCGCGGCGGCCCAGGGCGTGCCATCCCCTCGTCCATCCCACTTCTTGCACATGCATCTTCGAATGGCACGCCCCGTGAGCAACCTGGCGCGCTCGGTGGCCCAGTACACGCAGGGCCTGGGCCTGGTGCAGCTGGGCAGCTTCGAAGACCATGCGGGCTTTGACGGCACCATGCTGGGCACGCCCGGTGCGGGCTTTCACTGGGAGTTCACCGTCTGCACAAGCCACCCGGTCGTGCCGGCCCCTACGCCCGAGGACCTGCTGGTCTTCTACGTACCGGAGCCCGAGGCCTGGCAGGCACGCTGCGACGCCATGCTCGCCGCCGGATTCACGGAGGTCCTGCCTTTCAATCCCTACTGGACACAGTCAGGCCGCAGCTTCGAAGACCCCGATGGCTACCGCGTGGTCATCCAGTGCGCAGCCTGGGGCGGCGGCATGGCTGCGTAGGCCCCAGCCCTCACCGGGCACAGCATGCGGTGGCAGCCTGGGCCGCCGAGGAAGCACAGCCCCGGGCCACGGGCACCGCCAGGGGCAGTTGCACCCGCTGCTCCAGCGCGGCAGCCGACTCCTTGCGCTCGCTGTACCGGTCTACAAGGTAAGGCGCCACATCGCGCGTGAGCAGGGTGAATTTCACGAGTTCTTCCATCACGTCCACGATGCGGTCGTAGTACGCCGAGGGCTTCATGCGGTCGTTGTCGCCAAACTCCTGGAAGGCCTTGGCCACCGACGATTGGTTGGGGATGGTGAGCATGCGCATCCAGCGCCCGAGCACGCGCATCTGGTTCACCGCGTTGAACGACTGCGAGCCGCCACACACCTGCATCAGCGCCAGCGTCTTGCCTTGCGTGGGGCGCACGGCGCCCTGGGCCAGCGGGATCCAGTCGATCTGGGTCTTCAGGATGCCGGTCATGGCGCCGTGGCGTTCGGGCGAGCACCAGACCATGCCTTCGGACCAGGCAGCCAGCGTGCGCAGTTCCGCCACCTTGGGATGCGAGTCCGGCGCGCCATCGGCCAGCGGCAGGCCTGTGGGGTCGAAGGTCTTCACCTCAGCGCCCAGGGCTTCGAGAATGCGCGCCGCCTCTTCGCTCGCCAGGCGGCTGAACGAGCGTTCGCGCAGCGAGCCGTAGAGCATGAGGATGCGCACCGGGTGGGTGGAGACCAGTGGGGCCGACAGGCGGACGGTGTCGGGCCGCTGCAGCAATGGGGCTTCGATGTGTGGCAGGTCGGTCAAGGAAGAACTCCTGGGCGGTGGAGGTGGATCGGGCTGATGAATATTCGACATTTCATCAAATATTGAACCAATGAGCGGACTGTGAGACTGTGACCTTGCGGGATGCGACCCCTCAGGCTGCAGTGGCAGTCTTGCGGCGCTTGCCGGAGGCTGTGGGGGTGGCGGAGGCCGCAGGCGCACAGCCCCCCTGGCCGGGCAGCTCGGCACACAGGCCGGGATTGCCCGCGCAGCATTCTTCGGTCAGGTAGGCGATCAGCTCGGCCATCAGCGCCAGGTTGGCCCGGTAGCGCTGGTAGCGGCCCTCCTGCTCCACGCTGAGCAGCGTGGCGTGCGTCATGCCCTTCAAGTGGAAAGACAGGTTGGTCGGCGGCAGGTCGAGCGCCGCGGCGATCTCGCCGGCCACCATACCGCCCGGCCCCTGTCGCACGAGCAGGCGGAACACATCGAGCCGCACGGGCGACGACAGCGATTCGAAGACGGAGGTGGCGGTTTCTTTTTGCACGGACCGACTATACGAGAACGTTTGCAGCATGGAGCGGGCCCCCAGGGCTCACACCCGTCGATTGCCTTGGGCATCGATGACCAATTCGCCGTCTTCCTTGGCAAACGGACCCGGCAGCGCGGGCAGCAGGTCGAGCACCGCTTCCGAAGGCCGGCACAGCCGCGTGCCCAACGGGGACACGACGATGGGCCGGTTGATCAGGATGGGGTGGGCCAGCATGGCGTCGAGCAGGTGCTCGTCCGACAGCGCAGGATCCTGCAGGCCCAGTTCGTCATAGGGCGTGCCCTTTTGCCGCAACAAGGCCCGCGCGGGGATGCCCATCGCAGCGATCAGCTCCTTGAGCTTTTCGCGGCCCGGCGGGGTCTGCAGGTATTCGACGACGGTCGGCTCGATGCCCGCGTGGCGGATCATGGCCAGCACATTGCGGGACGTTCCACAGGCCGGGTTGTGGAAGATGGTGGTGTCGGTGGAGGCTTGCATGGCACAATAATACAACTATTGTTGAAATATTCAATCAATAGCTTCGATGCCCATCACCCAAAGAGAGAAGAAACCGATGCTCCTGGCCCTGTCCATCTTTGTCGCTACCATCGCGCTGGTCATCTGGCAGCCGCGCGGCCTGGGCATTGGCTGGAGCGCCAGTGCGGGCGCTGCCCTGGCCCTGGCCACCGGGGTCGTGCACTGGGCCGACATCGCCGTGGTCTGGCAGATCGTGTGGAACGCCACGGCGGCCTTCATCGCCATCATCATCGTGAGCCTGCTGCTCGACGAGGCGGGCTTCTTCGAGTGGGCGGCCCTGCACGTGGCACGCTGGGGGCGCGGCAGCGGCCGCATGCTGTTCGCACTCATCGTGCTGCTGGGCGCGGCCGTGGCGGCGCTGTTCGCCAACGATGGCGCGGCGCTGATCCTCACCCCCATCGTGGTCGCCATGCTCGCGGCCCTGGGCTTCGGGCCCGGCGCCACGCTGGCCTTTGTGATGGCGGCAGGCTTCATCGCCGATGCGGCCAGCCTGCCGCTGGTGGTGTCCAACCTGGTGAACATCGTCTCGGCCGACTTCTTTCGCATCGGTTTCAACGACTATGCCGCCGTCATGGTGCCGGTAAACCTCGCATCGGTCGTGGCATCGCTGGTGGTGTTGCTGCTGTTCTTTCGCAAGGACATTCCTGTCGCCTATGACCCGGCCCAGCTCAAGCTGCCTGTAGCCGCCATCCGCGATGCGGCCACCTTCAAGGCGGGCTGGGCCGTATTGGCGCTGCTGCTCGTGGGCTTTTTTGGGCTGGAGCCACTGGGCGTGCCCGTCAGCGCTACGGCCGCGGCGGGCGCCGCACTGCTGCTCGCCGTGGCAGCCCGGGGCCATATGATCAGCACCACCAAGGTGCTGCGCGGGGCGCCCTGGCAGATCGTGGTCTTCTCGCTGGGCATGTACCTGGTGGTCTACGGGCTGCGCAACCAGGGGCTCACGGCCTACCTCAGCCAGTGGCTGAACCACTTCGCGGGCTACGGCATCTGGGGCGCCGCCATCGGCACCGGCGTGCTGACGGCGCTGCTGTCGTCCCTCATGAACAACATGCCCACGGTGCTGGTGGGTGCGCTGTCCATTGACGCCTCCAGCGCCAGCGGCGCGGTGAAGGAGGCCATGGTCTATGCAAACATCATCGGCAGCGACCTGGGCCCCAAGATCACGCCCATCGGCTCGCTGGCCACGCTGCTGTGGCTGCACGTGCTCGCGCGCAAGGGCATCCGCATTGGCTGGGGCATCTATTTTCGGGTGGGTGTGGTGCTCACCGTGCCCGTGCTGCTGGTCACGCTGGCGGCGTTGGCCCTGCGGTTGTCCTTGCGATAGGCCAGCGCAGAAAAAGAAGCGGGGCGGGGGCCAGGGTGGGTGCCTGTCCGCCTTCCTCCCCAAGACGGGTTCCGGGGATCCACCCCAA
>NZ_JBYSYM010000018.1:0-126183 GCF_058783375.1 Acidovorax sp. FW305-C-20-28 | reverse complement strand
GTGCGGGTCGTGTCTGCGCCGGCACAGGCGCCAGCGAAAGCAGCCACGGTGGGCTGCGTTAAGGTTTGCGTCTCCTCTCGCTTCACTCACAGAGCCGGGTTCAGGCGATCAATCGCAGCAACCCAGCATGTGCAGACAGCACTCGGCCAGCTCCGAGCAGCAGCCGGACTGGGCCATGGCCATGCCGGCCATCGACAGCAAGGCAGCGGCCAGGCCGAATTTGAAAAGTTGCTTCTTCATTGGAAAACTCCTGTTGGTTTGGATAAAAAGGGAAAAAAATCCATCCAAACCTCAATCAGGCGGTCTCCATACCGAGGTGCTCCAGGACGCCCACGGTTGGCCCGCATCAACGGGTGGGCCTGATTTCCGCGGCACGTCACTCAACCGGGCGCGCGAGGCCGCCATCAGCGGCATGCCACAGGGCTGGCAGCCGGGCATGGTGCAGGAAGTACCGCCATCGCCGCAGTCGGCAATGCAGCAATGGTCGTAGGCCGACACGCTGGCCGCCACCACCCGGGTCAGGAACACGCAGCCCAGCAGCAGCACGCAGATGGCAAGAAGTCTTCGCACGGCTGAAATGTACCCCAGCACCTATTTGCCATTGCCCCCCTGCTCCACCACGGCCACGCGCCGGCGCAGCCGGTCTGCCGCGTCCTTGTCGCCCGCCGCGTCGGCGCGCTGCACCTGCAGCAGCAGCCAGGCCATGAGCGGGCGGCGCCAGCCTTGGGCCGATGCGGTATCGGTGGCCGTGGCAATGGCAGCCGGGTCGGCCCGGCCGGCCTGCAGCAGCACGCCGGCGGCCACCAGGCGCGAGAGCGGGTCTTCGATGCCCGCCAGTGCGGCGCCACCTGCCCCGGCGCCAGCCACGGCACGCTGGGCCGGCGGCAGCAGCGCCACCTCGAGCGCGGCCAGGGGTTTGCCGGCCAGGTAGTCGGCATAGGCGCGCTCGGGCGCGGCGGCGTCCTGGCGCAGGGCTTCGAAGGCGGCGCAGGGTTCCACCACCAGGCTGGCCACCTGGGCGGCGCAGCGCAGCAGCTCCAGCCGGGCCAGCAGGTCCGGCCGGCCGGTGCGCGCCACCTCGGCGCGGGCTCGCTCCCATTCGAGCTTTTCCACGCGGGCGTTGCCGCTCAGATAAGCGTCGAGCGCCTTCTGGGAGGAGCCCTGGGCATTCATCTCCCACTCGGGCTCAGGCGGCTTGCTGGCGCAGCCGGCCAGCAGCACGCCCAATGCCAGCGTGGCCCACGTCGTGGTGATGTTCTTCTTCATGGCAGCTTGATCTCCCGGTCGCGTGCAAACGGCCATTTGCGGTTGATCTCGGTCACCAGGCTGTCGATCTTGCGCAGGTTGCTTTCCACCTCGGCGCGCAGGGCGCCCAGGTCGGTGGTGGCCTCGCGCGCATTGGCGCCCACGGCCTGGGCTTCGAGCAGCACGGCGTCGACCTTCTTGAGGCTCTCGCGCGTATCGGCCAGCAGGCCGTTGACCTGGCCCACGGCGGCGCGCAGCTCGGGCACCAGGGCATCCTTGCCATTGCCGTCGGCACCGAAGACCTGGCGGTCGGCGCGTGTGGCCAGGGTATCGAGGCGCGCCAGCAGGGTGTTGGTGCGGTCCAGCGCGGTGGCGATCTTCTTCGCGTCGTCTGCATTGCCGGTCAGCGCGCCCAGCACGCCGCCCGGGCCGTTCAGGCGCTCGGTCAGCTCGCGCACGTTGCTCAGGGTGCCGCCCAGCGCCGCATCCTGCGCGGTGAGGGCATTGAGGTTGCCGAGCAGCTCGCGCGCCGAGGCCATGAGCTGCGGGATCTCGGCCGTGGCATCGCCGCGCAGCACCGGGCGCACGGCGCCATCGGGCAGCGGCGGGTCGGTCAGGATGCCGCTGTAGGCGCGGATGTTGGTGCCGCCCACGATGCCGCGCACCAGCGTGAACACGCTGGACTGGCGCAGCCAGTGCGCGTCTTTGCTGGGCACCTCGACGGTAATGCGCGCATTGCCGGCATCGGCCAGTTCGATGCGCCGCACCCGGCCGATGGGAAAGCCCGAGAAGGTCATGTCCATGCCCACCACCACGCCCTCGGAATCGTCGGCCGTGAGCACCAGGGTCTGCGTGGGCTCGAACACGCCGCGCGCATACATCAGGAACAGGCCCGAGCCGATGATCAGCGACAGCGTGAACATCAGCAGCGCCGCGGCCTTGATCTCCAGGTAGGCCACGGGGCGCAGAGTCTCCTGCGTGGAGCCTGCATGCACGTTCATGTGCGCGTGCGGCGGCGGTGCGGGTGGCGGGGTACGATCGGTCATGGTGGGTGTTGTTCTTGTGGGGATCAGTAGTAGTTGCCCATCAGCGAGGCCACTTCGATCAGCAGCAGCACGGCGAACATGCGCGCCAGGCCTCCCAGTTCGGAATCGGGCTGGGTGCTGCCCTCGGCGTCGTACAGGCCCGCCGCCATGGGAATCAGCGCCACGGTGAGGCTGAAGAACACGGTCTTGAGCGCGAACAGCGTGGTCACGCTGGGCGTGAACACGCGGCCGAACATGCGCGTGTAGCCCTCGGCTTCGGCCAGATTGAAGCCGTACACGCCCAGGTAACCCATGACCAGGGCCACCACGCAGCTGAGCGCGGCCAGCGTGATGCTGGCGAACACCCCGGCCACCACGCGCGGCAGCAGCTCCACGCGCACCGGGTCCGAGCCCTGGGCGCGCAACTCATCAAAGCGGCCCGACTGGCGCAGCAGGGCCAGCTGCGTGCCGTTGGGGATGGTGGCGCGCATGGCCACGAAGAGCGCTGCCGTGAGCGGAATCAGCTCCAGCACCAGCACCCGGATCACCATCTCCATGGCGTAGCGCGACAGGCCATAGCTCAGCGCCGTGACCACCACGATGCGCGTGAGCACCAGGCTGAGCAGCGCGGCCAGCACGGTAAAGCCCAGCAGCACGGGCGCCGTATCGAGGTACAGGTGACGCGCCAGCGAGCGGCGCGTGCCGCGCCCGTAGCTCGATGGCGAAAGCACCAGCACCAGCACCACCGCCCCCAGGTACAGGATGCGCCACCACGCCACGGCCCAGCGGCGCACCGTGCTCCAGGCACGATCGGGCAGGGACAGGCCGGGCAGGCGGTTGATCATGCGGGACATGATAGCGGTGAGAAGCCCCTCTCCAAAGCCGATGGCCCGTGTAGTCCATCGGGCATTTGCAAGCGCTGTGGCTTATGCTGTATGGGGATGCAGCTATGCATTGCATAGCAGGCGATACATGCGCTCACACCCCGCCTATTTGCGTGCCCCCTGCGGCGCCACCGGCACCCGGCCCACATAGCGCCCGCGCGGGCGGATCACCTGGGCCGTGCCCAGTTGCTCCAGCGCGTGTGCCAGCAGGCCCACGCTGCGTGCGGTGGCGAACAGGCCGAAGGCCGCGTCCGCCGGCAAGCGGTGGTGCGCCACCAGGGCGGCCAGGGCCACGTCGATGTTGGGTTGCAGGCCGGTCAGCTCCGTGGCCTTGCCGATGAAGCGGGCGATGCCCTCGGGCGGCTCGAACAGGGCCAGCAAGGCGGCGGCGCGCGGGTCACCATCTGGGTAGATGTGGTGGCCGAAGCCGGCCAGCGGCAGGCCGTTGGCCAGGTGGTGGGCCAGCACCTTGTCTTCGCCCACGCGCTCGACCTCGCTGAACAGCGCCTGCACGCGGCCCGAGGCATCGCCGTGCAGCGGGCCCGACAGCGTGCTCAGCCCCGCCAGCACGCAGGCCGGCAGCGATGCACCGGTAGAGGCCGCGATGCGCGTGGCAAAGGCCGAGCTGGTGAGCTCGTGGTCGGCCAGCAGCACCAGGGCCGTGCGCAGCAGTTCGGCCACCGGGGCCGGCTGCTTCCAGCCCTTGGCAAAGCGCAGGTGCAGCGGTCCCTTGCCCGGCCGGGCACCGAAGGCATTGGCCAACTGGCCCACCAGGGCCTGCGCTTCGGCATGGAGCACGCGCGTGAGCCGGCCGCTGGTGGAATGCCCGGTGGCGGCCAGCCCGGCCAGCACCGTGAAGGCAGCGCCGCGCCCCGGCGTGGCCGCCGCCTGCGGTGCATCGCAGGCGAAGTCCACGGGTTGCTCGGCCCCCCAGAGCAACTGCGCTGCGTCTTCGAGCGTGGCCGTGCGCGCCAAGGCGATGGCGTCTTCGCCGCGGTAGTGCGGGCGCTCGCGGAAGAAGGCCGTGAGCGCGGTGGGAATGCTGGGCTCGGCCCCGAACAAGGTGTTGGTGGCCAGCGTCTCGCGCTTGCTGCCGGCCTTCTTGCGCCGGGCCAGGCCGCTCAGGTCTTCGGCGCGGTACAGGCTCTTGCGCGGGTCGGCCGGGTCGGGCATGACCTCGAGCTTGCCCCGGCTCACGTAGGCATAGATGGTCTGCGGCTGCACACCGAGCAGCTGGCAGGCCTCGGTCATCGAAATCCAGGAAGCCATGGTGCATCAGGTCCTTTGGTGTCTATACATTGATTTTATGCGTCAAGATTGACCAGTGCATCAACACAAAACTACGATGCCTTCCATTGCAACGCACACCGCACCACGCCATGACGAAACCCCAGGTCCTGCAGCTCAACCCCATCCTCATCCCCGCGGTCAACGACGCTCTGACCGAGCGCTACACGGTGCACAAATACTTCGAGATGGCCGACGGCCCGGCCTGGCTGGCCGCCCATGGCACAGCCATCGAGGCCGTGGTCACGGGCGGCCACACCGGCATTGCCCGTTCCATGCTGGACCAGTTGCCCGCCCTCAAGGTGGTGGCCGTGAACGGCGTGGGCACCGATGCGGTGGACCTGGCCTATTGCCGCGCCCGCGCCCTGCCCGTCACCGCCACGCTGGGCGCGCTGACCGAGGACGTGGCCGACCTGGCCATCGGCCTGTTGATCGCGGCCTGCCGCAATATCTGCCCGGGCGACCGCTTTGTGCGCGAGGGGCAGTGGGAGCAGTTTCCGCAGCCCAGCGCCATTCCGCTGGCACGGCGCTTTTCGGGCATGCGCGTGGGCATCGTCGGCATGGGCCGCGTGGGCCGCGCCGTGGCCACACGCGCCGCGGCCTTCGGCTGCCCCATTGCCTACACCGACCTCTACGCCATGGACGATGTGCCGCACCGCTTCGTGCCCGCCCTGCTGGACCTGGCGCGCACATCCGACGCCCTGGTGCTGTGCGCCGCGGCCGACCGTGCCGAGGGCATCGTCGATGCCGCCGTGCTCGACGCGCTGGGCCCGCGGGGCTACCTGGTCAATGTGGCGCGCGGGCGCCTGGTCAACGAGGCCGACCTGGCCGCCGCCATCAGCGCGGGCCAGATCGCGGGCGCGGGGCTGGATGTCTTTGTGGATGAGCCGCGCGTGCCCCTGGCCCTGCGCCAGAGCGAGCGCACCGTGCTGCAGGCGCACCGCGCCAGCGCCACCTGGGAGACGCGCGCCGCCATGGGCCAGATGGTGCTGGACAGCATTGCCCAGGCCCTGGCCGGTGAACGGCCCGCGATGAGCCTCACGACCTGAGTCCCTGATGGCAGCGGCTTGGCCGCATTTCCTTCGATTTCAAGAAACCCAACGGAGACAAGACACCATGACGTCCACACGACGCACCGCCCTCACGCTGGCCATTGCCCTGGGCACAGCCGCCCTGGCGGGCCCGGTACTCGCGCAGGCCTTCCCCAACCGCCCCGTGACCCTGGTCGTGCCCTTCCCTCCCGGGGGCGGCTCCGACACCGGCGGCCGCGTCATCGCCGAGCAACTGGCCCGGCGCTGGGGACAGCCCGTGGTGGTGGAGAACAAGGGCGGCGCGGCCGGGCAGATCGGTGCCGACTTTGTGGCCAAGTCCAAGGGCGACGGCTACACCCTGCTGCTGGGCAACATCGGCACCCAGGCCATCAACCCGTCCCTCTACGCCAGGTTGCCCTACGACGCGGACAAGGCCTTTGCCCCGGTCTCGCTGATCGCTGAGCTGCCGCTGGCCATGATGGTCAACCCCGCGGTGCCCGCGAAGACGCCCGCCGAGTTCATCGCCCTGGCCAAGGCCCAGCCCGGCAAGCTGAGCTACAGCAGTTCGGGTGCTGGCGGCGCGCCGCACCTGGCGGCCGAGATGTTCAAGGACCAGACGGGCAGCTTCATCCTGCACGTGCCCTATCGGGGTGGTGGCCCGGCCATTGCCGACCTGCTGGCGGGCCATGTGCAGCTCTCGTTCATGACGGCACTGGAGGCCTCGGGCCACATCAAGGCCGGCAAGCTGCGCGCCCTGGCCGTGACGGGCGACAAGCGCCTGCCCGCCTTTCCCGACGTGCCCACGCTGGGCGAAGGCGCGCTGCCGGGCTTCAACGCCATCTCCTGGATCGGCCTGCTGGCGCCCGCCGGCACGCCGCCCGAGGTGGTGGACAAGATCTCGGCCGACGTGCGCGCCGTGCTCGCGGACGAGGCCGTGAAGGCCCGTTTTGCCGGCCTGGGCGGTGTGCCACGCGCCACCTCGCCGGCAGAGTTCGGCAAGCTGATCGCCACCGACAAGGCGCGCTACGCGCAGATCATCAAGAGCCGCAAGATCACCGTGGAGTGAGCTGCCGTGGTGGACCTCACTTTTCCCTTGCCGGCCCCGGTCAGCCTGCCCGTTACGGGCAGCAGCGCCCGCTTTCCCGTGGGCCGGGTGTTCTGCATCGGCCGCAATTACCGCTGGTCGCCCGATGAGGCGGCCGCAACCGACATGCCCGCCTGGTTCATGAAGCCCGCCAGCGCCGTGGTGGCCGCACAGGGCACGCTGCCCTACCCGCCCGACACCGTCGACTTCTGCCACGAGGTGGAACTGGTGGTGGCCATGGGCCGGGGCGGGCGCGACATTGCCCCCGCTGCGGTGGAGGCGCAGCATGTCTGGGGCTATGCAGTGGGGCTGGACATGACGCGGCGCGACCTGCAGCAGCAGGCCAAGCGCGCGGGCGGCCCTTGGGAGCCCGCCAAGGCCTTCGACCATTCGGCCCCCTGCACGCCCATCGTGCCCGTGGCGCAGTACGGCCACCCGCGCCAGGGCCCCATCTGGCTCACGGTGAACGGGCAGGAGCGCCAGCGTGCCGATCTGGCCGGCCCGAAAGGTCTGATATGGCCCGTGGCCGAGCTGGTGGCCCTGCTGTCGCGCTCGGTGGCGCTGGCGCCGGGCGACCTCATCTACACCGGCACGCCGGCGGGCGTAGGCCCGCTGCAGCCGGGCGATGCCGTCCATGCCGGCGTGCAGGGCATCGGCGAACTGCGCATGGCCGTGGGCCCACGCCCCGTGAATGAACACAACTGAAGGAGACACCGCTTGAGCACCGAAACCCAACCACCCCATGCCCGCATCGCCCTGGTCACCGGCGCAGGCAGCGGCATCGGCCGCACCACCGCCCTGGGCCTGCTGCACGACGGCTGGACCGTGGTGTTGGCGGGCCGCCGCGCCGAGCCGCTGCAGGCCTTGGCGCAGGAGGCCGCCACGCGCGGCCAGACCGCCCTGGCCGTGCCGACCGACGTGACCGACCCGGCCAGTGTGCAGGCGCTGTTCGACGCCATTGAGCAGCGCTTCGGCCGGCTGGACCTGCTGTTCAACAACGCCGGGGTGAACGCACCGGCCGTGCCCATGGATGAACTGCCGCTGGACAAGTGGTTCCAGCTGCTCAACACCAATGTGAGCGGCATGTTCCTGTGCGCCCGCGCGGCCTTCGGGCTGATGCGCCGCCAATCCCCGCAGGGCGGGCGCATCATCAACAACGGATCGATCTCGGCGCACACGCCGCGCCCCTTCACCGCCCCCTACACCATGAGCAAGCACGCCGTGACCGGCCTGACCAAGGCGCTGGCGCTGGACGGCCGGGCCTGGGGCATCGTGGCCAGCCAGATCGATGTGGGCAACGCACTCACCGAACTCTCGGAGCGCATGACGCGCGGCGTGCTGCAGGCCAACGGCACGGTGGCGCCCGAGCCCATGATGGACGCCGCCCACGTGGCCGATGCGGTGCGCCACATCGCGGCCTTGCCGCTGGGCGCCAACGTGCTCACCATGACCGTGATGGCCAGCGCCATGCCCTATGTGGGCCGGGGCTGACGCACCGAAAAACAGACGGACCCACAACGACCAACGGAGACAAGACACCATGCAAGCAAGCCCGACAACCCCGCTGTTCACCCGGCTGGCCCGCGCGGCCGCCATCGCATCCCTGGCCGCCGCACCGCTGCTGGCCACGGCCCAGGCCGCCTACCCCACGCGCGCCATCAAGATCATCGTGCCCGCGCCGCCGGGCGGCGCCATCGACACCATCGCCCGCGTGGTGGGCGACAAGCTGGCCGCCGCGCTGGGCCAGGCGGTGGTGGTGGACAACCGCCCCGGCGCATCCAACAACCTGGGCACCGACGTGCTGGCCAAGGCACCGCCCGACGGCTACACCATCGGTATCGTGGGCGGCAGCCACAACATCAACAAGTACCTGTTCAAGAACCTGGGCTGGGACCCGGAAAAGAGCTTCGAGCCCATCGTCTACACGCACGAGGTGCCGCTGGTCTTCGCCATGTACCCGCAGATCCCCGCCAAGACCCTGCCTGAGTTCATCGCCTGGATGAAGGCCAACCCCGACCAGGCCAAGATCGCCACCTCCGGCCGCGGCAGCGCGCAGGAGATGGCGGCCGAGATGTTCCGCATGGCCAGCGGCACGCAGATGCTGCTGGTGCCGTACAAGGGTTCGTCGGCGGCCCACCCGGACCTGCTGGCCGGCCGCACCGCGCTGTACATCGACACCATCAGCGCCATCCAGGCCCAGGTCAAGGGCGGCAATGTGCGCGCCATCGCGGTCTCTACGCGCAAGCGCACCGCCGCCCTGCCCGACGTGCCCACAGCCGAGGAACAAGGTCTCAAGGGCTACGATGCCAACACCAACGGCGGCTTTCTGGCCCCGGCCGGCACGCCCAAGGCCATCGTCGCCCGCCTCAACACCGAGATCAACGCGGCCCTGAAACTGCCCGAGGTGCGCACCAAGCTCGAAGCCGCGGGCATCGAGATCCAGGGCGGCACGCCGCAGGAGTATGCGGCGCTGATCAGGTCGGACCTGGCCAAGTGGGGCAAGGTGGTCAAGGAGGCGGGGATTCAGCCCGAGTGATCAGCCGCTAGGACCGCGTCCGCACGATCTCTTCCTCCACCTCGCGCAGCCGGTCCTTGCCGAAAAACATCTCGTCCCCCACGAAGAAGATGGGCGAGCCGAAGGCGCCGCGGGCAAAGGCGTCCTGGGTGCTCTGCAGCAGGGCATTCTTCACCTCGGGCTCCTGGCTGGCGGCCAGCAGCGCCGCGGGGTCGAGTCCGGCCTGCTGCAGCTCGGCGGCGATCACCTGCGGGTCGTCCATCTTCTGGCCGCGCTCCCACATGCTGGCGTAGACGGCATCGACATAGGGCTCGAAGCAGCCCAGCCTGCGCGCGGCGACAGCACCGCGCATCAGCGCCAGGGTGTTCACCGGAAAGTGCGGGTTGTGCGCAAACTTCGAGAGGCCATGCCTGTGCACGAAGCGGTCCATCTCGCGTTGCTCGTACGCCCGCTTGGTGGGGATGCCGGCATTGCTCTCGGCCGGCGAGCGGTTGTTCGCCAGCTTGAACAGCCCGCCCAGCAGCACAGGCACATACTCGAATCGCACGCCCGTACGGGCCTCGATCCCGGGCAGTACCTTGTGGCTGAGGTAGGCATTCGGGCTGCCGAAATCGAACATAAATTGCACGGTCACATCGCTCATGGCTTCTTGTCTCCTTGGTGGTTGTTGTGATCGATGGTGCTCAGGGCTGGTCACCAGGTTTCCATCCACGGGCGGATTTCCGTCTCGTGGGTCCAGGCGTCGCGGGGCTGGTTGTGCAGTTGCCAGTACACCTCGGCAATGCTCTCTGGGCTGACGATGCCACCCTGCTCCTTGGTGGCGTAGCGCTCGGGGAAGTTGCTGCGGATGAACTCGGTATCGATCGCACCATCGATCACGGGGTGGGCCACGTGGATGCCCTGGGGCCACAGCTCCCGCGCCATGCTCTGGGCCAGCGCACGCAGTGCATGCTTGGCGCCCGCAAAGGCCGCGAAGCCCTCGCGGCCGCGCAGGCTGGCCGTGGCCCCCGTGAAGAGAATGGTGCCCCGGCCGCGCGGCAGCATCACCTTGGCCGCCTCGCGCCCCATGAGAAAGCCGGCGAAGCAGGCCATCTCCCACACCTTGAAGTACACGCGCGAGGTGGTCTCGGTGATGCCAAAGCGCACATTGGCCCCGATGTTGAACACCGCGACTTCGATGGGGGCGATCTCGGCTTCGATCCTGGCGATCAGCGCCACCATCTCCTCCTCTTTGCGCGCATCGGAGCCGAAGCCATGCGCCTCGCCCCCTGCGGCGCGGATCTGGTCGACGAGGGGCTGCAGCTTGTCCGCGCTGCGCCGGGTCACGCAGGCGATGTAGCCCTCGCGCGCAAAGCGCTGGGCAATGGCGCCGCCCGTGGCGTCGCCTGCGCCGATGACCAAAATTGCCTTCTTCTTGCCGTCTGCCATGGGGGTCTCCTCAGGTTGCAATGGAATAGGGTTGGGCGCCGCGCCCATGCCTTTTGAGTTCTATTTTTGAACTGACTGCACGATAAGTTTGAAAATTGAACCCGTCAAGGGTAGAGTTGCGGACATGAAGTGGAACGACCTGGAACAGGAACATTGCTCAATCGCCCGCACCGTCTCCGTGATCGGCGACCGCTGGACCCTGCTGGTGCTGCGCGACTGCTTTCTCGGCGTGCGCCGGTTCGATGACTTCCAGCAGCGCCTGGGTATCTCGCGCCCCATGCTGGCAGACCGCCTGGCCAAGCTGGTGGAAGCCGGCGTGCTGCGCAAGGCCGCCTACCAGGAATCGCCCGCCCGCTACGAGTACCGCCTGACCCCCAAGGGCCTGGACCTGCACCCCGTCATCATGGCCATCGTGCACTGGGGCGATGTGCACATGGCCGGCAAGGCCGGCCGCCCCCTGCTGCACCGGCACACCGGCTGCGGCCACCTGTTCGACCCGGTCACCACCTGCTCGGAATGCCAGGCGGAATTGCGCGCCAGGGATGTGTCAGTGGAGAGAGGGCCTGGGGCGTTTCCGCTGGTTTGACAAAATGCACCGGGCCCATTCGCCGGCCCGCACCGCTGGTCAGAGAGACGAGAGCCTGGTCGCGATAGACTGGCCCCCAGGAGGTCCGGCCCGTGCCGGAGCGTGTTTTCCATGTGGTCCAGGCTCAAGCAATTCCTGAGGGGAGACCCAAGGCCTGTCGTCTCCCGCATCGACAACGCCGTGCTGGGCACGTTGAACTACTCTGAAGACGATGAATGCTGGGTAACCGATGAGCACAGCTCTCACCTGCCCTTCCAGTTCTTCATCGCGGGCAATGCAGACATGCGCATCGCGCAGATTGCCCCCGACGAGGCTCTGGTGCTGCACGCAGAATCGGTCGCGCTGGAGCCGCAACGCTTTCTGGACGCCGTTGCGCAACTGCTCGCCCAGGAAATGGCAGATCACTGCAGCCTGCGGTACTGGGCCGAGGAGGTATTCCAGCTCCAGGTTTCTGCACTCCACCTGGCCTGGCCGCACCGGCCTGATGACGGCATGGTCGAGTTCGACGGACCGGACGAATTTCGGTTGTGGCGATGCGGCTATGTGAAGCGCATGCCGGTTGGGCCGCTGGGGTTTGATAGCTAGCTAACCCGCTCACACATGCCGCTTGGCCGGCACCGGCCCCGGTGGCGCCACAGGCTCGGCATCGGCCCGCTCGTGCAGCGCCTCGATCACATGGCAATGCCCATCGGTGCCGTCGCAGCGCCGGCGCAGGGCGATCAGGTCGCGCTCCAGGGTCTTCAACTCCTGCAGGCGGATGCGCACGTGGCTCAGGTGTTCGTCCAGCGTGTCGCAGGCCGTGTGGTCGGCGGCGGCACTGTCCCGGTCCAGCGCCAGCAGGGTGCGCACCTCGTCGAGCGACATGTCCATGGCGCGGCACAGGCGGATGAAGCGCAGCTGGTGGATGTCGGCATCGCTGTACAGGCGGTAGCTGCTTTCGCTGCGCGGGCCGGCCGCGAGCAGGGCCTCCTTTTCGTAGTAGCGGATGTTGGCGGTGGAAACCCCGGAGCGCTGGGCGGCCTCGCCGATGCGAAACCTGGCTGCGTCTGTTGGCATGCGCTTGACCTTCAAGTGACTTCAAGGATTCCAATCATGGCATGGCGGATCGCAAGCCGCCCCCGCAAAGGAAAAGACCATGACAAACGAGTCGAGCCGAACCACCCATCCGCAAGGTCCACCCGAGCCATCCACCCCCGCGGCGGTGGCCCTGCCCATGCCCAAGACGTCATCGGGTGCGCGGCGCGCGCCGCAGATCAATGTGTCCTGCTGCGCCCCCGGCAGCAGTTGCTCGGCCGATGCGCCATCAGCCAAGACAGCAGCACAACCGCATGCGCACGCACATGCTGAGGGCCACAACCACCAGGACCACGATGGCCATGACCATGGCCACGGAGCCGAAGACGGCCATGAAGGCCACGACCACGGCGCCCTGCCCGGCTGGGGCCGCATAGGTGCATCGCTGGCGGCGGCCTTGGCGGCCGAGCTGGCCCATTTGCTGGGGCCCGACACACCCTTATGGCACTACGCCGGCATGGCGCTGGCGGCGGTGGCCATCTTGCTGGCAGGCCTGGGCATCTACAAAGCCGGCCTGAAATCGCTGATGCGCGGGCAGTTGGGCATCAACACGCTGATGGCCGTTGCCGTCACCGGGGCCTTCGCCATCGGCCAATGGCCCGAGGCCGCCATGGTGATGGCCCTGTACGCCCTGGCCGAGCGCATCGAGGAAGGGGCCGTGGGCCGGGCGCGCAACGCCATTGGCGCGCTGCTGGCGCTGAGCCCGGACCAGGCCGAGGTGCAGCAGCCCGGCGGCCAGTGGCAGACCCTGCCCGCCGCCGAGGTGGCCGTGGGCGCCACGGTGCGCGTGCGCCCGGGCGGCCGGGTGCCGCTGGACGGCACGGTGGCCTCCGGGCGCAGCGCGGTGGACGAATCCAGCGTCACCGGCGAAAGCCTGGCCGTGGACAAGGTGCGGGGCGACAAGCTCTACGCCGGCACGCTGAACGCCCAGGCCGAGCTGACCATGCAGGTGACCGCTGCGGCAGGCCACACCACGCTGGACCGCATCATCCGCGCGGTGGAGGAAGCCCAGGCCAGCCGCGCGCCCACGCAGCGCTTCGTGGACCGCTTTGCCGCCGTCTACACCCCCGCCGTGTTCGTGCTGGCCGTGGTGGTGGCCGTGGGTGCGCCCCTGGTGCTGGGCTGGGCCTGGCTCGATGCCATCTACCGCGCGCTGGTGCTGCTGGTGATCGCCTGCCCCTGCGCGCTGGTGATCTCCACGCCCGTCACGGTGGTCAGCGGGCTGGCCGCGGCGGCGCGGCGCGGCATCCTCGTCAAGGGCGGAGCGTGGCTGGAGCAGGCGCGCGGCCTGCGTGCCGTGGCCTTCGACAAGACCGGCACCATCACCGCCGGCAAGCCCGTGCTGGTAGGCCAGACGCAGTTGGGCGACGATGCCGCCACCGACGTGGCGCGTGCGCTGGCAGGCCGCTCGGACCACCCAGTATCGAAGGCCATCGCGGCCGGGCTGGGGGATGCGGCAGGCGCCGATCTGCCCGAAGTGCACGATTTCACCGCCCTGGCCGGGCGCGGCGTGCAAGGCCGCATCGACGGAACCACCTGGCAACTGGGCAACCGCCGCCTCATGCAGGAGCGCAACCTCTGGACCGACGCCGTCGAGGCCGCCGCTGCTGAGCACGAGGCCCAGGGCCGCAGCGTGACCCTGCTGGCCGACGCCTATGCCGTGCGCGCCCTGTTCGCCGTGGCCGACACCCTGCGCCCGCAGGCCGTGCAGGCCGTGGCCGACCTCAAGGCCCTGGGCGTGGTGCCCGTGATGCTGACCGGCGACCATGCCGCCGCCGCCCAGGCCGCCGCCAAGGAGGCCGGCATCGACCAGGTGCAGGCCAGCCTGCTGCCCGAGCACAAGTTGGCCGCCATCGCCGCCCTGCAGCAACAGCACGGCATGACGGCCATGGCGGGCGACGGTATCAACGACGCCCCTGCCCTGGCCAAGGCCGACATCGGCTTTGCCATGGGCGCCGCTGGTACCGACGTGGCCATGGAGACGGCCGACGTGGTCATCATGAACGACGACCTGCGCCGCGTGGCCGAGACGGTGCGCCTGTCGCGCCGCACGCACCGCGTGCTGGTGCAGAACATTACGCTGGCGCTGGGCATCAAGGCCGTGTTCTTCGGCCTGGCGCTGGCGGGCCAGGCCACCATGTGGATGGCAGTGTTCGCCGACATGGGTGCCAGCCTGCTCGTGGTGGCCAACGGCCTGCGCATGCTGCGCACCGAGGTCAGCCCCACGTCATCCAACAGCAAGACAGACGCATGAACCACCACCCCACCGACCCGCAAGCCGCCGTGGCGACCACCCTGGGCAGCAGCGAGATGGGCCCGCCCGCATCCACCCTGGCGCGCCCGCCCGGCAGCCTGCGCATCTGCCTGACCACCACCCTGCCCGCCCCAGCCGCGTGGGTGGCCGCACAGTTGCAGACCACGGCGCTGTTTTGCCACATCACGGCGCCGCTGCTGCGCTTTGGCACCGTGCAGGGCGCCTGGCCCGCGCATTGGCCGATGGGCGACACCGAGCTGCGCTTTGCCCTCTTCGGCCTGCTGCCCATGGGCCGGCAGACCGCGCGCATCAGCGTGCACGCGCCCGACATCCCGGGCGCTTGGCCGCTGCTGCGCGACAACGGCACGGGCCAGCTCATGCGCGTGTGGGACCACCGCATCACCGTGCACAGCCTGCCCGGCACGCCGGGCATGCCCGAGCGCACCTGCTACGCCGACGAGGTCTACGTGCGGGCGCGCTACCTGCCCTGGCTGATGACGCCGCTCAGCGCTGCCTTTGCCTGGGTGTTCTACCGCCATCGGCAGCGGCGCTGGGTGCAATGGGCGCGCGACCGTGCGGGGGCCGCGGTATGAGCGCCCCGCTGCCCGCCCCACCCGCGCCCACATTGCAGCCCCAGGCCTTCGCGCACCTGCTGGCACGCTTCGAGGCCAGCGCCGGCGAGCCACCGGCAACGCGCTGGCCCTGGCTGGAGGCCGCCCATGTGCTGGGCCAGACCAAGCTGGGCCTGCACTGGCGCTCGCACACCGCCATGCTGCGCTATGCCCTGCAGCTGCGCGATGGGCGCGAAGTGGCCGGCCAGCTGCTGCGCCTGGCGCTGGTGCCGCTCGGGCATTTGCTGCAGCGCCTGCCCATCGGCAACATCGGGCGCGCGCATGTGCCGGCATTGCGGCCCATGGTGCCGGCTGCGGACATCACCGCGCGCATCCACGCGGCCCTGCGGGCCGTGGACACCGGTGCCGTCGCCCGCCCAGGTTGAAGGCACTGCGCAGCTCTGCCCGACGCGCAGATGGGCCGCTCTCCGACAGCCAGGCCCCTGCGGGGGGCCCATCCTAGGGGCACCGCACGTATGGCGGTGCCAACCAAGGAAAGCGAACCATGAACAAAGACCAAGTCGCAGGACGCGCCACCGACATCAAGGGCCAGGTGAAGGAAGCCGCAGGCAAGCTCGTGGACAGCCCCAAGCTGCAGGGCGAGGGCCTGGCCGACCAGGCCGTGGGCAAGACCCAGGCCAAGGTGGGCGACGCCAAGGAAGCGGTGAAAAAGGCCATCGACAAGATCTGAGGGTCGCCCGCGACACCGGCAAAGCGGCCCGAAGGCCGCTTTTTTTTTGCGCGGCCGTGCACCTGTGGTGCCAGCGGTTCTGCAGTCACCCCATCACATGGCACCGCCCGAGGGGCCGTCGTCGTAACGCTTGAACAGGTCTGCCGCCCAATCCGAGAACGCGCGGATCTTTGCGCTCAGTTGCCTGCTGCTGGGGTAGACGAGGCGGATGGTATGGGCGGGGCGGGACCAATCGGTCAGCACCTCCTTGAGCGTTCCATTGGACAAACAGGGGGCCGCGGCGAAGCGAAAGGTCTGGCCGATGCCCAGCCCATGCACCAGCACGTTGAGATGGGCCGTGCTTTCGTTGACGGAGGTGGCTTCGCCGGCCTTGACGAGCAGGCGTTCGCCAGCCCGGTGGAATTCCAGGGGAAAGGCGCGACCACTCAGTGACGAAAAATAGCCCGCCAGCGTATGCACCGGCCGTCCGCTGGCGGGGTGCAGGGCCAGCAGCTCATCGGGATGCCGGGGCTCTCCATGGGCCGCCAGGTAGTCCTTCGAGGCACAGGTCACCCAGGCCAGATCGGCCAGGCGCCGCGCCACCAGGGTGGAGTCCGGCAGGTCCCCGCCGCGGACCACGCAGTCCACGCCGTCGCTGATCATGTCCGCCGGGCGGTCGCTCACGCCCAGTTCCAGCTGCAGGTCCGGATACCGCGCCCGAAACTGCGCCAGCGCAGGAATCAGGATGCGGTTGGCCAGCACGGAGCCTACGTCGACCCGCAAGCGCCCCCGCAGTTGGGCACTCGCCCCCCTGGCCAGCTGGTCCATGTCCTCCAGCTCGGCGATGAGCCGCTTGGCGCGCTCGTAGTAGGCCACGCCGTCGGCCGTCATGCTGACCCTTCGGGTCGTGCGCTGCAGCAGCCGGGCACCGAGGTGCTGCTCCAAATCCTGCACCAGCTTGGTCACGCTGGGACGGGGAATGTTCATCGAATCGGCGGCGCGGGAGAAGCCGCCGTTTTCGGCGATGCGCACAAACACCTTCAGGGCAAGCAACTGGTCCATGGATTCTATTATTCACCACCATGAATTGTATTGAATGGATTGCACCATTTATTCAACCAAACGAACTATTTACGCTTGAGGCTCCTACCAACCCATCACGGAGAAATCTCATGGTCCAGAAACTCGCAGGCAAGGTGGCTGTTGTCACCGGTGCAACCACCGGCATCGGTTTGGCAGCCGCCAAGGCCTTTGTCGCAGAAGGCGCGACGGTCTACATCACGGGGCGCCGCAAAGCCGAACTCGATGCGGCTGTGGCCGCCATAGGTCCCCAGGCCCGCGGCGTGCAAGCCGACTCCACGAACCTGGCGGACCTGGATCGGCTCTATGACCAGGTGCGAACCGAGCACGGCCGCCTGGATGTCCTCTATGCCAACGCGGGTGGTGGCAGCATGCTCCCGCTGGGCAGCATCACCGAGGCGCATTTCGACGACACGTTTGACCGCAACGTCAAGGGCGTGGTGTTCACGGTGCAGAAGGCGCTGCCCCTGCTGGACGCTGCCACGGCCGGCGCCTCCGTCATCCTGGCGGGCTCGACGACCAGTGTGCTGGGCACCGCCAACTTCAGCATCTACAGCGCCACCAAGGCGGCCGTGCGCAACCTGGCGCGCAGCTGGATCCTGGACCTTAAAGGCCGCGCCATCCGCATCAACACCTTGTCGCCCGGCCCCATCCACACGCCGGGTCTCGTGGAACTCGCGGGCCCGGATGCCGCGCAGCAGCAAGGCCTGCTCGACTACCTGACCACCCAGGTACCGCTGGGCCGCATGGGCCAGCCGGAAGACATCGCCAAGGCCGCCGTGTTTCTCGCGTCCGACGACTCGGCTTTCGTCAACGGCATCGAGCTGTTCGCCGATGGCGGCCAGGCCCAGGTGTGAGGACGCGATGAGCCAGCAGCCCACCCTGCCAACCGCCCCGGAACTGCTGCGCGCCTACCTGCGCGCCATACGCACGCCCGAGGCCGCCGCCAGCCTGTTTGCCGAAGACGGCGTGCTCGAACTGCCCTGGATCCAGGTCCGCGCCGAAGGGCGCGATGCCATCGGCCGGCTCATTGCAGGCCTGCTGGTGAAGGTCCCGGATTTCCGCTTTGGCGACATCCAGTTCTGGATCGAAACGCCGGAGAGGGCGTTTGCCGAATACACGGTAGATGCCAAGGTCGCTGCGTCCGGGCGGCCGTACCGGCAGACCTATGCGGGCCTGCTCATCGCGGCAGGCGGAAAGATCAAGCGGCTGAGAGAAGCCCTCAACACAGCCGCCGCAGCCGAAGCATTTCGGCCGGCATGACCAAACGCCAGGGCATGGCGCAGGACTTCGGCCGGGCACTGGCGGCGGGGGGTCGACAAAGGGGCTCGCAGGTGCTTTTCTGATCCGGCCAGAAGCTTTGCGATAGCCCTTGTAGGAGGCGAGCCCATCGCCCACGCCCACTGCAGCAGGCGCCGCCCCTCGGGTGGCCCCAGGGGCTGTAGGAGGACAGCGCGACCCCGTTTTGCCCCCTCCATTTCGGACCACCGTTTGGGTAGAGTGAAACATCGACCGCTGGAAAGAAAGGCAAGAAAATGAAAGCGCTTTGTTTTGCCATGGCCTGCCTTGCCGTCGCAGGGTGCAGCAGCACCGGGCCGGCCCCGGTACAACGCACGGCGGCGCAAGACCCCACGGCCGTCTGCCTGGTCGGGCTCGACAACCATGCCGCACTCTCGGTGCTCAAGCCTCGGCTGGCCAGTGTTGCCGACGCCGAAGCAGCGCCCCCGGCCCTGCGCACCAGCATGGCGACCCCCACGCCCGATGAGAGGCGCGCCATCCAGGCCTGGGCCGGCCTGCGCAAGGACTGTGTGAACGCGGGGGCGGAGTTTCGCCTGCGCAATGCGCCGCCCGCGTACGCCGACCTCGTGGAGGAAGAAAACTCCCGCACCACCGTGCTGCTGTCACGGCTCTACGTGGGCCAGATCGGCTATGGGGAGTTCATCAACGAGCGCATTGCCCTGGGCAGCGAGATGAAGGGGCGCCGCCCCAATGCGCGCGAGCCGCACCAGCGCACCAACGCCCCCATCCGCCAGGAAGAAGCGGCCCAGCGCAAGGCCGAGCTCAGCGCGGCCCTGGTGCTGTTGCAGCTGCCTCAATAACGTCAGCCGGCCAGGCTGCGCGCGATCAGCCCCAGCTGGATCTCGGCCGCGCCGCCAAAGATGGTGAAGGCACGGCTGTTGCAGTATTCGGGCACCAGCGTGCTGCACTGGGGGCCTGCCGCATCGGGGAGTGCCGATTCGCTGTGCCAGCGCAGGCCGCTGCGCCCCAGGGCCTGGGCCCCCAACGCACCGATGGCCTGCTTGAGGCGGCTGGCGCGCAGCTTCAGGATGGACGCCACCGGGCCGGGGCTGCCCCCCGGCGCCAGCGAGGCCATGGTGCGCGCCTCCAGCCATTCGAAGGCATCCAGGTCGGCAATGAGTTCGCCGAAGGCCTGGCACAACGGTCCTTCCTCTTGTACTGCGGACAGAACGCTGGCCACGCGCTTGAGCTGCGCGCGCAGCCGTGGGCTGAAGATGCCCGCGCCGCGCTCGAACTCGAGCAGGTACTTGGCGCATTCCCAGCCGGCGTTCTCCTCGCCCACGCGCTGGGCCAGGGGCACGCGCACGTTCTCGAAGTGCACCTCGTTCACATCGTGGTCGCCGCCGATGGTGGCGATGGGCCGCACCGTGATGCCCGGGGAGGCCATGTCGATCAGCAGGAAGGAGATGCCGTCCTGCCGCCGCCCCTCGCGGCTGGTGCGCACCAGCGCGAACATGCGGTTGGCGTGGTGGGCGTGCGTGGTCCAGATCTTGGTGCCGTTGAGCACGTAGTCGTCGCCATCGCGGTCCGCGCGCAGCTGCAGTGCGGCCAGGTCGGAGCCCGCGTTGGGTTCCGAGAAGCCCTGGCACCAGTAGTCCTGCCCCGACAGGATGCGCGGCAGGTGTTCGCGCTTTTGCGCCTCGGTGCCAAAACGCAGCAGCACGGGGCCGACCAGGCGCACGCCCATGGGGTGCACCAGCGGGGCGCCGGCCAGCGCGCATTCGGTCTCGAAGATGAAGCGCTGCAGCGCCGACCAGCCCGTGCCGCCCCACGCCACCGGCCACAGGGGCACCAACCAGCCGCGCGCCTGCAGCGCCTGCTGCCAGGGGCCGGAGATATGCGGCTCGGGGTACATGGCCGTGGTGCGCGCCTGCCCCTGGCGCAGCCCGGGCGTGAGGTGGGTGGCCAGGAAGTCGCGCACCTCCTGGCGGAATGCACGGTCCTGCGGGCTCAATGCCAAATCCATCAATGTTCTCCCAGTGTCTGGCTGTGCGCGTGGCGCTGTGAATGCAGGGCATGGCGGCCCAGCCAGCGGGCGTGGGTGTCGGCGTTGCCGTCCTCGGCCTCGAAGGCGAGCAGGCAGCGAAAGCTGGCCGCCATCGGCAGCTCCTCGCACACGCCCATGGCGCCGTGCAGTTGCACGCATTCACGCGCCACGAAGCCGGCCGCGCGCACCACCTTGCTGCGCACGGCGGCGGCCACGGCGTGCAGCGCCTCGCCACGGGCCAGGTCCACGCGCATGGCCGCCAGCTCGCAGGCCGCCTGGGCCTCGGTGCAGAGCACTGCCATCTCGGCGATGCGGTGCTGCACCACCTGGAACTGCGCCAGCGCCTGGCCGAACTGCTGGCGGTCGGCCGTGTAGCGCCGGGTCTGCGCCAGCGCCGCCTGCATGGTGCCCGTGGCCTGCCAGCAGGCGGCCACCATGCCGAACGCCAGCACCTCGTCGAGCGCGGCGCCGGCCCCCTCCTCCCCGACCAGGCACTGGGCCGGCACCAGCGCGGCGTCAAAGTACAGGTCGGCCGCCACTGCACCGTCGCTGGTCTCATAGGCATCCACGCGCACGCCGGGCAGCCCGGCCGGCACCCTGAGCAGCAGGGCCCGGCCATCGCCGCCGCGGGCGGACACAAGCCAGTGCGCGGCGCCGCGGGCCCCGCGCACCGCCTGCTTCACACCGCGCAGCACCCAGCCATCCCCCTGGCGCAGCGCCGTGCAGGCACGCGGTGCAAACGGCGTGGCGTCGCCCGGCTCGGCATGGGCCCAGGCCAGGCGCTCCTGGCCGGCCACCAGGGCCGGCAGCCAGGCCGCGCGCTGCGCCGGCGTGGCGCAGCGGTCCAGCGCCCGCAGTGCCAGCGCCACCTGGGCCACATAGGGTTCCACCGCCAGGTGCGCGCCCAGGGCCTGGGCCAGCAGGCCCACGGTGAGGGCATCGCCCTCCAGGCCGCCCACGTCTTCGGCCAGGGGCAGGGCCAGCCAGCCCAGCTCGGCAAAGCCCTGCCAGGCCCCGGGCAGCCCGCCCTCGCGGTGCACGCCGGCCGCGCGCTGGTGAAAATCGTAGTTGCCGCGCAGCCAGTCGAGGGCACTGTCCTGCACCAGCTGCTGCTGTTCGGTGATCGCAAAGCGCATGGGTTCAGTCCGCCTTGATGCTGGCCTTCTTGATCACGCGCGCCCACTGGTCCACGTCGCGGCGGATGAAGCTGGCGAACTCGGCGGGTGTATTGCCGATGATGTCCAGCCCCCAGCCCTTGAAGCGCTCGCGGATGTCGGGCTCCTTGAGGATGGCGGCGATCTCGCGGTGCAAGCGGTCCACCACCGGCGCGGGCGTTCCGGCCGGGGCCACCAGGCCCAGCCAGGGCATGGCCTCGTAGCCCGGCACGCCGGACTCGGCCACCGTGGGCAGCTCGGGGATGGATTCGGAGCGCTTGGCCGTGGTCACGGCCAGCACGCGCAGCTTGTCGGCCTTGATGAAGGGGCCCGAGGAGCCCAGCGCGTCGAACATCACGTTCACCTCGCCGGCCACCAGGTCGGTCAGCGCCGGCCCGCTGCCCTTGTAGGGGATGTGCACCATGTAGACATTGGCCATGCTCTTGAACAGCTCGCCCTCCAGGTGGGTCGACGTGCCGGCCCCGGTGGAGCTGTAGTTGAGCTTGCCCGGGTGGGCGCGCGCGTACTCGACCAGGTCCTTGACCGACTTCACGGGCAGGGACGGATTCACCACCAGCACATGCACCACCGACGCAACCTGGGTCACGGGCGTGAAGCTCTTGATCGCGTCGTAGTTGACCTTGCTGTAGATCAGCGGCGCCGTGCCCAGCGAAGATGCGGCCAGCAGCACGGTGTAACCGTCGGCCGGGGCCTTGGCCACCAGGTCGGACGCCAGCACCGTGCCGGCGCCCGGCTTGTTGTCCACGATCACCGGCTGGCCCAGGCGCGGCCCGAGCTTGTCGGCCAGGGCCCGTGCCAGCAGGTCGGTGACGCCGCCTGGCGGGAACGGCAGCACCATGCGGATGGGCTTGTTGGGGTAGCCGTCCTGCGCCAGGGCCGGGGCGGTGGCCGCCAGCGCAGTGGCCGCGGCCAGGGCGCAAGCGATCTTGCAAAAGAGGGATGCCATGCTTGTCTCCTTGTGAAATGCCTGCGCGCTCAGTCCTGCACGACGACCAGCGCGTCCAGCGCGAAAGCGCCCTGCCCCTGCGCGCGCACCTGCAGGGGGTTGATCTCGATCTCGCGCACTTGCGGGCCCAGGGCTGCCTGGGCGCGCGACAGCGCGGCGATGCCTGCGCAGGCCCCGGCCACATCGGCCAGGGGCCGGCCGCGAAAGCCGTCCAGCAACGGCCAGGCGCGCAACTCGCGCAGCATGGCCTGCACCATGGCGGCATCCACGGGCAGCAGCCGGTGGCTGGCGTCGCGGTACAGCTCGGTCAGCACGCCGCCCAGGCCCACGGTGAGCGCGGGGCCGAACACCGGGTCGTGCGTGATGCCGGCGATCAGCTCGGCCACGCCGCCGCTGGCCATGGGCTGCACTAGAAAGCCGTCGATGCGCGCCGCGGGGCTGTGCCGCTGCACGCTGGCCAGCATGTCGGCGCAGTGCGTGCGCAGCGCCGCAGCGTCGGCCACATTCAGGTACACGCCGCCGGCCTCGGTCTTGTGGGCGATGTCGGCGCTCAAAATCTTCAGCGCCACGGGGTAGCCAATCTGCCCTGCTGCCGCCACGGCCTCGTCGGCATCGCGGGCCGGCAGGCCCTGCAGCGAGGGCACGCCATAGCCCGCCAGCAACAGCTTGGTGGCATGCTCGTTGAGCGCTGCGGGCAGCGCCGGTGCCGTGCTCTGCTGTACCGCCTGCGCCTGGCGCAGCGCCGCCCAGCGCGCCACACCCTCATGGCGGGCCAGCCATTGGCAGAACGGTGCCAGCGCCTGCGTGGCGCGGCCGATGTCGTCGAACACCGGCACGCCTGTCTGCGTGAGCTGGTCCCGGCACCGGGCGGCACCGGTGTCGATGGCCACGAAGAGCTTGTTCCACTGGCCGCAGACCTCGGCCAGCGGCTCGGCCATGCGGTCGAGCAGGTAGCCCGGCGCATAGACCACCACGGTGTCGACCTGGTCCGACTGCGCCAGCGCCCCCAGGATGGTGCGCACGAACTGCGGCGAGTTGACCACATTGCCCGTCACGTCCACGGGGTTGGACACCATGCCGTAGTCGGGGATGCCCTCGCGCAGGGTGCGCTGCAGGTCTTCGCTCAGCGTGGGCACCTCGAGCCCGGCGCCGATGAACTTGTCGGCCAGGATGGCGCCCAGCGCCCCCGACATGGTGACGATGGCCACGCGCGGCCCTCCCTGGCGTGCGCGAAAGCCGCTGAGGTAGGCCAGGTCGGCCATCTGGGCGAAGTCCGTGCCGCGGATCACGTTGAGCTGTTCGAAGGCCGCCTTGTACAGCGCCAGGTCGCCGGCCAGCGCGCTGGTGTGCGAGCGCACGGCCTCGGAGCCCTTGTCCGTCTCGCCCGCCTTGTACAGGATGAGCGGCTTGCGCTGGCGCGCAAAGGCCAGCGCCGCGTCGATGAAGCGCGGCCCGTCGCGCAACTGCTCCACATAGCCGACCACGCATTCGGTGGACTCGTCCGCCGCCAGGTACTGCAGGTATTCGGAGAACTCCACGCAGGCCTCGTTGCCGGTGTTGATGAAGTGGCTCACCGGCACGCCCAGCCGGCGCGCCAGCGCGAACACGGCCGAGCAGACATTGCCGCTTTGCGTGACGATGCTGGCCCGCCCGGGGCCCGCCTGCGGCGGCACGTTCTTGAACACCGAGGCGAAGGCCGTGTAGGCATGCAGGTTCAGGTTGGCAAAGCCCATGCAGTTGGGGCCGGCCACCACCATGCCGCTGCGCTGCGCGAAGTCCTCCAGCGTGCGCTGCAGGGCCGCCCCCTCGCCGGCCGCCTCGGCAAAGCCGGCGGCGTAGACGATGGCGGCGGGGATGCCCCGGGCGTGGCAACGCTCCAGCATGGCCGTGACCTCGGGCGCGGCAATGGCCAGCACCACCAGGTCGCAGGCCTCGGGCAGGGATTCGATATCCGGGTAGCAGCGGTAGCCGAACACCTCCTGGTACTTGGGGTTGACCGGGTAGACCGCGCCCGCAAAGCCGAAGTGGCGCAGCAGATCGAGCGGCATGCCGCCGATGCGGCCCGGGTTGTCGCTGGCGCCGACCAGGGCGATGGAGCGCGGGGCCAGCAGGGGTTGCAGGCGGTGCGGGTTCGTCGTCATGCGCGGGCCCCCTTGGCGATGGCGCTGGCCAAGCCCGCTTCCTTGGTCTGGCGGTACTCCTCGCTCACATGGCTGAGCTGGTGCAGATCGAAGTGGGCAGACAGCGCCTCGCGCATGCCGCGCACGTCGACCGAGCGGTTGAGCGATTTCTTGAGCACGCGCAGCGCAAAGGGCGGCGCCTGGGCGATGCGCTGGGCCAGCGCCAGGGTTTCTGCCTCCAGATCGGCCATGGGCACCACGCGGTTCACAAAGCCGGCCTCACGTGCCTGCTGCGCGCTCCAGCGCGCGCCGGTGAACAGGAACTCCTTGGCCTGGCGCAGCCCCATCACCCAGGGGTGGATCAGCACCTCGGTGGCCGCCGCGCCCATGGTGTGCGTCACGGGGTCGGAGAAGAAGGCGTCCTCGGCCGCCACCACCAGGTCGCACATGTTGGCCAGCATGAAACCCGCGGCCACGCAGGCGCCCTGCACCTGCACCACCGTGGGCTTGGGGAAGTCCCAGATGCGCAGGCAGTAGCCGTAGTAGTGCTTTTCCTCATAGGCCCAGCGCTGCTCCACGGTGAACTCGGCACGCTCGGCCTGGGCCTGCTTGAGGTCATGGCCGGCCGAGAAATGCGCGCCCCGGGCGGCGAGCACCACCACGCGGATGTCGGGGTCGTTCTCGGCCTGGGCGAAGGCCTGGTCCAGGGCCTGCAGCATCTGCTGGCTCTGCGCGTTGCGCGCCTCGGGCCGGTTCAGCCAGATGCGGCGCACGGCGCCCAGGGTTTCGGTGGTGATCGGCTCTGTCGATGGGTTCATGGTGGGTGCGGGTGGGTCCTTGGCAATGCAGCGATGGTCCGGCAACAATGTCCACATGACAAACAACAACAGAGACAAATCCCACATCGTGAGCAAACCTGTGGAAACCCCGGGGGCCCAGAACATGCGCCGCGCCCTGCAGATCCTGCGGGTGCTGGGCGAGCACCACGAGCACGGCATGGCGGTGAGCGAGGTGGTGGCGGCCACGGGGCTGGAGCGCTCCACCGCGCACCGCCTGATGACCTGCCTGGTGGAGGAGCACTTCGCCGACCGCAACCCGCTCACGCGCCGCTACAGCCTGGGCCTGGAGGTCATGCGCCTGGGTTTTGCCTCGCTGAGCCGGGCGCCGCTGGTGGCCACCTACGGCGGCCTGATGCGCCGGCTGGCCCGCATATCGGAAGACACCGTGTTCCTGCTGGTGCGCCAGGGCGACTACACGGTCTGCCTGCAGCGCGAGGATGGTGCTTTTCCGGTCAAGATCTTCAGCACGCGGGTGGGCGACATCCGGCCCCTGGGCATCGGCGTGGGCGGCATGGCCCTGTTGGCCAGTGCGGGGGCACAGGACATTGCGCGCATCCGCAGCCAGCACACGCCGGCCTTCGACTCGGCGGGCCTCACGGCGGAGCGCTTTGGCAAGGTGGTGGCCAAGACCCAGAAGCTGGGCTATGCCGAGATGGTGGACACCGTGACACAGGGCGTGGCCGGCGTGGGCGCGACCATTCCCGACCCCGGCGGCGTGCCGTTTGCGGCCATTTCCATCGCGGCGATCAAGCCGCGCATGACCCCGGCGCGGCGCGCCGAGCTGGGCCAGATGCTGGTGAAGCTGCTGGGTGAGAGCGGGCCCAACGGCCCTGCATGAGCCCGCGGCGCCCCCACGGTCGGATTAGGACTCGGCGGTGAAGCCGATCGCCTTCACGATCGGGCCCCAGCGCTCGCCGTCGGCCTTGAGCAGCGCCGCCAGCTCGGCCGGCGTGGACGAACGCGCCTCCAGCCCCATGGCGGCCAGCCCGGCGACCACGTCCTTGTCGGCCAGCGCCGTGCGGATGGCGGCGTTGGCCTTTTGCACCAGCTCGGCCGGTGCCTTGCCCGGCAGGAAGAATCCGAACCATTCGTTGTAGGCCATGTCCTTGAAGCCCTGCTCCATGAGGGTGCTGACGCCCGGCACGAACTTGTTGCGCGTGGCGCCCGAGGTGGCCAGCACGCGGATCTTGCCGCCTTGCAGGTGGGGCAGGAATTCGCCCACCGGCGCGGACACCGCCGCGATCTGCCCGCCCAGCAGGTCCAGAATGGCCGGCTGCGAACCCCGGAAACCCACGTGGCGCATGTCCACCTTGCCCGCGCGGCTGATCAGCTCGCCCACGAAGTGGGGCACCGAGCCCGGTGCGGGCGAGCCGAAGTTGGCACCCGTGGGGTTGGCCTTGCACCATTCGAGGAACTCGGGCACGGTCTTGACCGATGCCGGCACCTGCGGGCCCACGGCAAAGCCCATGTCGAACACCACGCCCAGCGAGACCGGGGTCACGTCGGCCACGGGGTCGTAGGGCAGCTTCTTGTAGGTGTGGGGGTAGATGCCCAGCATGGACATGGGCGTGGCCAGCCAGGTCGCGCCATCGGCCGGCGCCGCCTTGAGCGCGGTGATGGCGATCTGCCCACCCGCGCCGGTCTTGTTCTCCACCACGGCCGACTTGGCATAGCCGCCGGTGATCTGGGTCGCCACGCGGCGCGCCAGGGTGTCCACCGTGCCGCCGGCGGCAAAGCCGGCCAGTATCTTCACGGTGTCGATGGCCTGGGCCTGGGCCATGAAGGGCAGCGTGCCTGCGGCGCCGGCCAGGGCCCATTGCAGAGCGTCGCGGCGCGACAGGGATGTGGATGCGGTCATGGTCGGTCTCCTCATTGTTTGTAATGGAATGGATCGAAACTGCGTTGGCCCGGATCTAAAAACCTGTTCAAAGGCTCCGGAGTTTATGCCGGCGCCTGCACAAGGTCATAGAGGGTCAGCCCTGCCCTGCGCACCGCAGCCCAGAACAGCTTGGCGTACAGGTCGTTGTCCGGGTCGGTCAGGCCCACGTCGCGCGACGAGACCGCGAGCGCCTGGGCTGCGATCGGCACATTGGAGCCGGCCATGGAGTCGGCCAGCACCTGCACCTCGCAGGCGCGCTGCAGCACGTAATTGAAGTAGAAGGCTTCGGGCACATTGCGGCCCGCGACCAGCAGGCCATGGTTGCGCAGGATCAGGCAGTTGCTGTTGCCCAGGCTCTGCACCAGGCGGTCCTGCTCGCCCGGGTGCACGGTGATGCCCTCGAAGTCGTGGTAGGCCACGTTGCCGCTGAGGAAGGCCGAGTAGAAGTTGTTGAACTTCAGCCCCTCTTCCTTGCACGACACGGCCACGCCCGCTGTGTTGTGGGTGTGCATGATGCAGTGCGCGTCGGCCCGTGCGCCGTGGATCGCGCTGTGGATCACGAAGCCGGCGCGGTTGACCGGGTAGCTGGCCTGCCCCACCGGATTGCCCTGCAGGTCGATCTTGACGAGGTTGTTCGCCGTCACCTCGCCATAGTGCAGACCGAACGGGTTGATGAGGTAGTGGGCCGCGTGCGAGGGCACGCTCAGCGTGATGTGGTTGAAGATCTCCTCGCTCCAGCCCCGGGCGTCAAAGACGCGGTAGCACGCCGCCAGTTGCACGCGCAGGCGCCACTCTTCGCTCTCCATGCCTGCCGGGCGGGTGGCCGCCAAATCCCGTTCATCGAACATCGCCATTTCCTTTGTACGTCAGACGCTCTCGAGCGTGATTGTCTTGCCGGTACCTGCCGCAATGCGCTTTTGCCACTCGGCCGGGCCGGTGATGTGGGCGCTGGTGCCGCCTGCGTCCACCGCCACCGTCACCGGCATGTCCACCACGTCGAATTCGTAGATGGCTTCCATGCCCAGGTCGGCAAAGCCCAGCACCTTGGCCTTCTTGATGGCCTTGCTCACCAGATAGGCGGCGCCACCCACGGCCATCAGGTAGGCGCTTTGGTGCTTCTTGATCGCCTCGATGGCCACCGGGCCGCGCTCGGACTTGCCGATCATGGCGATCAGCCCGGTCTGGGCGAGCATCATCTCGGTGAAGCCGTCCATGCGCGTGGCGGTGGTCGGGCCGGCCGGGCCCACGGCCTCGTCCTTGACCGGGTCCACCGGGCCCACGTAGTAGATCACGCGGTTGGTGAAGTCCACGGGCAGCTTCTCGCCCTTGGCCAGCATGTCCTGGATGCGCTTGTGCGCGGCATCGCGCCCGGTCAGCATCTTGCCGTTGAGCAAGAGGGTGTCGCCGGGCTTCCAGCTGGCCACTTCTTCCTTGGTCAGGGTGTCCAGGTTGACCTTCTTGCTCTTGTTGTAGTCGGGCGCCCAGTTCACGTTGGGCCACAGGTCCAGCGAGGGCGGGGTGATGTACACCGGGCCCGAGCCATCCATCACGAAGTGGGCGTGGCGCGTGGCCGCGCAGTTGGGGATCATGGCCACGGGCTTGCTGGCCGCGTGGGTGGGGTACATCTTGATCTTCACGTCCAGCACCGTGGTCAGGCCGCCCAGGCCTTGCGCGCCGATGCCCAGGGCGTTGACCTTCTCGTACAGCGTGAGGCGCATTTCCTCGACCTTGTCGAGCTTCTCGCCGCGCGAGGACTTGGCCTGCAGCTCGTACATGTTCAGGTCGTCCATCAGGCTTTCCTTGGCCATGACCATCGACTTCTCGGCGCTGCCGCCGATGCCGATCCCGAGCATGCCCGGAGGGCACCATCCCGCGCCCATGGTGGGCACGGTCTTGAGAACCCAGTCCACCACGCTGTCGCCAGGATTGAGCATGGCGAATTGGCTTTTGTTCTCGCTTCCTCCCCCCTTGGCGGCGATGAACACTTCCAGGGTGTTACCGGGAACGATCTCGGCAAAGATCACCGCGGGCGTATTGTCCCTGGTGTTCTTGCGCTCGAACTGGGGGTCGGCCACCACGGACGCCCGGAGCGGATTGGCGGGATCGGTGTAGGCGCGCCGCACACCGGCATTGATGGCATCGTCCAGGGTCCCCTCGAACCCCGCCCACCGGACATCCATCCCCACTTTCAGGAACACGTTCACGACGCCCGTGTCCTGGCATACGGGGCGCCGCCCGATGGCGCTCATCTTGCTGCTCGCCAGGATTTGCGCCATCGCATCCTTCGCGGCCCGGCTTTGCTCCTTCTCATACGCCCTCGCCAGGTGGGCGATGTAGTCCGGTGGATGGTAGTAGCTGATGTACTGCAGCGCAGCAGCGACGGACTCGACGAGATCGTCGTACCGGATCGTGGTGGGGGTGGGGGTTGCCACGGGCACCTCAGTCGACCTTGATGCCGCGCTCGCGGATCAGCTTGCCCCAGCGCTCGCGCTCGGTCGCCACGTAGCTGGCCATCTGCTGCGCAGTGCCGGGCGTGGGCTCCACGCCCATGGCGAGCAGCTTGGCCTGCACCGCTTCGGACTGCAGGGCCGCGACCAGGGCGGCGTTGAAGCGCTTCACGTCGTCGGCCGCGGTGGCCGTGGGCACCGTGAGGCCCTGCCACGAATAGGCATCGAACCCGGCCAGCCCCTGTTCGGCCAGGGTGGGCAACTGGGGCAGCACGCGCGTGCGCTGCTCGGTGGTGACGCCCAGCGCGCGCAGCTTGCCGCCCGCGATGTGCGGCAGGCCGCTGGCCGAATCGATGAGCATGAAATCGACCTGGCTGCCCAGCAGGTCCTGCACCGCAGGCGCAGCGCCCCGGTAGGGCACGTGGACGAGATTCAGGCCCGTGCGCTCGCGCAGCAGCTCGGTTGCCAGGTGGTGGGCCGTGCCGGCACCGGGCGAGGCATAGGTCACGCCCTGCGGGTGGGCCTTGGCCCAGGCCAGGAACTCCTTGAAGTTGCCGGCCTGCACCCGGGGCGCGACCACCAGGATCAGTGGAAAGCGCGCCATCATGCCCACCGGCGCGAGGTCTTTGGCCGCGTCGTAGCTGAGCTTTTCGAACAACGCGGGGTTGGCGGCCAGGGTCGCGAAGTCGCCGCTGAACAGCATGCGGCCGCGCTCGCGCGACCGGGCCACGTAGTCGGCCGCGATGTTGGTTGCCGCGCCCGGCTTGTTGACGATGACGATGGCCTGCCCCAGCGACTTGCCCATGGATTCGGCCAGCAGCCGGGCCACCAGGTCGGAGCCGCCGCCGGCGGCATAGCCCACCACCCATTCAATGGGCCGGGTGTCGGCGCCGTTGGCGCGCGCCAGGCGGGACAGTGGCAGCAGGCAGGCCGCTGCCAGCAGGGAACGTCGTGCGCACATCGCAAACGCAGGGGTAGGTTTCATCTGAGGTCTCCGTGGGTGGTTTTTCTCTTAGCGGGCGTCGGCCTGGCGGGAGGGCTGGGCGCGCTGGAATGCAGGCAGCTCCATGCACGCCTGTTCGATGTGGCGCACACGGGCATAGGGCTGCAGGTCGAGCTCGAAACGCCGCGCATTGAACAGCTGCGGGATCAGAAAGCAGTCGACGATGGAGGGCGACGCGCCCAGCGCATAGTCGCCGCTGGCGGGCACGCGGTTCAGCTCGGTCTCCATGCGCGCCAGGCCTTCGGCGCACCAGTGGCGGTACCAGGCGCCGACCTCGGTCTCGGGCAGGCCCAGGGTGCTGCGCAGGTACTGGAGCACGCGCAGGTTGTTGAGCGGGTGGATCTCGCAGGCCACGAGCTGGGCCAGCGCGCGCGCCCGGGCTTTTTCGGCCTCGCCCGCGGGCAGCAGCGGCACGGCCGGAAAGCGCGCATCGAGGTATTCGATGATGGGCATGGACTGCTGCAGGCGCAGCCCGTCGATTTCGAGCAGCGGCACCAGGCCGAAGCTGGCGATCTCGCGGTAGGCCTCGCCGCAGTGCGCCCCGGCCGCGAGCTGCCAGGGCACGGGCTCCCAGGCCAGGCCCTTGAGCTCCAGCGCAATGCGCACCCGAAACGCCGCCGAACTGCGAAAGTAGGTGTGCAGGCGCAGGCCCTGCCCTGCGCTCATGCCGCCACCCCTGTGCGCACGGTCTGCGCGATGGCGCCGAACAGGCTGTGCCCTTCGGGGTCGCGCATCTCGATGCGCACCCGGTCGCCGCTGCGCAGAAAGGGGGTGAGAGCGCTCGCGCCGCCCAGTTGCTCGCGCACCCGGCGCTCGGCCAGGCAGCTCACGCCCGCGGCCGGGTCGCGGTTGGACACGGTGCCGCTGCCCACGATGGTGCCGGCCACCAGCCGGCGCGTGCGCGCGGCATGGGCGATCAGCCGCCCGAAGTCGAAGTCCATGTCCACGCCGGCATCGGGCGCACCCAGGCGTTCGCCATTGAGCTCGGAGAGCAGCGGCAGGTGCAGCTTGCCGCCGCGCCAGTGCGGGCCCAGCTCGTCGGGCGTGGCGAGCACCGGCGACAGCGCCGTGGCAGGCTTGGACTGCAGGAAGCCGAAGCCCTTGGCGATTTCGGGCGGCACCAGATGGCGCAGCGTGACGTCGTTGGCCAGGCCCACCAGGCGCACGCGGCCCAGCGCGGCCTCGGCACTGCAACCAATGGGCACATCGCCCGTGATGGCGATGACCTCGGCCTCCAGGTCGATGCCGAAGGCCTCGTCGGCGGCTTCGATGGGGTCCGTGGCGCCCAGGAAGTCGTCCGACCCGCCCTGGTACATCAGCGGCTCGCGGCGCAGCTCTTCGGGCATGTCGGCACCGCGTGCGCGCCGCACCAGCTCCACGTGGTTGAGGTAGGCCGACGCGTCGAGCCACTGGTAGGCGCGCGGCAGCGGCGCGGCGCAGGCCTCGGGGCGAAAGGCCTCGAAGGGCCCCTGCCCGGCCTGCAGTGCGTCGGCAACACGCTGCAGCACGGGTGCCATGGCGTCCCAGTGGTCCAGGGCGGCCTGCAGGGTGGCGCATTCGGGCACGGCGCGCATGCGCTGCAGGTCGCGGCTGACGACCACGAGCTGTCCGTCGCGGTGGTGGTTTCGGAGGGTGGCGAGTTTCATGGAAAGGTGGCTGGGGAATCGTTGGCGTCAGGACTTTTCAGGACTGGATGGCGGCCCACATCTCGCGGTCGCGCACGTCGGTCCAGATGCGCGGATTGGCGATGCCCCGGGCTTCGTCGTAGGCACGCGAGACATCAAAGGGAATGCAGTGCTCGTAGATGAAGACCTGGCCGAACACCGGGTCCATCACGCGCCGCGTGTCGGCATAGACCTGCTGCAGCGTGTGGCCCGCGGCCACCCCGTCGCGCGCGCACTGCAGCAGGGTCTGCACCCAGCTGCGCGTGTAGGCGATGGCGCTCAGGCTGTCGGCCGGCGTGCGCAGCGCCGGGCCGCGGCCGGGCACAAGCTGCTCGGGCTTCAGGGCGGCCAGGTGGTCCAGAGTGTCCGGCCAGGCGGCCAGGTGCGCGTCGCCGGTGTAGACGCCGGCATTGAACTCCACCAGGTCGCCCGAGAACACGATGCCCTGCGAGGGGATCCAGGCGATGCTGTCGCCGCTGGTATGGCCGGCGCCCAGATGCAGCAACTGCACCTCGAGGCTGCCCAGGTGCAGGGTCAGCTCCTTCTCGAACACCAGGGTGGGCCAGGTCAGGCCGGGAATGCTCTCCTGGGCCTGGAACAGGCGTGGGAAGCGCCCGATCTCCGAGGCCATGTCTTCGGCTCCGCGCTCCACGATGAGGTCGCGCGTGGCCCGGCTGGCGATCACGTTGACCGCGCCTTCGGGCACGAAGCCCGCGGCGCCGAGCACCCGCACGGCGTGGTAGTGCGTGAGCACCACGTGGCGGATGGGCAGGTCGGTCACCTCGCGGATGCGGCGCACCAGCGCGGCGGCCATCACCGGGGTGGCGGTGGCGTCGATGACCATCACGCTGTCGTCGCCGATGATCACGCCGGAGTTGGGGTCGCCTTCGGCGGTATAGGCCCAGGCGTTGGCGGACAGCTGGGTGAAGCTGGTCTTCTTCTCGGCCAGGTCGGCCTGCGAAGCGAATGCGGTGGAGTGGCTCATCGTGCTTTCTTTCGATTCAAGTGGTAATTCAAGGCAGTGCGCGTTGCAGGCTGCGGCCGGCGGAGCGGGCCACGCTGGCGATGGCGGCCTGCAGCCGCGCGGCGTCGTCCACCTCGGCCGCGAGCGCCAGCACCAGGCGGGCGAGCAGATCGCTCTGCACGGCGGGGGTGGCGGTATCGGTGAGCGCGATCAGGGACTCCAGTACGTCGTCAAGCTGTTGTTGCGTGCAGGTCATGGGCAAGGGTGGTTGGTGGATCGGTGGGAACGGGGGCCAGGGCGGCGGCCAGCAGCGCGGGCACCAGCCCAGGCTGCAGGTGGGCCCGGCGCGTGGCGACATGCTGGTCGGGCCGCACCAGCCAGCACTCGCCGCTGTCCGACCCCACCCCGAGCTGGCGCAGCAGCGCCGCGCGGGCCGGCTTGTCGCAGGCCGGGGACAGCAGCACCACGGTGAGCAGCGGGTGCTGCACCGAGGCCAGCGCACGTGGCAGCCGGTCGGCAAACACCAGCAGGGTGAACCAGGGGCCCAGCAGGCGGTGCAGGCTGGTGGGGCCCAGGCGCACATCGGGCAGTGCATCGCCCTCCCCTGCGGCGTCGGCACCTTCGGCCAGCAGCGGCGAATCGGTATAGCGGCACGGGGCCGAGAGCCGGCCGGTGTTGATGCTGCGCGCGGCCCAGGGCAACTGGGGTGCCATGGCGATGATGGCTTCGCGCCAGAGCCGGGCCGAGGCATGGCCCTGCGGGTGCACGAAGCGCGAGGAGCGGCGCGCCTGGCGGATGTTCTCGAAGGCGCCCTGCTTGCGCTCGGTGGAATAAGTGCCGAGCAGCGCCTCGTCGGCGCCATGGTTCAGCACCAGGGCCAGCTTCCAGGCCAGGTTGTCGGCGTCCTGCACGCCGCCGTTGCCGCCGCGCGCGCCGAAAGGCGCGACCAGGTGGGCCGCATCGCCGGCAAACAGCACACGGCCGGCTCGCAGGTCGGCCAGGCATTCGTGCCGGTAGGCCCAGACGCCGGACCAGGCGATCTCGAACACCAGGTCGTCGCCGAACAGCGCATGCACGCGGCGGCGCATGGCCTCGGGCGTGGCGGCCGCCACGGCGTCCTCGTCCTCGCGCAGCTGGAAGTCGAGCCGCCAGGTGTCGTCGGCCATCTTGTGGCGCCAGACCGCGCGCCCGCCGTTGGCCGAGGCGTCCAGCCAGGTCCAGCGCTCCTGCGCCCAGTCGCAACCGGGCACCATGATGTCGATGATGATCCAGCGGTCTTCGGTGCGGTCATGCACCACGGGCGCCAGGCCCAGGGCGGCACGGCTGGGGCTGGCGGCCCCGTCGCAGGCCACGACCCAGCGGGCCTGCAGTGCGTAGCGCCCCTCGGGCGTGCCCACGGTAAGGCGCACGCCCTGGCCAGTGGGCTCAAGGCCCTCGACGGTGTTGAGCCAGCGCAGCTCGGCCAGTGGCTCGGCCTGCAGCGCCTCCACCAGGTACTGCTCCACATAGTATTGCTGCAGGTTGGCAAAACCGTTGTGGCGCAGGTCGGGCTGGTCCTGCAGCGCGTAGGAGGTGACGGGCTGGTCCTTGGCCAGCACGCGCGCCACGTTCCAGGCCACGCCCTTGGCGGTGATGCGGCCGGCCACGCCCAGGCGCTCGAAGATGTCCAGCGTGCGCTGGGCCCAGCACATGCCGCGCGAGGCCAGGCCGCGCACGCCCACGGTGTCGTCGTCGTCCAGCACCAGCACGGGCACGCCGCGGCGCACCAGGTCCAGCGCCAGGGCCAGGCCGGTCAGCCCGCCGCCGATGACCACGACGGGGCGTGGATCCGAAGGAGAAGGCCCGTCCAGTTCAGGCGGGCGGCGAAAGGGGTAGCGGGGCAGGACGTGCATGGCATCGGAAGGGCGTTGACTGGAGGGGAATTCTGGAAGTCAACGCGCCCGCCGTCTGTCCTCTCGCGAGGGGACATGCGGGTCGCCATGGTCTGTGGCATCATTTCGAGAAAGCGCGCCTGCGCACCCCACGCAAGGCAGAACGCACAGGAGACAAGACAATGGATTGCACACCCGCGCTGGCTACGCGCGACGCCTGGCTGGGGCAATGCGTGGCGGACATCGGCAGGCCGCGCTTCCATGCGCGCCTGCTCGAGGGCGTCCACACGGTGCTGGGCGCCGACCACTTCAGCCACCTGAGCTACGACCCCGAGGGGCGCATCCGCCATGCGGCGGCGGCCAGTGTGTGCAACCAGCCGCTGATCGATTCCACCACCGACATCTACGTCAAGCACCTGTACCGGCGCGACCCCAACTACCCGCTGGTGCGCGAGGGCAGCAGCACCGCGCCCCAGGCGCCCGCGCACGGCAGCGCCGACCTGCGCCTGCTGGGCATGTCGCCCACGGGCATCGGCGATTCGGAATACCGGCGCGTGCTGTTCGATGAGCCCGGCTTCACCGGCAAGGTGTCGCTGCTGGGCCTGCAGGGCGGCCACCGCTGCTACCTGAACTTCTATTTTTCACGCGTGCCGCTCGACATGGGCCGTGCCACCACCCTGCTCGGCCAGTACGGCAGCACGCTCATGGGCCTGGCCTGCCGGCACAACGAGCTGGCTTTCCCCGAAGACGGGGATGAGGACACGGCCTGGGGCACGCTGTCCCCGCGCGAGCGGGCCACGGCCGAGCTGCTGATGGACGGCTGCACGGCCAAGGAGATCGGCCGCCAGATGGCCTTGTCGCCCGCGACCGTGGTCACCTACAAGGAGCGCGTGTTCACCAAGCTCGGCGTGGCCAACCTGCGCGAGTTTCTGGCACTGGGGCGACCCCGGCCGAGCTAAGTGCCTTGGCCGGACCTGGCCCGGCCCATCTCGGCCGAGCCAGCCTACGCCAGCGCCGTCCCGTACGCCACCCCGTCGCGCCCCGGGTCGGCCCCACCGTGCAGCGTGCCGTCGGCGCCGATCTGCACGCCGTGCACCCAGCCGATGGTGTAGTTGTACGGGTTGCGCAGCACCTCGTAGCCCTGGGCCTGCAGCTCGCGTGCCACGTAGCGCGGGATGCGGTTGCACACGTCGATGGAGTTGCTGGTGGACGAAAAGCGCGGTGCCGACACGGCCTCCTGCATGCCCATGCGGTGGTCGATGAGGTTGAGCAGCACCTGCAGCACGCCCATGGCGATCTGCGTGCCGCCGGGCGCGCCGAGCACGATCTCGGGTTGGCCATCCTTGAACACGATGCTGGGGCACGACGAGGTGAAGCGGCTCTTGCCCGGCTGGATGCTGCCGGCGCGGCCCGGGCGCGGGTCGAACACGCCCATGGCACCGTTGTAGAAGAAGCCCATGCCGGGCGTGATCACGCCTGAGGGCATGGCCAGCGAATGGGTCAGGGAGACACAGCCGCCCTCCCCGTCGACCACGCTGATGTGGGTGGTGTCCTTGGGCACGGGCGCGCCCAGGTTCACGCGCTCCACGCTGTGGCGCTTGCCGGCGCGGATGTCGGCGGCCACGCGGGCTGCGTTCTCCCTGGACAGCAGTTGGTCCAGCGGCACCTCGACGAAGGCCGGGTCGCCGATGTGGCGGTCCTTGTCGGTGGTGGCCTTTTTCATCACCTCGCTCAGGATGCGCAGGTACTCGGGGCCGTTGTGCTCCATGCCGGCCAGGTCGAACTCTTCGAGGATGGTGAGCATCTGCAGCAGCATGGCGCCGCCGCCCGGCGGCTGGTTGGTGGTGACCACGCGGTCGCGGTAGCGGCCCACCAGGGGTGTCGCGCGGCGCACCTGGTAGTTCTTGAGGTCGTCCATCGACAACAGGCCACCCAGCGACTGCACATGCTCCACCATGCGGCGGGCCAGCTCGCCTTCGTAGAAGGGGTCAATGCCTTCTGCAGCCACCTGGTCGAGCACACGCGCGAAATTCTCGTTGACGATGGGCGTGCCGATGGGCTTGGCGCTGCCGTCGGGGCGGCAGTAGAGGGCGCGGCCCTCTTCGCTGAAGTGCAGGCGGTCCATGTTGCTGGCGCGGCCGGCCAGGGTCTGGTCGATCCAGAACGAGTACATGCCGGGGCGCACGAAATAGCCGTTGCGCGCCCAGGCGATGGCGGGCGCCACCACCTCTTTCCACGGCAGGCGGCCGTGGGCGGCGTGCATGGCGGCCAGGCCCTTGAGCGTGGCGGGGGTGGCTATGGACTGCGCTCCGATATCGTTGACCCGGCCCTTGAGGATGAAACCAAAGCCGTCCTTGGTTTCGCCTTCGAGCAGCGCGGCCCACATGTCCTCGCGCGCGGCCAGCGGCGCGGGCGCATGGAAGTCGAAATACTCGTGCGCCTCCGTGCCCGCTTTGCCCGGCAGGTACACCGCCGCCGTGCCGAAGCCCGCAATGCCGCACATCAGCGGGTCCACCACGGTCTGCGACAGGGCCACGGCCACGGCCGCGTCCACCGCATTGCCGCCCGCGCGCAGGACCTCGATGCCGGACTCCGCCGCCTCGGGCTGCGGGCAGGACACCATTGCTTGTTTTTTCATGGAGAGACTCAGAAAGGGAATGGGAGAAAGCCCAAAGCGCCGGCCACCAGAGGCAGCGGGCGCAGGGGATCAATGCAGGGGCGAACTCACTTGGGATTCAGGTTCAGCGCTTCGAGCGTGGGCCCCCAGGCCTTGGTGTCGCGGCGCGTCACCTCCATCAGCTGGCTGGACGGGCCGGGCATCGCGATGGCGTTCATGCCCTTGAGCTTGGCCTGCACCTCGGGGCTGGCATGGAAGGCGCGCGTGCCCTCGTGCAGCCTGGCGATGATGGCCGCAGGCGTGCCGGCCTTGGCGACGATGCCGCTCCAGCCCATGGTGTCGAAGTCCTTCACGCCCAGCTCGTTGGCGGCCGGCACATCGGGCAGCTCGGCCAGGCGCGAGGGGGCCAGCACCACCAGGGGCACGACCTTGCCGTTCTTGATGTGCGGCAGCGCCGAGCCGCCCACGGGCGCCATCACCTGCGTCTGTCCGCCGATGGTGGCCATGAGCCCGTCGGGCTCGCCCTTGAAGGGCACGTGCACCATGGTGATGTCGAGCTTCTTCTGCAGCAGCTCCACCGCCAGCTGGGTGGAGTTGCCCAGGCCCGAGGACGCGAAGTTGAGCTTGCCCGGGTTGGCCTTGGCGTACTTGACCAGGTCATCGAGCGACTTGAAGCCCGAGGCCGGGTTGGCCACCAGGATGAAGGGCACGGTGCTGAGCATGCCCACACCCACGAAGTCCTTCTCGGGCTCGTAGGGCAGCGGCTTGTAGACGAACTTGTTGAGCACCATCTGCGAGACGCCGCCGAACATCAGCGTGTAGCCGTCGGCCGGCTGGCTTAGCACCTGCTGCGCGGCGATGATGCCGCCCGCACCGGGCTTGTTCTCCACCGTGATGGTGGCATTGATGGCCTTGCCCGCATGCTCGGCCCACAGGCGCGCCACGGTGTCGGAGCTGCCGCCCGCCTGCTGCGAAACCACCAGGCGGATCGGGCGGTTGGGGTAGTTGTTGGCGTCCTGCGCGTGCACGGCAGTCACCGCGGCCAGCGACGACAGGGCAAGCGCCACGGCCTTGGCGGCGAGGCAGAAAGATTTCTTCATGTCGGCAGATCTCCAGGGTAAGCAGCGGGAATGTGGCAGCCGCATGAAAAACCGGCTGCATGCTAACGATTATTCGGCGCACCGGCCTTGCGGACCAGTGAATTCGCACGATGGATCCATTAGCATTCACTCATGACTGCTTACGACCAAGTGGCCTGGGCGCGCCGGCTCAAGGTCAAACATCTGGAATCCTTCATGGTGCTGGACGAGGCCGGCACCCTGACCGAGGCCGCCGCCCGCCTGCACATGACGCAGTCGGCCATGTCGCACTGGCTGGCCGACCTGGAAGAGCTGGTGGGCACGCCCCTGGTCACGCGCGGGCGGCGCGTGCAGCTCACGCCTGCCGGCATCATCATGAAGCGCCTGGCGATCAGCGTGCTGGGCGACATCACCCGCACCCAGGCCGAACTGGGCGCCCTGGCCCAGGGCCGCACCGCGCGCCTGCACATCGGCAGCGTGTGGGCGGGGGTGGCGCGCGGCATACCGCAGGCGCTGGTGGAGTTCCAGGCGATGTACCCGTACATCTCGGTCACCGTGTCGGAAAGCCCGCTCACCCAGCTGCTGGAGGGCATCGACAACAAGCAGCTGGACCTGGTGGTCTGCTCGCTCGACGCCCGCGCCTACAAGGACGGGCTGGAACACCGCGAGCTGTTCGACGACAACGTCTGCCTGGTGGTGGGCCGCGCCAGCCGCCACTGGGACGTAGAGGGCCCCATCCGCCTGATCGACCTGGTGGAAGACAACTGGATCATGCCGCCCCCGGGCACCCTTACCCGCTCACAGCTCGACGCCGCCCTGCTGGACGCCGGCGCCTCCTGGCTGCGCCCCAAGGTGGAAACCCCTGCCATCACCACCCTGCAGGCCCTGGTGCACCAGGGCGACTACATCGGCGTGTGCTCCGAGGCCATGGCCCAGTACCAGGTGGCCCTGGGCAATATGCGCATCCTGCCGCTGGACCGGACCATCCGCTTCGGGCCCGTGGGGGTGATCTGGGCGAAGGACAACACGGCGGAGGCGGTGAAGTTGTTTGTGGAGCATATTGCGGAGGTCGTCGGACGGGCGGGTGAAATCACCGCAGTGAAAGCAGCGGCTTAATAAGACGCAGAAAGAACCAGGAAAAAACATGAGAGCACTCCATGCCGTTTTGGCCATCTGCATGGCTTTCGCCGCACTGCCTGCATGGTCCAGCCCGGCCGAATTGGAGATCAAGGGACTGCGCATCGGCATGACCGAAGGCCAGTTCAAGAAGCTGTATCCCCAAGCTGCGTGCGCTCCGTCCGCACGAGAGGCGGGGTGGGACGCCACCATTCCCCGGCGGCGAACTTGTAGCATCCAGGGTTTTACCCTGGCCCACAGGGAGACCCGAAGCACTGCGTTCTATTTTTACGAGGGCAAGCTTGGCTCCTGGGACGCGAGGTTCTCTCCACTATCCGCACGCTATTTGCGCAGCGCACTTGAGGAAAAGTTTGGCGCGCCCGAAGGCGGATTCCGAGCCGCCCCCGCCAAATGGCAGTTCGAGGCCGTGCTGATGACCCTGTATTCCGCCAGCCCGATCATCGTGCTGGAAGTGACCTCGCCTGTGCACGATGCGTGGCAGGAGAAACTCAGGGCTTTCGAGCGCAAACCCAAGAAAGCAGACCTGTGAGCAGTGACAGGGGCCAGATTCCGGAGCTGCATTGCCTTGGCATGCCGCATTGGCGCAGGCCCATGCAGGTCTCTGGGCCTCAGGGTCTCAGCGGCCCACGTAGACCGGTATGTAGATGATGTTCGGCTGGCAAATGCCCGCCATGGGTAATGCCTCCACACGCGTGCGCTGCATGGTTCCCTGGAACTGCGGGTACTGCCTGCGAACGAACGCTGCAGCCGCTTCGAGGCGGTCTTCATAGCGGATGTTCAGCGCACGCCCGCCACCGGGCTCGTAGCGGATGTCCGCGAGGTACAGGATCTGCCCTTTGGGTACATGGAATACCGGTACGCGTGCGCCCCCGCAGGCAGTGTAGCTCCGGCCAAACAGGCCCTCGCCTTGCGCGGTCACACTGGTCAGGCCGAGCACCTGCCCCGCACGTGCCTTGGCGACCACGTAGCCGTCGGTGGCAGCGCCATGGATGACAGCCTGTGCAAAACCGCCTTGCTTGAACTGGCCGCCAACGATCTCGCCTGGGTACACCACCACGCGATAGCCTGGGTTCACGCCCATCACGATCAGTGATTCATCGGGATCGATGCTCTTAGCCGAGCCCGGTTCCAGCACGGCCGTGGTGCCGCACCCACCCAGCGCCAGGGCGAGCAGCGCCGGCGCAATGGTCTTCATGGTCATGATTCCCTCTCTTTTTGTGGGCGCCATCCTAACCGTAGAAGAGAGCTTTTCCACGCGGTTTCGTGCACCATCCGGTTGACCCAGGGCAAGCCCGGCATGCGGCTTGCGTGGTCCAATCCATGCCCCGCCCAGTGGCTCCCCCTAACCTTCGTGCCCTCGCCATGACCAGCTCCGAGCCTTCTGCAGCCGCCACGCCCCCCGCAGCCCCCTCCCCGGCCCTGGCAGCAACCGCCCCACCCGCCCCCCACACCCCCACCGAAGACGCCGTCGCCATCTTCAACGGCGTACTCCTGATCTCCGTGGGCGTGGCCTTCTTCACCAGTGCCGGGCTGCTCACGGGTGGCACGGCGGGTCTGGCGTTTCTGGCGCACTACGCCACGGGCATCGGCTTTGGCAAGCTGTTCTTCGTGCTCAACCTGCCGTTCTACTGGCTGGCGCTGCGCAAGCTGGGGCGGGCGTTCACGGTCAAGACCTTCATCGCGGTGCTGCTGCTGTCGGGGCTGACGGAGCTGCAGTCGCACTTCTTGCAGTTCGCGCAGCTGCAGCCGCTGTATGCGGCGATTGCGGGCGGCACCATCACGGGCGCGGGGTTCCTGGTGCTGTTCAGGCACCGCTGCAGCCTGGGCGGCGTGGGCATTGCCGCGCTGTACCTGCAGGACCGCTATGGCTGGCGCGCGGGCAAGATCCAGATGGGAGTGGACTGCTGCATTGTGCTGCTGGCGCTGTTCACGGTGGAGCCGCTGCGCGTGCTGTGGTCGATTGCGGGCGCGGTGGCGCTCAACCTGGTGCTGGCCATGAACCACCGGCCGGGGCGGTACATGGGCACGTGATCAGGGTGCGGGCGTGGGCTTGTTGGTCGGCTTCTCGATGCTGATGGCCTGCAGGCGCTGGTCGCCGTTGCGCAGCAGGCGCTCCACATCAGCATCCGCCAGCACCGCGCTGATGTAGCTGAAGTCCGAACCCCACTGCGGTGTCCCGATAATGGTGTAGCCGTCGAGCACGCTGTCCATCAGGCGTTGGTTGGATCGGCGGTACGGCGCCACACTGGCAGGGGTGCTGACCATGTAGGCGCGTTTGAGCGCGAGCGACACCCGCGTCTGCCCCACGGCCTGGGGGTTGCCGTAGGGCTGTGCGCTGATGTTGGCGGGGCGCATGGGCAGGTAGCCCACGGGCCGCATCGCGATGATGGCGCGCTGCTCCCAGGCCAGTTCTGCCAAGCCCTGTTCGTTGGCCCGCAGCAGCATGGTGCCATTGCGCTCCACCCCCGAAATGTCCAGCACGGTGATCGCGCCGCTCGCCGTGGTGGCGGGCGGGGGGTACATGGGCACGCCCAGTAAGGTCAGCAGTGCCTGGGCGGACTGCACGGCCGCGCGCCGTTGCTCCGGGGTCTGGATCAGCTGGCTGGCTTCGCCGGTGAAGCGGTCGATGTCGAACTCGGTACCGGGCACATCGACCGTGATTTCCACATCGACCTTGCCGTTGGCGCTCTGGCGCAGGCGGCGCTCGATCTCGTCCAGACCGTTCTCTCTGGACAAGAATGTGTCGTACCACCACTCGCGTCCGATGGCCACCCTGCGCGCGGTGCCGCTGGCCTGCAGTATCTCCAGGCCCGGCTCGGTCACCCACAGGATGACGCCGCCCAGGGGATTGACCTTGCGCCCACCCGGCAGCACCTCGCTGCCCAGTTCGGTCACCACCTGCTGGATGCGCGCCTGCAGCTCCACCTCCCGGCGATCTGCCGGCATGGTGAGGGCATCGAACCCCACAAGGACCCATACGTACACCGGTGCATTGCCCGTGCCGAAGCGCTTGAGCCGCTCGCGCATCTCGTCGTATTCGTAAGGGCTGGTCTTTTGGGCCTGGACGGTTGGCAGGGCAGTGAGCAAGATCAGGGCCAGCAAGGCCAGGGCGTTGCGAAGTCGCATGGGTCTCCAGGAGAAGCCAACAGATCGGGGCGTTTTACCCTGGAATGCCGCAGGCGGCCAGTCCCGAAATGGGGGAGTGTCATACGGAGGGGCTTCGACCGGCCCTACCCAATGACCGCATACCGCTGCGCCATCAACTGCTCGAAATTTTCCAGCGGCACGGGCCGGCTGAACAGATAGCCCTGCCACAGGCTGCAGCCGTGCTGCGCCAGGAACTCGCGCTGCGCCGTGGTCTCCACCCCCTCGGCGATGACGTCAATGCCCAGGCTCTGCGCCATGCCGATGATGGTCTGCACGATGAGCGCATCGGTCTCCTGGATGCCAATGTTGCGCACGAAGCTCTGGTCGATCTTGAGCTGGTCCAGCGGCAGCCGCGTGAGGTAGGACAGCGAGGACTGCCCGGTGCCGAAGTCGTCCATCGAGAAGCCCACGCCCAGCGCCCGCAGCGCGTTCATCTTGGAGATGGTCTGCTGCACGTTGTCCAGCGCCATGCTCTCGGTGAGCTCCAGCTTGAGCCGGTCGGCGCGGGCACCGGTTTCGTTCAGCACGGCGAACACCTGGTCCACGAAGTCGCCCTGGCGGAACTGGCGCGCGCTCACGTTCACGGCCAGTTGCAGGTGGGCGCGCGCGGGGTCATCTTCCCAATGGCGCAACTGCAGGCAGGCGGTGCGCAGCACCCACAGGCCGATGGCAAGGATCTGCCCGGTCTCTTCGGCCAGGGGAATGAATTCGCCCGGCATGACCAGGCCGCGCTCGGGGTGCTGCCAGCGGATCAGCACCTCGGCCCCGATGGCCTGCCCGCCCTGCCCCACCTGCACCTGGTAGTACAGGCGGAACTGGTCTTCGGCCAGGGCCTTGCGCAGGTCGTTCTCCATCGCGGCGCGGGCCGTCACGGCGGCCTGCATGCGCGGGTCGAAAAAGCGCACGGCATTGCGCCCGGCGGTCTTGGCAGCGTACATGGCCAGGTCGGCGCGCTTCATGAGCTCGTCCACCGACTGCGCCTGCCCGGTGAACAGCACGGCACCGATGCTGGGCGTGCTGTGCACGTTGTGCAGGGCCAGCTGGTAGGGCTGGTTGAGCGCGGCCAGCACCTTGTTGCCCACGTGCTGGGTGTGCTCGGCCGCCTCGGTGGGCTCGCTGCTCATGCCCTTGAGCAGCAGCAGGAACTCGTCGCCGCCCAGGCGGGCCACGGTGTCGCCCTCGCGCACGCAGGCCTTCAGTCGCTGGGCCACCTGCTGCAGCAGCACGTCGCCCATGTCGTGGCCCAGGGTGTCGTTGAGGGTCTTGAAGTGGTCCAGGTCCAGGCACAGCAGCGCGCCGTACTGGCCCGAGCGCGCGCTGCTGGCAAAGGCCTGCTGCAGCCGGTCCATCATCAGGCGGCGGTTGGGCAGGTGGGTGAGCGGGTCGTAGAAGGCCAGGTGCTCGATCTCCCGGGCGGCAGCGGCCTTCTGGGTGATGTCGCTCAGCGAGGCCACATAGTGCGTGAGCCGGCCCTCGGCATCCTTGACCGCCGTGATGCTCATCTGGTGCAGGTTCACCTGCCCGTCCTTGCAGCGGTTCCAGATCTCGCCGCTCCACTCGCCCACGCCATCGAGCGTCCTGCGCATGCCGGTGAAGAAGGCCTCGTCGTGCTGGCCCGACGCGAGAAACCCGGCGCGCCGGCCCACGGCGTCGGCGCTGTCGTAGCCGGTGATCTTGGTGAAGGCGCGGTTGGTGCGCAGGATCACGGTGTCGGCGTCGGTGACCAGCATGCCCTCCTGCGACTCGAAGGCGATGGCGGCGATGCGCAGCTCGCGCTCGGCGTTCTTGCGCGCGGTGATGTTGTTGCCGATGCCGCGGTAACCCAGGAAGACGCCGTCCGCATCGAACATGGGCGAACCGCTGACGGAGACCCATTCCACCGCGCCGGCCGTGGACTGGCGCGGGTACTCGAAGTCGCGGAACTCGCGGTGCTCGCGCAGGGTCTGCTCGTGCTGCGCCCAGTCCACCGCCTGCCCCTCCAGCGCCGCCACGGCGCCGCCATCGTCGGTGGCCACCTCGTAGCGGGTCTTGCCCACATGCCATTGAGGGCCCGGCAGGGTGCGCTTGGCGGCCTCGCCTTCGAGCGTCACGAACCGCAGCTCGGCGTTCTGCTCCCAGTACCAGTCGGACGACAGCATGGTGAGGGTGCGAAAGCGCGCCTCGTTGTCCTCGAGCTGGCGGCGCACGCGGTAGGACTCGGTGACATCGCTGAACACCAGCACCACGCCGGTGATGGCGCCCGCGGCATTGCGGATGGGCGCAGCGCTGTCGGCGATCTGGTACTCGGTGCCGCTGCGGGCGATCAAGGTGGTGTGGTTGGACAGCTCCACCACCCGGCCGCTGGCCATGACCAATTGCACCGGGTCTTTCGAGGGCTCGCGGGTGCGCGCGTTGACGATGCGAAAGATCTCCGTGAGCGGGCGCTCCTGCGCCTCGCGCAGCGACCAGCCGGTCATCTGCTCGGCCACGTCGTTCATGCGCACCACATGGCCCGCGGCGTCGGTGACCACCACCGCATCGCCGATGGAGTGCAGGGTGATGGCCAGGTTCTCCTCGCTCTGGCGCAGCTCGCCCTCGGCCTGCTGGCGCGCCTGGGCCATGTGGTTGAAGCGCTGCGCCAGCTGGGCCAGCTCGCGCGCGCCGGTCTCGGGCACCGGCACCACCTGCTGGCCCTGGGCGAGCTGGTCGGTGGCGCGCAGCAGCCGGGCCAGGGGCTTGCCCACGCCGCGGCGCACGCCTTCGTGCGCCAGCACGAACGAAGCCAGCAGCCCCAGCAGCAGAAAGCCGATGTCGCGCCACATCTGCTGCGTGATGCGCGCGTGCAGCGCATCGAGCGGCACCGACAGGCGCATGCTGGCCACAGGCCGGCCCTGCGATTCGAGCAGGGGGCGCACCACTTCCATGTTGCGGCCACCGCCTTCGGTCTCCAGCACGTGGGCACCCGCCTGCAGGGCCTGGGCACCCGAGCCCGGCAGGGGCAGCTCGCTCTGCGTGCCCAGCTCCCGCGGGTCGGGCGGAAAGCGCGCGATCACCCGGCCATCGGGGCCGAGCACGCGCGCCACGGCGCCCTCGGGCAGGCCCAGGTCGTGCAGGCGCCGGCTCCACCAGTCCAGCGACACCACGGCCACGGCCGCACCCAGCACCGCACGGGTCTCGGGGTCGACCAGCGGCTGGGCGAAGCTCACGCTGGCCAGGCCGATCGCGGGGTCGACCTGGAAGCTGCCCACCGAGAACTCGCGCGCCACGATGGCGCGCAGGAAGTGGGGCTGGTCGGTCATGTTCACCGGCGTGGCGGGCGGCACGGCGCTGCAGCGCAGGTCCCCGTCGGCCCGGGGCAGGCCGATGTTGATGTAGCTGCCGTTGAGCGCCAGCACCTCGGCCAGGTACTGCGAGCAGTCGGGGGCATCGAGCTGCTGCGCCCGGCGCGTCATGGCCAGTTGCTGCAGGAAGGTGCGGGTGGTGTCGATCAGGCGCTGCTGGCTGTAGGCCATGCTGCGGGTGAGCAGCAGCGCGTTCTCGCGCGCGGCGGCCACCGACTCCTCGCGGTTGGCCTGCGCCTGCAAGGCCACCAGCACCAGCGCAGGCAGCGTGGCCACCAGGATCAGCAGCCGGATCCTGGCGGACAGGGAGCCCGTGGCCAACTGCCGGAGCGTGCGCATGGGGCCTTTCGCAAAAGGGGATGGGTGGGTGGGTGGGGCCCGCCGCCATCTGCCGGGACCGGCAGGCGGCAGCCATGCAAACATCTGGATACATCGTACCCGCGGATGCCCCCGCGCGACAGGTTTCCAGGTAAACCCTGTGGGACATCGGCGCTTGCGGAACTCTGGCCCCAAAGCCCGTATCATTGGAGGATGCGTCGCGGCCCCCTGTTTTATCTGCTGATGGTGGTGCTGGTCCTTCGGGGCTTGGTAGGTACCGCCATGGCCGCAGGCATGGGGCCCATGCAGCACCCTGCGCCCGCCCCCGTGGCGCAGACCGCGCTGGCGGACCACCATGGGCAGCATGACGAGCATGCCGCGGCAGCCGATGCCGGTGCCCATGCCGACCACGCAGCCACTGACGCCCCGCTGCAAGCCTGCGACGGCAGCGCGCCCGGCAATGCCGGCTGCGCCACGCACAGCCAGCATGCCAACTGCACGGCCTGCGAGATCTGCCACACCGCGCTGATGGAGCCACCCGCCCTGCCGGCCGGCCTGCCGCGCCTGGCTGCCGGCACCGCCCCTGCAGCCGCCACCCCGTTCGACAGCGCCACCGCCGCGCTGGCCATCAAGCCCCCCATCGCCTGAGGCGGCTTTCCCCGGGCCTGTTCAGGCCTGGGCGAGAGCGCCTGGCACACCCCCACTGCCCCAACGGTACCGCTTGCGTGCCGCTGCCGTGGCGCAGGGGCTCGCCTTGCGCACCTGCACCATGGCCTGAACCGCGCCCCTTCCGGGCCCACCCACGCCTGCCTGCGCACAGAGCATGCGCACCTCAGGCGAAGGCGCCGCTCCCTTCCCGTCTTTTCATCAGGAGACCGCAGCATGCGCGACCTCTTTGTTCTTCTTGCTCCCGGCCGGTCCTGGCTGCGCCCCCTGGCGTGGCTGGCCTGCCTTCTTCTTCCCGCCCTGGCCGGGGCGCAGCAGCCCGCTGCCGCCGAACCGGCCCCTGCAGCCCCGGCTGCCGCCTTCCAGGCCGCTACGGCCCCCCTGGCCCATGCCCCCATGCCGGTGCACCCCCTGCGCAGCGATGAGGCCCCCACCGACTGGCGCGCCGCCCACCAGGCCGTGGGCGCCTTCCCGCGCGGCCATGCCGACATCGTGCGCTGGGAGGCGCGCCAGGGCACGGCCCCGGCTGCTGCCACGCCAGCCGCACCGCACCAGGGGCACAAGCCATGAAGCGGACCGCACAACGACACCCGCTGCCACGCTGGTCCGCACTGGCCCTGGCCACCCTGCTGGCCGGCTGCGCCAGTGTCTCGCCCGACGGCCTGCGCGGCGACGTGCAGGCGCTGGCGCAGCCACGCACCGGTGTGGCCGATGCGGCCCTGCCCGCCGCCGACCCGGCCGCACGCGCTCAGGCACGCCAGGCCATCACCGGCTGGCTGGCCCAGCCGCTCACGCAGGACGCTGCCGTGCGCACCGCCCTGCTCAACCACCCTGGCCTGCAGGCCCGGCTGGCCGCGCTGGGCGTGGCCGATGCCGATCGCGTGCAGGCCCTCACGCTGCCCAACCCGCAGTTCTCCATCGCCCGGCTCACCAACCCCCATGAGCGCGAGATCGAGCGCACGCTGGCCTTCAGCCTGCTGGACCTGGTGACCCTGCCCTGGCGCAGCGCGCGCCAGGCCGAGCGCCTGCAGGTCGCCACCCTGCAGGCCGCGCAGGAGGTGGTGGCCCAGGCCGCCGACACGCGCCGCGCCTGGCTGCGCGCCGTGGCCGCCGAGCAGGTGGCCGCGACGCACGAGCGCATGGTCGAGGCCGCCGAGGCCGGGGCCGAGCTGGCCCGCCGCATGGCCCGCGTGGGCAATTTCAGCCGCCTGCAGCATGCACGCGAGCAGGCCGTGCTGCAGGCGGCGACGGCCCAGCGCGCCCGCGCGCGCCTGGCCGCCGCCACGGCGCGCGAGCAACTGGCGCGCAGCATGGGGCTGTGGGGGCCAGAGGCGCAGCAGTTCACCCTGCCCACGCAGCTGCCGGCCTTGCCTGCCACGCCCCTGCCGGGCGATGGCATCGAGGCCACGGCGTTGCGCGAGCGCCTGGACGTGCAGACCGCGCGCCGGGAGCTCGACACCGAGGCACGCCAGCAAGGCTGGGCGCGCGCGGGTGCCGTGTTCGGCGACATCGGCATCACCTACCAGCGCAACACCGCCACCGAGCGCGACAGCGGCCACCGCGAGACCACACGCGGCTGGGAGCTGGACGTGCCACTGCCCCTGTTCGACTGGGGCGGCGCCGCGCGCACGCGCGCCCAGGCGCGCCTGGAGCAAAGCGCCGCCACGCTGCAGGACACCGCCGTGCGCGCGCGCAGCGAAGTGCGCAGCGCCTGGCTCACCTACCGCACCGCGCTCGACCTGGCACGCCAGCAGCGCGACGAGGTGGTGCCGCTGCGCCAGTTCATCAGCGACGAGACCACGCTGCGCTACAACGGCATGCTCGCCAGCGTCTGGGAGCTGCTGGCCGAGGCACGCGCCAGCACCCAATCGGTCGCTGGCGCCATCGAGGCGCAGCGCGACTTCTGGCTGGCCGAGACCGACCTGCAACTGGCCCTCACCGGCACCTCGCCCGGGGCCCTGCAAGGCCTGGCATCGGGCGCCGCCGCCCCCTCCACCCCACAAGGCCACTGACCCACCATGCAAAGACGCCATTTCTTCACGGCAGGCGCCGCCACGGCCGTGGCTGCCACCGCTGTCAGCCGCGTGGCCCTGGCCGCACTGCCCGAGCCCGTGCAGCAGGCCAGCGCCGACACCGCGCCGCCGCTGCACCCGCAGAGCGGCCGGCCCTACAACCCCGTCGTCACCTTGAACGGATGGACTGCGCCCTGGCGCATGAACGCCGGGGTCAAGGAGTTCCACCTGGTGGCCGAGCCCGTGGTGCGCGAGGTCGCGCCGGGCTTCGTGGTCAACATGTGGGGCTACAACGGGCAAAGCCCGGGCCCCACCATCGAGGTGGTGGAGGGCGACCGCGTGCGCATCTTCGTCACCAACCGCCTGCCCGAGGCCACCACCATCCACTGGCACGGCCAGCGCCTGCCCAACGGCATGGACGGCGTGGGCGGGCTCAACCAGCCGGGCATTGCGCCCGGCAAGACCTTTGTCTACGAGTTCGTGGCGCGCCGGCCCGGCACCTTCATGTACCACCCGCATGCCGACGAGATGGTGCAGATGGCCATGGGCATGATGGGCCTCTGGATCACCCACCCCAAGGCCGCGCACCCGCACATCGCCACGGTGCAGCGCGACTACGCCTTTCTGCTCAACGCCTTCGACGTGGAGCCCGGTGCGCGCACGCCCAAGGTCAACACCATGCTGGACCACAACATCTGGTGCTGGAACAGCCGCGCCTTCCCGGCCATCAGCCCGCTGGTGGCGCGCCAGGGCGAGCGCGTGCGCATCCGCGTGGGCAACCTCACCATGACCAACCACCCCATCCACATCCACGGCCATGAGTTCGAGGTGACCGGCACCGACGGCGGCCCCGTGCCCAAGAGCGCGCGCTGGCCCGAGGTGACCACCGACGTGGCCGTGGGCCAGATGCGCCAGGTGGAGTTCATCGCCGACGAGCCCGGGGACTGGGCCTTCCACTGCCACAAGAGCCACCACACCATGGGCGCCATGGGGCACGACGTGCCCACCATGATCGGCGTGGACCACAAGGGCCTGGTGGGCAAGATCCAGAAGATCGTGCCCGACTACATGGTGATGGGCGAGCGCGGCATGGCCGACATGGGCGCCATGGAGATGCCCCTGCCCGACAACACCTTCCCCATGATGGCCGGCACCGGGCCCTATGGCCCGCTGGAGATGGGCGGCATGTTCACCACCTTCAAGGTGCGCGCCAACCAGGCGGCGGGCGACTACCGCGACCCGGGGCACTACGCCCAGCCGCCCGGTACCCAGGCCTATGAGTGGCAGGGCACGCCCGCGGCCACGCCGGCCCCGCCGCGCACCACCACGCCGGGCACCGCGCCCGGTGCCGCCAGTGCACGCAAGCCTGCCGCCCACAGCGGCGGCCACCAGCATTGACCCATTCATTGACTGATTGATTCAAGAACCCCATTTTCTGGAGCAGACCATGAACACCCTGTCCACATCCCGCCGCCTGGCCCTGCAGCTTGCCGCCAGCGCCGCCCTGCTGGGCGCCACCGGTGCCGCCTGGGCCCACGGCGACGCCCCCCACGGCAGCCCCGCCAAGGCAGCCCTGCCCGCCCAGCAGCAGGACTGGGGCATTGCCGGCAACCCCAAGGCCGTGCAGCGCACCATCACCCTGCGCATGGGCGACGACATGCGCTTCGCCCCCGCCCACATCGAGGTGCGCGAGGGCGAGACCGTGCGCCTGGTGGTGCAGAACAAGGGCCAGATCCTGCACGAGATCGTGCTCGGCACCCAGGCCTCGCTGGCGCAGCATGCCGAGATGATGCTCAAGCACCCCGGCATGGAGCACGACGAGCCCTATATGGCCCATGTGAAGGCCGGCAACCAGGGCGACCTGGTGTGGACCTTCAACCGCCCCGGTCGCTTCGACTTTGCCTGCCTGATCCCCGGCCACTACCAGGCCGGCATGGTGGGCACCATCAACGTCGTGCCGCGCAAGGGCTGACACAGCACAAGAAAGGACATCCCATGACCCACACACTAACCGCCAGCACCCGCCGCGCCTGGCTGGCCATGCTGGCTGCCACCGCGCTGCCGATGGCAGCAGGGGCAGCAACCCCCACGCCGGTCGAGGTCTGGAAAGACCCGAACTGCGGCTGCTGCCAGGACTGGGTAGACCACATGCAATCGAATGGCTTTGCCGTGAAGGTGCACGACACCGGCAACAACGCCGTGCGCGCGCGCCTGGGCCTGCCGCAAAAGCTGGGCTCGTGCCACACCGCGCTGGTGGGCGGCTACCTGGTCGAAGGCCATGTGCCCGCCAGCGACGTGCGCGCCCTGCTGCAGCAAAAGCCCGACGCGCTGGGTCTGGCCGTGCCGGGCATGCCCATCGGCTCGCCCGGCATGGACGGACCAGCCTATGGCGGCCGCAAGGACAGCTATGCCGTGCTGCTGGTCGCACGCAACGGCAGCACCCGTGTTTTCAAGAACTACCCCGGCAATGCCGGCAAGAAGGAATCGACATGAACCACACCATCACCCACCCACTGCGCTCCACCCTGCGTGACACCCTGATCGCCGCCACGCTCCTGTTCGGTGCTGCGGCCGCCTTTGCGGGCGACGACCACGACCATGGCGAAGCCCATGGCAGCCAGGCAGCCGCCACCACGGAACTGAGCGAAGGCGAGGTCGTGCGCTGGGACGCCGCCAGCGCCAAGGTCACGCTGCGCCATGGTCCCATCCGCAACCTGGACATGCCGCCCATGACCATGGTGTTTCGCATCACCGACCCGGCCCAGGCCGCCCAGGTCAAGCCGGGCGCCAAGGTGCGGTTTCGCGCCGAGCAACAGGCGGGGGCCTACGTGGTGACGCGCATCGAGCCGGTTGCCAACTGAGCGCCGAGCGTCTCTCTACAATCGCGCCCCATCTGCAAAGAAAGGGATTCGATGACAGGGACCACCCGGCGCAACACGCTGGCCACGCTGGGCGCCTTGCCCGTGGCGCTGCTGGCACAAACACCTGCGGCGGCCGGCATGCAGGTCGGCCTGCACCCCTGGCTGGAAGCCGGGGACAGCGTGGTGGCCGAACTGCTGGCCGATGGCCAGGTGGTGGGGCAGCTGGAGCACCGCTCCGCCAAGGCCGGCCTGCCCCGGCTGCCGGCTGCCACCGTGGCACTGCCTGCGGGAGTGCGGCGCCTGCAGTTGCGCGGCACGGTGACCGTGGCGGGCAAGGCCGGCCGCTTCACGCGGACCTGGACGGTGCGTGACCTGGCCAGCGCATCGGCACCGCTGTACGACCACAGCCGGCCCTGGCCCGAGCGCGTGCGCGCGCTGGTGCCGGCGATCCCGGTCCCCGAGGACGAAGATGCGCCACTCACCCTGGCCCCCGCCCAGCCGGCGGACAGCGCCACCTGGGAGGCCCTGGCAAAGCGCCTGGGTTCCCCCGTGCCCCCGGCGCTGGCGCAATTGCTTGCGGCCCTGGACATCCGCATGGGGCTATCGCACTTTGTGCGCCCGGCCGCGATGGGCACCCTGCTCGACCTGATGCACGGCGATTTCGGCTACCCAAGCACAGGCAAGGATGCCCCAGGCAACTTTCTCTCACCCGGCGTGCACGAGCGCTATGCCCGCAGCCTGGCGGTGTTCATCACGGTCGGCGACGGCATGGGTGCCCTGGCCTGGGACCCCCAAGGCCTCACGCCCGAAGACCACGCCCGGCTGGGCAACAACCCGGGCCGCGCCACGGGCAGTGAAGGCCTGTGGTACTGGATGCACCAGGAAATGGCGGTCAAGCCCTCGCTGCTGCTGGACAAGGACCACCGCCCCCTGGGCACCGACCTGGCCCTGGCCAGCGTGTTCGAGCGCTACGCGCTGGCAGACCTGTACCAGCCCCTGGCCGACGATGAACTGGTGCTGGACAGCGCCACCCCGCTGGGCAACCTGCTGCTATTGCATTTCAACGGGGCGCGCGTTCCGCAACTGCGCCTGAACAGCTACAACGGCCACTATGGCCACTACACCCAATACTGAGAGAGAGGGAGATTCCATGGGCACGACACGGCGCAGCATTCTTGCCACCCTGGGCGCCCTGCCCTGCGGCCTGCTGCAGGCACAGCCCCAGGCCGTTGCACAAGGCCCCCGGGCCGGCATCCACCCCTGGCTGGAGGTGGGCGACGCCGTCGTGGCCGATGTGCTGGCCAACGGCAAGGTGGCGGCACAGCTGAACCACCAGGCCACCCAGCCCGGCCTGCTGCGGCGGCCGGCGCTGGTGTGGGCCCTGCCCAAGGGCCTGCAGCGCGTGCAGTTGCGCGGCAACCTCACCCGCGCCGGCAAGACCACGCCCTTCAACAAGACCTGGACGGTGCGCGACATGGCCAGCGTCTCGGCCCCGCTGTACGACCAGGGCAAACCCTGGATCGAGCGCGTGCGCGGCCTGGCCAAGCGCCTGGAGGAAGGCACGGTCACGGTCGAGCGGGCCAAGCTCCCGGCCGGCAAGCCGCCCGCCGCCACTGCGCTGCCGCAGCTGGAAAAGCGCCTGGGCGCGCCCGTGCCCGCCATGGTCAGACTGCTGGCCGACTGGCGCGTCGAGGTGGGCGACTCGTCCTTTGTGCACCCTTCCGCCATGACCACCGTGACCGACATGCTGCTGCGCCAATGGGACTACGCGCCCAGCGGCAAGGACGGGCTGGACCAGCTGCTGTCGCCCAGCGTGCGCGCACGCTACGACCGCAGCCTGGCCGTGTTCGTGCACGTGGGCGACGGCCTGGGCGCCCTGGCCTGGGACCCTGCCGGCGTGACCGCGGGCGAGCCCACCCACACCTGGGGCGACCAGGGCAACCCCGGCGCCCAGCCGGGCGCGGCCAACGAGGGCGTGTGGTACTGGCTGCACCAGGAGTACCTGCGCAAGCCCTCGCTGCTGCTCGACGAGGACTACCGCCCGCGCAATGCCGAGGCTGCCTTCACCCATGTGCTGCAGCGCCTGGCCTTCAGCGAGGTGGAAGAGGCTGCCAACGACAAGGAACTGGTGGTGGACAGCGCCCTGCCGCGCGCCAACCTGCTGCAGCTCGATTTCGACCATGAAGCGCGGCAACCCAGCCTCTGGCTGCGCAGCTACGACAGCTACTACACCTTGTTCTGACGGGCGCAGCCTGCACCTGCACAGCGTGCCGGCTCAGTTCAATCTCCCGACGGCCTGCGCCTCGGCAACGTCCTCGGGCGCCAGGTCCAGCATCTCGCGCCAGCGCCGTGCGGCCCGCATCTCCTGTACATCGCGCCCATAGCCCAGGTACAGGCGCGTGCCGGCTGGCACGGGGCCGTGCTCGCTGCGCAGCAGGCGCAGGCGCACCGACTGGCCTTCGCCCCGCGGCGCAGGCTGCCCATCGCTGGAAGGCGCGGGCCAGCGGTATTCCTCACCGGGGCCCCATCGGCCCTGGCCGTCCAGTGCCACCCAGCTGCCCTGGGGCTGCGCGTCCCCCGGGCCGGGCGCAGCGCCGCTGGCCAGCAAGGCATAGAACCGGCAATGGCCGGAGCAGGCAGGCACAGCCCCAGGCGTGCCGCCAAAGACCTGTGCCTGCAGCGACACCGCGCGCGGGTTGCCGCGCAGTTCGGCCAGTACCCTGAACGGCGGGCGCTGGGGCACGCGTGCATTGGCGCCCCGGGGTTCCAGGTCCAGGTCGGCCATGCCGGTCTCGTCGACCACCGCAACAGGCACTGCGCTGCTGGCATAGCTGCCATGGCCCAGCTGCCCCTGGCGCCCGCGTCCCCAAGCCCATACCGTGCCATCGGCCAACCGGAAATGCACGGTGCCATAGTGCTCCACGCCCCGCTGGTCCATGTACTCCGGGTCGTCCATGCCATCGACGCCGAAAGACAGTTCGCGGATGGGCGCGTGCAGAGCGAAGCGCATGCCCGTGTGCTCCTTGAAGATCTTGCCGAGGCACTGGGCCGATCCGTCCTGCAGGATCGCACAAAGGCTGTAGTCGTTGGCATGGATGGCCACGGCCTTGTCCGGCAGGGGCAGCGCGGTGGGCTCCTTGATGGGCCCACCCCAGAAGCCTTGGGGCCGGGGCCCGGTGGTGCCGTAGCGCTGCTTCAGCCCCCAGTACCAGACGGTGCCCTGCGCATCAAGCGCGTAGGTGGCGCGCGCGCTGCCGTCGCCCATGGCGGCAATCTGCAGTACCGGCCTGGGAAGGCCCTGCACCCTGACCGGCACGGCCGGCTCGCCCGTCATCTCCCAGACCGAACCATTCACCGCCAGCAGCGCCGCGTGGTCGTACCCTCCCATGGCCACCTCGCGCATGGCGGGCATGCCGCCCTGGCTGAACACCAGCGCCGGGCGGCTTGGGTCGGCGCGCGGGCGCACCGCAGCGCCCCAGCCATCCGACGTCCAGACACGGCCTTCATCGTCCAGCGCCAGCCAGCGGTGGTGCGAGGTGGCCAGCCGCACCAGCCGCGCGGGCACTGCTTCGTGCACCGGGTCTTGCGGGAAGACGCCGCCTTCGAAGTGCGCATACGGGTCCGAGGTCCACGCCCCCAGCCCCCAGCGGAACAGGCGCCCATCGCGCAGCAGAGCGTAGCTGCCGTAGGGCCGCGTGTGCACACTGGCCGCGGGCCCCGGCAGTGGCACGGTGCGCGGGCTGGAGGAGGAATCCACTTCTGCGTCTCCGCTGGCCAGGTGCAGGCTGGTGTTGGCGCCCTGGCCATAAAGCCTGCCATCGCGCGTTATGTACAGCAGGCCTGCGCGGCGCGGATTGCCCTGGCTGGCAAAGGCACTGGCATCGACCACGCCGCTGGCCACGCGGCGCAGCGTGGTGCGTCCGTCGCGCGGGTGGCCTTCGATCAACTGCTGCCATTGCCACAGGTCGCCCTCGGCCGTGAGACCCAGGGAGAGCCCATCGCCATCCAGCATGCGCGCGATCTGCACGCCCTGCGCGGCCAGGTCGGGGTGGCGGTAATCGCGCAGGCGCAGGACGCTGTAAGTGGCGTCCATGCGCCCTGGCGGGCAGTGGCGCATGCGGTCCCCGGGCATGCGGCGCACGCCGGGGTTCACGGGCGACTCGCCCCACTGCCAATGCGTGCCATCAAGGCCCACTGCCTGCACCAGGGAGGCAGGGCCATACTGGCGCGGTGGCGGCTGGGGGTCATGCAGCGGCTTGTCGCGTGAAGGGGCATAGCCCTGCATCAGCAGGTCTGCAATGGGCGGCAGGCCGGACACCGCTTCGGGCCCGCGCGGGCCGGCGTCCGCAGCACAGGCCACGCCCTCGCCCCAGGACCAGACCGTGCCCTGGTCGTCGAGCGACACCGTGGTGCTGGCAGCCTGCTGGATGCGGGTGAGCCGCGCGGGCACACGGGCGGCGCGCTCAGGCAGCAGCGCCAGGGTGCCCGAGGGCAGCGGCCCCCACCACCAGGGCTGGCCTTCGGCATCAATGGCGAACGAGGGCCCGCGCTCGTCGCCGTTGACAATGGCGGTTGCCCCGCGAAAGATGGTGCGCGGCGTGCCCCGGTCCGCGCGCGTGCCGTCGCCCAACTGCCCCCGGCGGTTGGTGCCCCAGCTCCAGACATTACCCTGGTCGTCCAGCGCCAGTACGCTGTTCAGGCCGGCGCGCACGGCCACCATGCGTGCCGGTAGGGCGATCTCGCGCGGGGTGGCGGCATAGGCCGTCTTGCCCTGGCCCAGTTGTGCCAGCCCGTTGTCGCCCCAGGCCAGCACGCGCCCATCGTGCGTGAGGGCCAGCGCATGGCGCGCGCCGCTGGCCAGGGTCTGGGCACTGGCAACGCTCAGGCCAAGCAACAGCGCCGTGCCGGCGGCAGCCAATGCAAGACGGCGGATGGGCAAGCACATGGCCTGGGCTCCCTGTGGGACGGGTGGAGACAGTCACTCCTCTCGGAAACGCCTGGCACGCAGCATCTCCCGTACAGCACGCCCTTGTCCAATAAAACTTGGCATATCCTCCCGGATCAAAAGTCCGACGGCAGGACCATGCCGGTCGCATCGGGCCCCAGTTCCAGCACCTCGCGAAAGCGCTTGGCTGCCAGCATCTCGTCGACATCGCGCCCGTAGCCGATGTACAGGCGCAGGCCCGTGATGTCGGAGCCCTGCTGCAGTGGCTGGGGCCGCAGATTCAGCGGCAGGGACTGGACTTCGCTGCCCAGCTGGGCGTTGCTGGCCACGGCAGGCACTGGCCAGCGCAACGGGCTCCAGGCGCCCTGCGCATCGAGCTGCATCCAGACACCCGGGCCCAGGGGCCCGGCAGAGGCCAGGGCGTACACATTGGCGTCTGGCGGGGTGCCGGCGCTGCCGAACACTTCGCCCGTGAGCGACAGACTGCGCAGGTTGCCCGCCAGCTGCGTCTTCACCCGGAACGGGGGGCGGCTCGCGGCGGTCGCCGTTCCATTCGGCACCGAAGGGGCCAGGTCGAGGTCGCCGGTGCCGGCTTCGTTGACCACGGGAATGGGCTCTGCCGAGCTGGCGTAGGCACCGGATCCCAGTTGTCCCTGGCGGCCCAGGCCCATGGCCCATACCGTGCCATCGGCCAGGCGCAGGTGGACCGTGCCGCCGCGCCGGGCAGTCGCCGTGGTGTCGGCGCGGTCCTCGTCCACCCCCATCGATATCTCCTGGATGGGCGCATGCAACTGCAGGCGCCGGCCCCGGTGCGCGTTGAACAGCTTGCCGTAGCACTGCGCCGAGCCATCCTGCAGCACGGCACAGACGTTGAAGTCGCCCGCGTGGATGGAGACGGCCTTGTGCGGCAGCGGCAGCACGATGGGGGTGCGCACGAGCCACGTTCCCCGGTTGAGCGCCGCACTGTCCTGCCCGGCGATCCCGTACAGGGGTTGCGCACCCCAGAACCAGACGGTGCCGGACGCGTCCAGCGCGTACGCAGCGCCGTAGCTCCCATCGGCCGTCGCCACCTGCGTGATGGTATTAGGCAGCCCCCCCACCTTGCTGGGTACCGACGACAGGGCCAGGGACGCATGGACATCGGAGCCCTGGAAGGGAGGGAAGATTTCGCGGCTGCCGCCAATGGTCCAGACCGAGCCGTCCACCCCGAGGATGGCGCCATGCCCGTTGCCCCCCACGGACACGCTGCGCGCCAGCGGCAGGCCCGTGGAGCCCCCCACCACCGCAGGGCGGCTGTGGGGGACCGGATCGATCCCCCAGCCCCCGGAGCTCCAGACCTTGCCATCGGCATCCACCGCCAGCCACTGGCCCTGCGCCGCCGCGAACCGCTTGATTGGCGCCTCCAGCGGAATGTGCGTGGGCGTCTGCACAAAGCTGCGGCCCAGGAAGCTGGCCTGCCCGTCGTACTGCACGGCGCCCAGGCCCCAGCGGAAGATCCGCCCGTCGGCCAGTAGCGCATGGCTGCCCGCCTCGCTTGCGTGCAGGCTGAGTGCGGCGGCCGGCAGCGAGAGCTTGCGCGGGCTGGCGATCGATTCAGCCCCACCGGCCGCATCGGCGGCCACCGCCAGATGCAGGCTTGTGTTGGAACCCATGGCGTGGAGCTTGCCGTCGCGCGTGATGTACATCAGCACCGGCAGCACGCCCCGCAAAGAGGTGTTGTGGCCGCTGGCATCGACCACGCCAGTGGCGACACGCTCCACCGCCATGAGCGGGCCGCCGGGAATCTCCACCGTGGGGACATACCGCCAGCGCCACAGATCGCCCTGCGCTGTCCACCCCAGGGAACCGCTGCCGCCATGCACCACCTTTTGCAGCTTCACGCCGGCCTCCTCCAGGTCCGGGTGGATGCTGTCACGGCCCGCGAAGGGGTCGTAGCCCTGTGCCCAGCGCTCAGCCGGGCAATAGGTGAGCCCTGGGGAGGGCAATCCGTCCGGAATGCGGAGGGGATCGGTGCCCCACACCCACAGACGGCCATCGGCATCCCTGGCCGTGACGCGTGAGACGGGGCCCCTCGCCGGGATGGCCGGAGACTGGTAGTTGATCGGCCCCTGGGCCTCGAAGATGAAATCCACGATGGGCGGCACGCCGCGCATGGCCACCGGCACCAGGGCCGCAGCGCCACTGCCCGCGCAGGCCGCGCCTTCGCCCCAGGACCACACCACGCCCTGCTCGTCGAGCGCCACGGTGGCGCGCAGCTGGTGCTCGATGCGCACCAGCCGCGCAGGCACCTGTGCGGCACGCTCGGGCACGGCGGCATCCACGCCCGACGGCAACGGCCCCCACCACCAGGGCTGACCACTCTTGTCGATCAGGAACGAAGGTGTGGCATCGCCCCCGTTGGCAATGTACACCGCGCCGCGAAACACCACCTGAGGCGTGGCCCGGTCGGCCCGCGTTCCGTCCCCGAGCTGCCCCCGGGCATTGGTGCCCCAGCTCCAGACATTGCCCTCTTCGTCCAGCACCAGCGCGGTGGTCCTGCTGGTGCGCACGGCCGCGGCCCTGGCCGGCAGGGGAATCTCGATCGCCGTGCTGGCGTAGATCGTCTTGCCCTGGCCCAGCTGGGCCAGGCGGTTGTCGCCCCAGGCCAGCACGCTGCCATCGGCCTGCAGTGCCATGCCGTGGCGCGCGCCGGTGGCAATCGTCTGGGCCCCTGCGGTGCCGGGCAGGCTCACGCCCGCCAGCAGCGCAGGCAGCAGGCAGCCTGACGCCTGGCGCCATAGCGGTTTCATCATCATCGGATCCTTCCTCTCTTTGGTCTTGTCGGCTTATTGTGGCGCGCGCCGCTGCGCCGGTCGGTGACAAATGTCACGCGCCACGGCACCTTCGCAAAGAATCCATGCTATGCCGCAGCGCCTGGCAGCGCCCTACCCCAGCGGGATGGGTGCGGGGAGTGTCAATCCTCGGGCGCCAGCTCCAGCACCTCGCGAAAGCGCTGCGCCTGAGCATCTCCTGCGCATCGCGCCCCTGGCCTACGAAAATGCGCACACAGGCCAGTCCCCTGTCTGCTCCTGATGGGGTGCCCCGCATTCCACCGCCCATAATCACAGGCCATGACAACCCCAACGACCAGTTCCCCCGCCCCCCGCCCCGCCCATTCCAGCCACCACACCAGCCACGACGCCGGCAGCATCACCCGCGTGCCCGGCATCGAGGTCGGCCACTTCACCGACGCGCGCCGGCCCACGGGCTGCACCGTGATCCTCGCGCGCGATGGCGCGGTGGGCGGTGTGGACGTGCGCGGCGCCGCGCCCGGCACGCGCGAGACGGACCTGTTGGATCCATCGAACCTGGTGGAAAAGGTGCACGGCATCATGCTGGCGGGCGGCAGCTCCTGGGGACTGGACGCCGCCAGCGGTGCGGTGCGCTGGCTGGAGGAGCATGGCATCGGCTTCGATGTGGTGGTGGGCCGCCTGCCGCTGGTGCCCGGCGCCGTGCTGTTCGACCTGCTGGTGGGCGACATGCGCATCCGCCCCGATGCCGCTGCCGGCTATGCCGCGTGCGAAGCCGCCTCGCGCGCCGACCCGGCCGAGGGCAATGTGGGCGCCGGCACGGGGGCGGCGGTGGGCAAGATCTTCGGCATCCAGAATGCGATGAAGGGCGGCATCGGCACGGCGTCGATCACGGTGGGTGGCGTCACCGTGGGTGCCCTCATCGCCTGCAATGCGCTGGGCGATGTGGTCGACCCCGACACCGCCCAGGTGATCGCTGGCGCCCGCACCGATGATGGCAAACAACTGCGCGACACGCGCCGTGCCCTGCTGCGCGGCGAGCCGCCCAGGCCGCTGCTGGCCGGCACCAACACCACCATCGGCGTGATCGCGACCGACGCCACCATCACCAAGGCCCAGGCCCACCGCCTGGCCGTGACCGCGCACGATGGCCTGGCGCGCAGCATCAACCCGGTGCACACCATGTCCGATGGCGACACGCTCTTCGCCCTGGGCACGGGGGTGTCGGGCAAGAATCCGGGGATGATGGTGCTGTCCACCATGGCCGCCGAGGTGACCGCCATCGCCACGGCCCGGGCCGTGCGTGCGGCACGCTCGGTCACGACGGCGGAGGGGCTGTACCTGCCGTGTGCGGCGGACCTGCGCTAAGCGCCCTTCGCGCGAAGACCCGCGTCAGCGGGCCGAGGCCCGGAATGCCTTGCGGTAGCGCCGCAGGTTTCTGGCCTTGGGCCCCGTGGGATACTGCGTCAGAACCAAAGAGCAGCCCACCTTGGCCGCGGCTGCAATCAGCTCAGCGGGAAAAGTGTCGGACTGGACAATGACACTGCGCATGGCAATGCCGAAGTCCAGGCAAGCCGACTCCGCGCCTTCGACCTTACGCATGGCCTGCAACGCCTGGGAATGGTCGTTGAGAAACTGGATGGCGTCCGCCTGCTGCTCTTCCAGCTCTTCGAACTCCGCATCGCTGATCTGTAACGTGACGCCGGAGGTGACTGCCAATCGGCTGCCCGGCCGGGAGCTCAAAGGCTCTCCACGTCGTCGGGCACGGACTGGCTCCACCGGGCTCAGTGCAAGCAATTGCGCTACGTCCGCGTCGGGCCCGTTAAAAGAAAGAATGCACCCCATGGGTCTCCAATTCCACTACACGACTTCAATCCGATTGCGCCCATTCTTCTTGGCCGCATACAGCTGCCGGTCCACCGCCGCGATGAAGTCCGAAGGGCTGGCATAGTCGGCCGGCGTGGCCGTGCCCACGCCGATGCTCAGGGTCACGCGCTGCCCGTGCGGCGACTGGGCGTGGGCGATGCCCTGTTTCTGGATCAGGCGCTGGCAACGCTCGGCCACCTTGAGGGCGGCATGCGCATCGGCACCGGGCAGCAGGATGATGAACTCCTCGCCACCAAAGCGTGCCACCAGGTCGCGCGGGTTCTCGAGCGCCAGGCTCAGCGTGCGGGCGATGGCGATCAGGCAGTCGTCGCCCTGGACATGGCCGTACAGGTCGTTGTACTGCTTGAAGAAGTCGATGTCGAGCATGAGCACCGACACGGGCGCGCCACTGGCGCCACCGCCCTTGCGCGCACTCTCCCACTCCAGCTCGATGGCGGCATTGAAGCGGCGCCGGTTGGCGATATTGGTCAGGCCGTCCTTGAACGACAGGGCCTCGAGCTCCTTCTGCAGGGCCAGCAGCTTCTCTTCGGTCTTCTTGCGCTCGGTGATGTCGAACATGAAGCCGATCAGCGCCTCGACCTCACCATCGGGCTTGCGCACCACGTGGACCACATCGCGGATCCACACATAGCCGTTGTCCTTGGTGAGGGCGCGGTAGTCGGCCTCGTGGTCCACGCCGGCCTTGGATTGGGCCACGCAGAAGTTGACCACGTAGTCCCGGTCCTCGGGGTGCATGCGCGTGGCCCAGTCGTCCACGGTGAGCCAGCTGTCCTGGCGCCAGCCCAGAAGCGGCTCGATCTGCGGCCCGATGTAGGCGAACTTCATCGTCGCCCAGTCGATCTTCCAGGGGATGGCGCGGGTGGATTCGAGCAGGGTCTTGTAGACCACGCTGTCGCTGTCGCTACCGCTGAGTTCCTGCACATCGGTCATTTCCATCTTTATGCTCTCCCTGTCCGTGGCATCAGCCAATGGCAAGAGGCCGGCTGTGCACGGTGGCGATCGCGTTCCAGTACCAGTAGAAATACCCGCCTTCGGTCTGCAGCAGTGTGTGGGTCTTGATGCTGTTCTGGTGGATGTCGCCCCAGCAGGCGCGCGCCGAGTTGCGGTTGTTGTGCAGATCGACCACGGCCGCCGGGTCGCTGCTGGCCGGCTTGGGCGGTACATACAGTGCGCTGCCGCGCGGCACCCACAGGTCGGCCAGGCGGATCTTGCCCAGCGCCGGCCAGTAGCGGCCCACCGAGATCACCAGCGGCTTGGTCGGGTCGGTGGAGGCGAACACGTGCGGGAAATCATGGTGCTCCAGGTCGGTGCAGACCACGCTGAGCAAGGCGTTGCCCGTGCCCTGGTAGGGCGACCAGTGGCCCGCGAAGGCACCATATTCGTACTCCACCTGCTGCAGTTCGGTAACCGGGCTCTCGATCCGCACGGCCTGCCCCGGCTCCACCAGCGTGATGCCGAACGCCGCCGCAATGCTGCGCGTGGCCCACAGGGGCGCGAACACCACCTCCTCGGCCGCAAAGCCCATCTGCGTTTCCACGCCATAAGGCGGCGTGGACTTGATGCCCAGCACATCGGCCACCAGGTACTCGTTGCCCACGGCCAGCGCCGGGTCGGTGGCCGTGGGCGTGAGCGGGGTGAGGCCCTGGGGCGGCTCGGTCAGGTAGACCGGCATGCCGCCATCGTTGAAGAAGAACGGGGTCTTGGCAGTGTCGACCTGGGTTTCGTAGATGTCCTTGATGAAGATCGGGGCGTCGAGGTAGGGTCCGGGCATCGGTGGGGCGTTCCTTCGTTCAAGACATCAGGTTCTGTCGGTCCTTGCGCAAGAACCATGCCCCGGTGCGTCCAGGCATGGCCCTGCCCTTGCACTATAGCGGCCCCGGATGACGGCCCCGGGTCATCGGGCGACCTCGGCGGCGCCCTCAGTGCGGCTCGCGCCAGTACCAGAACAGGGCCACCTCCCGTGTCCCGGGCTCCAGGGCCCGGTACAGGCCCGCATCGAAGCCCTCCAGCGTGAACCCGCAGGCCGCATACAGCGTGCAGGCCGCCACATTGTTGTTCTGCGTCTCCAGTACCACGCCGGCCAGTTGCTGTGCACGCGACCAGGCGATGGCATGCTCCACCAGCGCCCGGGCCACGCCCCTGCGCCGAAAGGCCTGGCCCACCACCAGGTCATCGATGCTGGCGCAGCCATTCCAGTGGCGCGAGAGACGGACTTCGCCCGCGGGCTCACCGCCGAGCCAGGCCACAAAGGAATGGCCGTCGTCCTCACCCTCGCGATCTTCGGATGCACCCTGCGGCCCCTCATCGGCATAGGTCTTCACATACGGCGCCACGCGGGCTACTTCGTAGCCCAGCCGGCCATCGGCAAGGCACAGCACTAGCTCGCTCTCGACGGCAAAGCTGCGGTCATGCGCCGACCAGGCAGGCGCCTGGCCGGGCGGGCTCTCGGCAATGTGAAGCCCGTCCAAACGGGCCCGCCCCCGGTTCTCATCTTTCGCAACCATCGCGCTCCCTCAAGAATATAAACGCAACACACTTGCATTAATAACACAGAGGCGCCAGAATATCCGACGCGCAGATGCCCGCACTTTCAAAGCCCCTGTGGCGCCCCGGCATTCCCCTGCCACAACAAGCACACCGCCATGCTGATCGACCCCCTCTCCTACGCCACCTTTGTCGCCGCCAGCGCAGCACTGATCCTGGTGCCGGGCCCGGCCCAGGCCCTGGTGCTGGCCAACACGCTCACGGGCGGACGCCGCGCGGGCGCACTCACGGCGGTGGGCCTCAACGTGGGCACGCTGATCCATGCAGCTGCTGCGGCACTGGGCCTGTCGGCGCTGCTGGCCACCTCGGCGCTGGCCTTTGCGGTGGTGAAATACGCCGGCGCGGCCTACCTGATCTACCTGGGCATCCAGGCGCTGCGCGCCAAGGCGGGCCCGCAGCCGCAACCGCAATCCGCCACAAAAGCCGCCCCGACAGGCAACAAGGCCCCGCTCACGCAGGCCATCCTGGCCGGAACGCTCAACCCCAAGGTGGCGCTGTTCTTTCTGGCCTTTCTGCCCCAGTTCGTAGACCCGGCGCGGGGGTCGGTGGTGGTGCAGATGCTCATCCTGGGCGCCACCATGGCGGTCATGGACACGCTGTACGAGCTGGCCCTGGTCTCCGTGCTCTACCGCATGCGCGACCGGCTGGTGGGCAATGCGCGCTTCATGGCCTGGCAGTCGCGCATCTCGGGCGTGATCCTGATCGGGCTGGGGTTGAGGCTGGCGGCGCAGGAGCGGTAGCCAGGGCATTGGCCCAGGCCGCAGTCATGGCTGGGTGTCTTCACTCACTCGCTGGTAGGTGATCTCGCGGCCCTCGCGATTGTCCCTGCCGGTGAAATCCGTGCGGGTCAGCGATGTGAGTTGGTAAGTGGCATAGCGGATGCCTCCACCCGAGAACTGGCGACCGCCTTGCTGCAGATAGCGGCGCTTGAAATTGGTGCCGTCGTAGCTCCATTCACCACCAAAATGCTCGCTTTCCGTATGACCGTCCGGCGCCACGAATTTCGCGCGTTCGCTGAATTTGCCGTCCTGGCCCAGTACAACGACCACACGCACCCTGGTCCCATCGGACTCGGCCTCGCGCAACCAAGTGCCAACCAGGCGGCTGCGCGTGTCTTCGATGCGGGCACTCTGCGCGTCGTCGCAAGCGCACAGAAGCAGCGACGATAGCAAGGCCAAGGCGAGCACAGGTGTCTTCATAGGCTCGGCATCATAGACAGGTGCGTACTGCCAGCCGGAACGCAGGCAACGCCTGTCCAGAATGACCGCCAGCGGCTACCGGTGGGGGTGCTCCGCGAACTGCGGGGCACTGTCGCAGATGCCCACCCAGTGCGGCTTCTCCTTGACGAATTCGTGGAACTGGTTGGCCAGCGTGAGCTCGTCATCGAAGCAATTGGCCGCGACGGGGAAGGCCTTGTCACCCGACGTGACCTCGCCCAGCGAGGTGCCGCAGCGCGCGCAGAAGCAGCGCTTGTACTGGTAGGGGGCTGGCGGCTCGTAGGTGGTGATGCAGTCGGCCCCCGCGAGCAGCGTGAACGCATCGCGCTCTGCGAACACAAAGGTGCTGGCACCGAGCTTGCGGCAGCGCGTGCAATGGCAGGTGCCCATCATGGTGGGCGGGCGGGACAGCGCGAACCGGACGGATCCGCAGCAGCAGCTACCGTGGAGCATGGTGGGCCTTTCGTTGAAAACCAAGACTGTATTTAAATACAGTATTGATGGCAAGAGGCCCCTTCCCGGTCTTTTCCTTCCCCCGGCCCTCTTGGCTCAGCGGCCGAGCTTGGCGCGGATCCGGTCGATCCCCTGGCGCGCCAGTTGGCCCGTGCGCCGTGCGCCGGCCTGTACCTGTTCGGCACTGGGCAGTGCCTCCTGCGCGGCCTGGGTGGCCGTGCGCAGGCCGTCCACCGCCTGGCCCGTCAGGGCCTCGCCGCGCTTCTTCAGTTCTTCCACCTGCTGGGGGGTGGGCATCTGTTCCTTCGTCCACGACGCTGCCTTGCCCACCGCGCCCGCAATCTGTCCGGGCAGTTCTGTACCACGCATTGTGAGTTCCCCTATCTGTTGCGCTGTTGGCAGTTGTTCCTTGGTCCATGCGGCCGCCTTGCCGGCTGCCCCTGCGACCTGGCCTCCATAGTGGTTCGCATGGCCCTTGGCCTGGGTCCAGGCTTTGGCGATTTCACCCGGGGGTGGGGTCTGCAAGGTCTGCTGCACCTGGGCCAGCAACTGCTGCTCGGGCTCGGCAAGCGCCGAGCCGCCAGCGCCGAGCATCTGCGCCAGGAAGACGCCCATCTCGGCCGCGATGACCTGGTGGTTGCAGTCCGGGTTGGCATGCAGAAAGGCCGACAGCTCGCGTGCCAGCTCCTGGGGCTGCGCATCGGCCAGCCCGGGCTCGATGGCGGCCATGGCGCGTGCGACAAAGCGCGCGTCCAGCCCCCACTCGTCCACCAGGTGCGCGGCCAGAAAATCGCGCCGCTGCGGCGGCACCACGCCCTGGGCGTCTGCGGCCAACCGCAGCGACAATGGTGCGATCAGGTCGAACAGCGCCAGGCCCAGGGTATCGAGCGGCGTGTTGAGGCAGCGCGGAATCTCGATGACCCGGCTGCCCTTGGACGCCCCGAGCCAGCGGTACATGCCGTAGCAGGCGCCGCCCGAGGCCAGCGCCGCCAGTGCCACCCAGCCCACCGGCGTGGCCGCCGCACCCATGCCCAGCGCACCCACCACGCCCGAAGGCGCAAAGAACGCCGAGGCCACCAGGCTGGATTTGGCGACCGCCGCACCCGCGCCGGCAGCGCCGATCACGTCCCACAGCTCGCGCCCGCGGTTCACCATGCGCAGCGAGGCGTACGCGTTCTCACCGATGGCCAGCTTGGCCTTGAAGCGCAGCGGCTCGGCCACCACGCGTTCGATACCGTCCAGGCCCGAGGGGGCCTCCTGCACAGCCTGGGGTTCGACCTTGGCTATCTCGCTCACTCTGCAGCTCCCGTGTTGGTCATCGCCGGGAATGATCGCACGGGCCCGCCCAAAAGCCCAAGCCCAGTTCCACGGCACGCCGCAGGGACACTGTTTTGCGATTAAGGCAACGCTGAATAAGTCTTCGCGATGGCGCGTGCGCTGGTTTGGGATGGGCTGCCAGGCGCAAAGCGCAGCCATAGCCTATGCTATGGCGAGCATTTGCAACGCCGCAGACCGCCCAAAGCGGGGCGCGCGGCGCGCGAGGGACTTGTTCAGCGTTGCCTTAGCTCCCGGTCGAGGCATAGTGCCGCACGCCCACGCGCCAGGCCCCAAAGGCCGCCGCCAGGAACACGAAGCCCGCCAGCGGTGACACCAGCCCCACCCACGCGGGTGCGCCCAGCGGGTCGGCCTTGCCCAGGATGGCCAGCACCGGGTAGTAGGCCACGCAGGCCAGGGGCACGGCAAAGGTCAGCACGCGGCGAAACCACTGCGCATACAGCGCCAGCGGGTACTGCGCCGCCTGCACGCCGCCGTAGGTCAGGACGTTCGCGATCTCCAGGCTCTCCACCGTCCAGAACGACAGCGTGCCCTGCAGCACCAGGATGCCCAGAAACAGGGCCACCCCACCCGCCAGCGCCCACAGGGCCATGGCCACGGTGGCGGGTGTCCAGGCGATGCCGGCCTGGACGGTGGCAAAGGCCAGCACCAGCAAGCCCTGCGCCAGCCGGCCCAGGCGGCTGATGCGAAAGTCATGCCCCATCAGTTGCAAGGCCAGGGGCCGCGGGCGCAGCAGCAGGCGGTCGAAAGTGCCGGTGCGCAGAAATTCGGTGCCCAGCACGTCGAAGCCACGGCCCAGCGCATCGGCCACGGCAAACATGCAGTTCACCAGCCCATAGAACAGCGCCACCTCGCCAATGCCCCAGCCCTGCACCTCGCCAAAGCGGTGGAACAACGCCCACACCCCGATCACCTCGATGCCCGTGGCCAGGAACTGGCCCAGCGTGAGCATCAGGGCCGAAGCCGGGTAGCGGGCCTGCCCCGCGAGCGAGGCGCGCACGAGGCGGGCGAACAAAGCCAGCGATCCCATGTCAGCCCCCCTGGACCTCGAGGCCCCGCATGGTGCGCCGCATGGCCGCGCGGCCCAGCACCACCAGCAGCACGATCCATCCCGCCTGCAGCGCCAGGCCGCCCAACGTCTGCAAGCCAGCGAACTGCCCGAAATAGATGCGCGCAGGGATATCCATCACCCCCGCCAGCGGCTGCAGCAGCAGGGCCGTCTGCCAGGCATCGGGCAGCAGCACCAGCGGCAGCAGGTTGCCCGAGAAGACAATGACCACCGGCCCCGCCAGCGCGTTGATGCCGCGCTCGTTGAGCGCCGCCACCGCAGCGATGTTGAGCAGCATGACCAGCGCGGTGGACAGCAGCAGCGCCAGCAACGCCGACGCCGCGAACGCCAGGCCCGCCCCCACCCCGGCCGGCGGCTGCCAGGCCCAGGCGCCCAGCCCCGCCAGGGGCAGCGCCACGCCGGCAAAGGCCAGCATCAGCGCCAGGCGCGGCAGCACGCGCGCCGCGATCCACCCGGCCGAGCGCACGAACCACAGGGTGTAGGCATCCACCGGCCGCATGCGGTCATAGGCGATGGAGCCGGTGCGCACGGCCTGCGCCACCTCGGGGTCGCCCAGCCAGGGCAACAGTGCCAGCAGCCCCTGGGCCAGCCAGGTGTAGGTGATGGCCTGGGCCAGCGACATGGGCGCACCATCGCCGGCACTGCCCGCATAGAAGGCGGCCAGCACCATCACCTTGATGCCGCCCCACCAGCACTGCGTGGCAAAGCCCGCGTACGCCGCCGTGCGGTACTGCAGCATCTGCAGAAAGCGCGAGGCGAAGGCGGCCCGGTAGGGGCGCAGCCGTTCGTGCAAAGGCATGGAAGTCTCCGTCTGCATGCCCATCACACTTCGGTAGCACTGTGCAGGGCGTAAAAGCGGGTGATGACGGCCTCGATGGCCATGCCCTCGTCGTCCTCGGCATCCGCCTGCAAGCCTGTTTCGGCACGGCGTGCGGCCATGACCTGGGCGCGCAACGCCTCCACCGGGCCGTCGGCCAGCACGCGGCCGTGGCCGATCACGATCACGCGCTGGGCCAGCGCCTCCACGTCGTGCATGTCGTGCGTGGTCAGCAGCACCGTGGTGCCGCGCTCGCGGTTGGCACGCAGCACGAACTCGCGCACGGCCAGCTTGGAGGGTGCATCGAGCCCGATGGTCGGCTCGTCCAGGAACAGGATGTCCGGCTCGTGCAGCAGGGCCGCCGCGATCTCGGCGCGCATGCGCTGGCCCAGCGAGAGCTGGCGCACCGGCTGGTCGAGCAGGCGCTCCAGTTGGAGCAGCGCCACCAGCTCGTCGCGCGTGCGCGCCAGGCGCACCGGGTCCACGCGGTAGATGTCGCCCAGCAGGCGAAAGCCGTCGCCCACCGGCAGGTCCCACCACAGCTGGGTGCGCTGGCCAAACACCACGCCGATGTGCGCCACATGGCGCTCGCGGTCGGCAAACGGGTCGCGGCCATTGACCTGCACGCGCCCGCCATCGGGCCGCAGAATGCCCGCCAGGATCTTGATGGTGGTGGACTTGCCCGCCCCGTTGGGGCCGATGAAGCCCAGCAGCTCGCCGCGCTCCAGCGCGAAGGACACTCCCGCCAGCGCTTCCACCGTGCGGTGGCGCGGGCGCAGCAGCGCGCGCAGGGCGCCGCCCACGCCCGGGTCGCGCTCGTGGATGCGGTAGTTCTTGCGCAGCTGGTCGACGACGATCTGTGGCATGGGGCGGGAGGGCAGCGCGGTGAAGGGGGGCGGATTCTAAGCGGTTTGCCCCCGCCCTTGCCCTGTCCGCTGGCGCCTGCCGTGCTCTACCTCGTGCGGTCTGGCGTTACCGGCCGCCGTCGGCCCTCTTCTTCTCCCGCTTCGCCCAGCCCTCGGCCCACGCAAGCAGCGGGTTCAGGGCTTCGCACAGGCGCCGGCCTTCCTGGGTCAGCTGGTAGCCCCCTTCAGCGTGGTCCACCAGGCCAGCGGCCCTCAGCTCGGCCAGTCGCATGTTCAGCAGCCGCGAGTTGGTCTCGCAGGCCTCCTGCAGCCCCCTGAACGTGGCCGGATCGCCCCGGAGCTCCCACAGCAGGCGCAAGGTGGTTCGCCGCCCGAGCAGGTCCAGGGCCACCATGATGGGCCGGCCGGTGGTCGAGCCTCTGACAGCCTGGCCGATTTCTGGATTCTTCATGCTTTACTTTTTACAGCATAAAAAGCTACGATGGGCTACTTTACCTACCCCAAGGAGACCGCAGTGACCTGCCGCATCGCGCCAGCCCCCATGCCCTTCGATCCCGAAATCGCGCCCACCATCGAGCGCGTCATGAAGGGGCAACCGCCGCTGCACTTGTTCGCCACACTGGCGCGTGACACCCGCCTGGCCCAGAAATTTTTCGCTGCAGGCCTGCTGGACAAGGGCCACCTCAGCATCCGCCAAAGAGAGGTCGTCATTGATCGGACAACGGCACTGTGCCGATCCGAGTACGAATGGGGCGTGCACGCCACGGTGTTCGCAGGGGTCGCCGGCCTGACCGCCGAGCAGATCCGTTCGACCGCTGCTGGCGGTGCGGATGACCCATGCTGGACGGATGAAGACCGCTTGCTCATTCGCCTGTGCGATGCGCTGCACCAGGGCTGCGACGTGCCCGATGCACTGTGGTCCGGGCTTGCGACACACTTCAGCGAGGAGGCTCTCCTGGAGTTGTTGATGCTGGCAGGCTTTTATCGCACCGTGGCCTATCTGACCAACGCACTGCGCATGCCTCTTGAGAACGGTGTGGCGCGATTCCCCAAGCCCTGACTGCAGGCAGGCGTGGTGCAGGCCCCCATGGTGGGCCTTAGAACCTGTGCCGGGCCGCCGCATCACCCGCCAAAATCCAGCTGCAGATACTGGGGTGCCAGTGCCTGCAGGAACGAGCGCGCATCGCCCAGTTGCCCTGCCGACAGGGCCCCGCTGAGCGCCCCCTTGGCCGCCAGGATGCGACCCACGGCCTGCGCGGCCAGGGGGCCGGTGATGGCATAGATGTCCTGCCCGCCAGCGCTGGCGCGGCGCTCTTCGCCGCCCCGGCGCACCACCACGTCCACCAGAAAGCGCTGGGCCGAGCGGCCTGACTCATCGACCGCCACGGGCGCGGGCGTGTCGGCTGCGCGCAGCTCGGTGAGCGGGGTTTCGTTCATCCAGGCGGGCACGTCCGGCACGCGGATGTGGTGGGCGATGGTCACGGCATCGGCGCTGGAAAAGCCCAGCATGGCCTGCTCGCCGAACGGTGCGGCAAAGGCCCAGGCCTTGCGCGGCGGCACGGCGGGCGGCAGCTGGAACTGGCCATCGCGGTAGACGATGTGCTGGCCCGCATTGCGCACACCGGTCTTGCGCGTGCCCGCGGTGGGGTGCCAGCTGTCCAGCGCGATGTGGATGTCAATGGCATCGGCATCGGGCCAGTCGCCGATGGCGCTGGTGGCCAGCAGGTCGCCCACGGCCCCGTAGAAGGCCACGGCCGGTGCGGCGCACAGGCCGGCAGCAGCAAAGCGCCCGCCCCACTGCTCGAAGACCGCGCGCGCCGTGGGCTGCTCTGCCGACACATCCACATAGTGCACGCCGGCCTGCAGCGCGGCCTGCAGCAGCTGGGGCGCACTGTCGGCGAAGGGGCCGGCGCAGTTCACGACCAGCGCACTCTCGGCCAGCAGGGCTGTGAGGGCAGCGGCGTCGCCATCGAGCCCCTGCACGCGCAACTGCTCGGCCGCTGCATCCGGGAAGGCAGCCTGCAGCTTGCCCAGATCGCGCCCGGCCAGCAGCACGGCGTGGCCTTGGCTTTGCAATGCCTGCACCACAAAGCGGCCGGTATGCCCGGCGGCACCGTAGACCAGCACGGGGCGGGCAGCAGCAGGGGAAGAAGAGAAAGGGAGGGAGGCGTTGATAGGCACGATACAGACCTGTACGTTTTGTTGAAGGTGGCGCGATGCTACATACAGGTCTGTATCGTGTCAACACGATCTGTGGGACAATGCCGCCATGAGCCCCACCGCCCCCCGCAAGACCGGCGCCGCCAGCGCCCCCGCCACGACGCCACCCGTGCCTGCGGGCGACGTGCAGCAACGCATCCTGGACACGGCCTGCCAGCTGTTCTATGCCGAGGGCGTGCGCGCCGTGGGGATCGATCTCATCATCGAGCGCGCGCAGATCGCCAAGACCAGCCTGTATCGCTACTACCGCACCAAGGACGATCTGGTCGCCGCCTTTCTGGAGCGTGAAGACAAGGAGTTCTGGCAGCAATGGGACGAGGCCGCAGCCCCCCATGCCCCCGATGCCGCGGCCGAGCTCGACGCCCTGCTCGCCTGGGTGGGCGAGCGCGTGGCCCGCCCCGGCTACCGCGGCTGCCCGCAGCTCAATGTGGCGGCCGAGTTCGCCGACCCGGCCCACCCGGCCCGCGCCATATCGGCCACGCACCGGCTGGAGCAAAAGCGGCGCCTGGCGGCCCTGTGCAAGCGCATGGGGCTGAAAAAGCCCGAAGTCACGGCAGCGCAGTTGTCGCTGCTGGTCGATGGCGCGTTCAGCAGCGGCTCGCTGCTGCTGGGCGAGGGTGCGGGCAAGGTGCTGCGCGCCGCGGGCAAGGCCCTGGTGGAAGCCGGCGGCTGAGCCGGCGGCCAGGGGCCACCCGCCCCCGGGGATTGCGCTATTCTGCGGCGCAAGGGAGGGAAGGCCGCATGCACGACACCGGGCAGAACACACCACGCGCGCCACACACACCGCAGGGCCACGACCCGCTGGCGCAGTCACTGTCCGCAGCGGACGACCGCGTGCGCCTGAGCCACTGGCTGCCGCCGCGCCAGGGCATCCTGCCGCACATCCGCATCGGCCAGCGCTGGTACAACACCCTGTGGGCGCTGCCCATCGGCGCCGCGCTGCTGCTGGCCGCCGTGGCCACGGCGCAAAGCCTGCGCGAGCTGCCCACGGTGCAGGCCTTCATCGCACAATACCCGGGCATTGCCCAGGCCGCGCCACGGGTCGAATCGGGCTTTCCGTGGTGGCTGCGGCTGCAGCATTTCTTGAACATGTTCTTCATGCTGTTCATCATCCGGGCGGGCATCCAGATTCTGGCGGACCACCCGCGCCTGTACTGGCGGCGCGACAGCACGCCGGGCACCGAGTGGTTCCGCTTTCAGCACGAGGTGCCCAAAGACCGCATCTGGACGGCCAAGGACGATGCGGTCACGCTACCGCAGTGGCTGGGCATACCGGGGCTGCGCCACACCATCGGCCTGGCACGCTGGTGGCATTTCTCGGTGAACCTGCTGTGGACGCTCAACGGCATCGCCTTCTACGTGCTGCTGTTCGCCACCGACCAGTGGCAGCGCATCGTGCCGCTGACCTGGGAGGTGCTGCCCAACGCCGTGTCCACCGCCATCCAGTACGCCTCGCTCAACTTCCCCGTGGACCAGGGGTGGACGCGCTACAACAGCCTGCAGCAGCTGACCTACTTCATCACCGTGTTCATTGCGGCGCCAGTGTCCATCGCCACCGGCATCCTGCAGGGGCCGGCGTTTTCCAACAGGCTCGGCTGGCTGGGCAGGGTGCTCAACCGGCAGGTGGCGCGCTCCATCCACTTCCTCTCGTTCACCTGGTTCGTGGCCTTCATCGCGGCGCACGGGGTCATGGTGTTCATCACCGGCCTGCGCGAGAACACCAACCACATGTTCGCGGGCGTGCACGATGCCTCCTGGTCGGGCTTCGCGCTGTTCCTGCCCGCCATGGCCATCTTGGTGCTGGCCTGGCTATGGGCCTCACCCTTCACCCTGCGCAATGCCCGGCTGGTGCAGAAGGCCGGGCACTTCATGGTCGGTTGGCTCAAGGGCCTGGCCGAATGGTGGGACCCCCGATCGCAACTGACCGAAGCCGACATCTCGCCTCACTTCTGGCCCAACGGCACGATGCCCGCCTCGCCCGAATACGAGGCCCTGGTGGCCAATGGCTTCCAGGACTACCGGCTGCGCGTGGGCGGCCTGGTGGAGCAGCCCGCCAGCTTCAGCCTCGACGAGCTCAAGGCCATGGAGCGCCAGGAACAGATCACCACGCACTTCTGCATTCAGGGCTGGTCGGGCGTGGCGCAATGGACCGGGGTGCCCGTGCGCCGCATCATGGAGGCGGTCAAGCCCCAGGCCAAGGCACGGTATGCAGTGTTCTATTCGCTGGCGGACGGCGGCGACGGCGGGCGCTACTACGACGTGCACAAGGTCTCGAACATGCACCACCACCTGAGCATCCTGGCCTACGAGATGAACGGCGCCGCCCTGCCCGTGCTGCACGGCGCGCCACTGCGCCTGCGCTGCGAGAACGAACTGGGCTTCAAGATGGTCAAATGGATCGCAGCCATCGAGTTCGTCGAGGACTTCAAGGACCTGGGCGCCGGCCAGGGTGGGTACAACGAGGACCATGAGTTCTTCGGGTACCGCATGCCCATATGAGAATCAGCGCAATGTTTTTTGAGGGAGATCCGAATGCAGCTCAATGAGCAAGAAGAGAAGATGGTTGACTGGTTGCGCAAACAGCACAAAGCCTGGCGCATGAATCGAGCCATCATCTTGGTGGGAGCGTTGTTCATGCTCTACCAAGGAGTGCGGATACTGTGGTCCGGCCAGTCGCAAGATCTGAGCCTCATCTACTTCGCGTTCTCCTTTTACTTTTTCTCCTACACGCTGGGCAGTTGGTCTGGCCGACCAGAGATTTCCCTTCTTCTGCGGCTCATCGAAGAAAAGAAAAAAGACTCGCAACCTTGAGCCGGGGCCAAACAGACCCAAGAGCCACAACGCCTGAAACAGGAAACCGCGCATGCACATCGACTGGAACCATTTCACCCCCTGGGCGGCCCTGGCGGGCGGCCTCATCCTGGGCCTCGCGGCGGCCGCCTTCGTGCTGCTGCACGGGCGCATCCTGGGCATCAGCGGCATCGTGGGCGGGCTGCTGCATCCACAAGGGAGCAAGGGCGGCAAGGACATCGCCTGGCGCGTGGCCTTTGTGCTCGGCCTGCTGGCCGCCCCCCTGCTCTACCGGCTGGTCGTGGGCGTGCGCGAGGTGCGCATCGATGCCGGCTGGGGCATGCTGGTGCTGGCCGGGCTGCTGGTGGGCGTGGGCACGCGGTACGCGTCGGGCTGCACCAGCGGCCATGGCGTGTGCGGGCTGTCGCGCATGTCGCTGCGCTCGCTGGTGGCCACGCTGGCCTTCATGGCAGCGGGCTTCGCCACCGTGTACATCGTCCGCCACGTGCTGGCCTAAAAGCAAAGAAGGGATAGCCCATGCTCAAACGCATTTCTGAATTCGGCATCGGCCTGGTTTTTGGCCTGGGCCTCATCATCTCGGGCATGACCGACCCGGGCAAGGTGCTGGGTTTTCTGGACCTGGCCGGCCCGTGGGACCCCTCGCTCGCACTGGTGATGGGCGGCGCCATCGTGGTCGGCGTGTTCGGCTTCACCCTGGCCAGCCGGCGCCGCACCAGCGTGCTGGGCGAGCCCATGCAGATGCCCACCGCGCGCCAGATCGACCATCGCCTGGTGCTGGGCAGCCTGGCCTTCGGCATCGGCTGGGGCATCGCGGGCTTTTGCCCCGGCCCGGCCATCGTGTCCCTGGGCACGGGCGAGCCCAAGGCCGTGGTGTTTGTGCTGGCCATGCTGGCGGGCATGGGGATCTTCGAGTGGCTGGAGCGGCGCAAGAAAGTGCCTCCCGGCAAGGCCTGAACCGAATGAACCGGCAGGAACTGCATGCGCTGCTGCAGGACACCGCAGGCCTGGTGCCCGAGCCAGTCGACAACCCGGTCGCGCGCAGCTACTTCTTCCAGCGGGTCGAATGGCACCCGCAGCGCAGCACCCGGGTGTTTCGCGTGCTCTTCGACAGCGCGGGGGAACCGGCGCGCATACAGCTTTGCGCGTCGTCGGACAACAACAACACCGTGCTCCTTGCGCAGCCCTTCAGCGCTGAGCAACTGCTCGACCTGGCCCGCCAGGAGGTGGCATTGATCCAGACCCGGCTGGCACGCGAGGCACCCGCGCAGCGGTCTTGAAGCGCCCGCCGTATCAGTTCTTGCCCCACCCGGGCAGCGCCGCCGCCTGCTGGATCCACTGCACCATCTGCGCCTCGTCCAAGCCGCCTTCGTGGATGTTGATCCAGCGCGCATCTTCGCCCGAGCCGCCTTCGGGCGTTGGCTCCAGCGATGCGCCCTTGAAGAAGCTCACCTTGATGAACTTGGCGAACACGTGGTAGCCCAGGAACCAGCCCTGCCCGGCAATGCCGTAGAAGGGTGAGTTCCAGCGCACGGCCTTGGTCACTGCTGGCACATTGGCTTCGACCAGCGCATCGAGCCGGGCGCACAGGCCGCGGCGCCAGTCGTCGGGGATGGCGGCGATATAAGCCTGCACGGGCGCGTCGCCGTCGGCCTTGGCGATCTGGGGGTTGTCGCCCGACAGCAGCACGGGCTTGGCGGCGGGTTGCTTTTTGGCGGCAGGCACCGCCGCTGCCTTTTTGGCGGGCGCTGCAGGCTTGCTGGCCACGGCCGCCGGCTTCTTGGCCGGGGCGGCCACGCTGCGGGTTGGCGCGGGCTTGGCCAGGGCCACCGTCTTGCTTCTCTCGGGGGATGGGGCTTTATTCACGGGCGCCTTGGTGGGCGCTTTGGTCGTTGTCGTGGAAGTCGAAGACTTCGCCGCTGCGGCTGCTCTTGCAGTTGCCTTGCGCGCGGGCGGCTTCGTCTCTGGCTTGCTGGTGGCCATGGCATTCACTCCCTGTGAATGGCAGGTCATTCACCCCTATGGGGGATTGCCTGCCTTTGAAAAAGAGTGCGAAGGTTACCAGCCTTGTGTGAAGTTGTACGACGATTTTGCTTCAAGCAAAGTTGAAAACTGCGCTGATCCCGCGGCCGGGACCAGCGCGGCCCTCAGCCAGCGCCAGCCCCACCCAGGCTGCCTATGCCTGTCAGGCCCAGCCTTCCAGCACCACCTTGCCCCGCGCCTTGCCCGATTCGATGAGGGTATGCGCCTTCTTCAGGTTCTCGGCGTTGATGCTGCCAAAGCGCTCGGCCAGGGTGGTGCGCACCAAGCCGGCATCGACCAGCGCGGCGACTTCGTTGAGCAACCGGTGCTGGCCGACCATGTCGGCCGTGCCGAACAGCGAGCGAGTGAACATCAACTCCCAGTGGATGGAGACGGACTTGCGCTTGAAGGGCATCACGTCCAGCGCCTTGGGGTCGTCGATCAGGCCGAATTTTCCCTGGGGGGCAATGGCCTCGATGATCTGCGCCAGGTGGGCGTCGGTCTGTGTCAGGCTGACCACATAGTCCACCGTGGGGTAACCGATGGCCTTGAGTTCTTCGGCCAGCGGCTGGCTGTGGTCGATGACGTGGTGGGCGCCCAGCTCCTTGACCCATGCCTGGGTTTCGGGGCGTGATGCGGTGCCGATCACCGTGAGGCTGGTCAGGCGCGATGCCAGCTGCACCAGGATGGAGCCGACCCCGCCCGATGCGCCGATCACCAACAGCGTCTTGCCCTCTGGCTTCTTGCCGGGCTGCACCCCCAGGCGGTCGAACAGCATCTCCCACGCGGTGATGGCCGTGAGCGGCAGCGCAGCAGCCTGGGCAAAGTCCAGGCTTTGGGGCGCATGGCCCACGATGCGCTCGTCCACCAGGTGCAGCTCGGCATTGGTGCCGGGGCGGGCGATGGAGCCGGCGTACCACACGCGGTCGCCGGGCTGGAACAGGGTGACGTCGGGGCCCACGGCCCGGACGATGCCGCTCGCGTCCCAGCCCAGCACCTTGTACGGCTGGCCTTCGGCCGGGGCGCCACTGTTGCGCACTTTGGTGTCTACAGGGTTCACGGAGACAGCCTTGACCTCCACCAGCAGGTCGTGGCCCGTGGCCACGGGTTCGGGCAGGCTGATGTCGAGCAGCGACTCGGCGTTGGCGATGGGCTGGGGCTTCTGGTATCCGACGGCTTTCATGGAGAAGATCCTTTCAAAGGAGAGTAAACAACAAAATCGACTTCAAGGGGGGTCAGGCCATGGCCTCGGCAACCGCCTCGTACGGTGCGTAGTCGCTGTAGCCTTGCGCAGCGCCGCCAAACAGCGCTTTGGGGTCGAAGGCGGCCAGCGGCAGGCCATGCGCCAGGCGGCGCGGCAGGTCGGGGTTGGCGATGAAGGGCCGGCCAAAGGCCACCAGGTCGGCAAAGCCATCGCTGAGCACCTGGTTGGCGCGCGCGGCGTCGTATCCGCCGGCCACGATCAGGCGGCCCTGGTAGGCCTGGCGCAGCGCGGTGCGGAACGACAGCGGTATCTGCGGCGCATCGGCCCAGTCCGCCTCCACCAGGTGCAGGTAGGCCAGGCCCGTGGCGTCGAGTTGCCGCGCCAGGTGCAATATGGTGGGAATGATCTCGGGGCAGTCCATGCCGCGCTGGGTGATGAAGGGCGCCAGCCGCATGCCCGTGCGCTCGGCCCCGGCCTCGCTGGCCACGGCGGCGGCGACTTCCAGCGCAAAGCGGGTGCGGCCCTCCAGCGTGGCGCCGGTGTAGGCATCCGTGCGCTGGTTCGACGTGGTGCGCAGGAACTGGTCGATCAGGTAGCCATTGGCGCCGTGGATCTCCACGCCGTCGAAGCCGGCGCGCATGGCATTGGCCGCCGCACGGCGGAAATCGCCGACCACGGCCGCGATGTCGGGCACGCTCAGCGCACGCGGCACCGGGCTGTCGACCATGCGGCCCACGCCGTCATCACCGGCCACCCACACCTGGGCCTGCGGCGCGATGGCCGAGGGCGCCACGGGCAGCCCGTCGGCATGGAAGCTGGCATGCGACATGCGGCCCACATGCCACAGTTGCAGCACGATGCGCCCGCCCTCGGCGTGCACGGCATCGGTCACGCGGCGCCAGCCTTCCACCTGCGCGTCGCTGTAGATGCCGGGTGTGAAGCTGTAGCCCTGGCCCTGGCGCGAGACCTGGCTGGCCTCGGTCACGATCAGGCCGGCACTGGCGCGCTGGGCGTAGTACTGCGCCATCAGCGCATTGGGCACGTCGCCGGGCTGGCTGCTGCGGGCGCGCGTCATGGGTGCCATCACGATGCGGCTGGGCAGGTTCAACGGGCCCAGTTGCAGGGGGCGGAACAAGGGGGACGAAGTGGCGGTCATGCGAGGTGGCTCCAGGTAGGGTCGGCGGGTTCGCCGTTTGCATGCCGCTATAGTCTTCATTTCTTTTTGATTGAAAAACCACCCACGCATTGAAGCCATTTTCAATAAAATATTGAAGATCAACGCCACCGCCCTGCCCTTCCTCCATGAAATCCCTCCAGGATCTGGACATCTTTGTACGCACTGCGGACAACGGCAGCCTCTCGGCCACCGCCCGCGCGCTGGACCTCACGCCCGCCGCCACCAGCGCGGCCTTGAAGCGGCTGGAGGCCGAGCTGGGCGTGCAGCTCTTCGTGCGCTCCACGCGCAGCCTGCGGCTCACGCAGCAGGGCGAGCTGTTCCTGGAGCAGTGCCGCCCCGCGCTGGCCGCGCTGCAGCAGGCCAGCCAGCAGCTGGCCGCGGGCGAGCAGGCGCTGCGCGGCGTGCTGCAGCTGTCGGCCCCGTCGGACCTGGGGCGCAATGTGCTGCTGCCCTGGCTGCACGAGTTCCAGGAGCTGCACCCCGGGGTAGACATCCGCCTGCAGCTGTCGGACCGCGTGGCCAATGTCTACAGCGACCCGGTGGACGCCGCCTTTCGCTATGGCAAGCCACCCGATTCAGGCCTGGTCGCCCTGCCCCTGGCGCCCGGCGTGCGCCGCGTGCTGTGCGCATCGCCCGCCTACATCGCCCGGCACGGCGCACCCGCCACGCCACACGAGCTCACGGGGCACGACTGCCTGTGCTTCATGCTCGGCGACGAGGTGCACGACCGCTGGCGCTTTGCGCCCCCGGGCGAGGGGCCTGAGGTGACGGTGCGCGTGCGCAGCGTCAACGTATCCAACGACGGCGACGCCGTGCGCCGCTGGGCCCTGCTGGGCAAGGGCATTGCCTACAAGGCGGGGCTGGACGTGGCGGCCGACCTGGCCGCGGGCCGGCTGCAGGCCCTGTGCCCGGGCTGGGCGACCGAGCCCACGCCGCTGTTCCTGGTGGTGCCCAGCCGGCGCCAGCTCACACCGCTGGTGCGGGTGCTCAGGGATTTCGTGGCGCAAAGGACGGCGGCAATGCCGGCACCGGAGCCTGCCTGAGCCCACCCGTTCAGCCGGCCGGGCCCATCAGCGGGCTCCACAGGCTGGGGGTGTGCTCGCGGTCGCGCATCCAGCCGGGCACGTCCGCCGCGGGCATGGGGGGCGCGACGTGGAAGCCCTGCACCAGGTCGCAGCCCTGCGCGCTCAGCACCCGCATCTGCGCCGGTGTTTCCACGCCCTCGGCCACGACCTCCATGCCCAGCCCGTGCGCGAGCTGGATGACGGCCTGCACCACGTGGCGGGCCTGCTCGCTGCTGGCCAGGTCGGTGACGAAGCTGCGGTCGATCTTGAGCTGCTGCGCCGGAATGTGGCGCAGGTGCGCCAGCGACGAGTAGCCGGTGCCGAAGTCGTCGATGGACAGGCGCACGCCCAGGGCGCCGATGCGTTCGAGCGTGGCGCGCTCCTGCACCGAGTGCTCCATCATGGTCGATTCGGTGATCTCGCACTCCAGCTGCGAAGGCCGCAGCCGGTGCGCCGCCAGAGCCTGGCCGATGCGCTCCACCAGGTCGGGCTGGCGCAGCTGGTGGGGCGACAGGTTGACGGAGATGCGGCAGCGCAGCCCCTGGGCCTGCCATTGCGCCAGCTGGGCGCAGGCCGTGTCGATCACCCAGTGGCCGATGGCACCGATGAGGCCATAGCGCTCGGCCAGCGGAATGAAGATCTCGGGGCTGACCTGGCCGAACTGCGCATGCTCCCAGCGCAGCAGGGCCTCCAGGCCCTGCACGCGGCCCAGGGTGCAATCCACCTTGGGCTGGTAGTGCAGCACCAGGTCGCCGCGCTCCAGCGACTCGCGCAGGGCCTGGCGCATCAGCACCTCTTCGGTGCCCTCGTCGGACATGGATTTCTCGTACAGCACGCAGCAACTGCCGCCGGCGCGCTTGGCCTCGTACATGGCCGCATCGGCACAGGCCAGCAGGCGGTCGCCCGAGGGCTCCTGCCGGGGGTGCAACACCACGCCGATGGAGCACGACAGCGACACCCGGTGCCGGCCCACGGCATACGGGCGCCGCAGCGCCTCGATGATGCGGCTGCCCAGGCGCATGGAATCCTCGCCCGCCGTGGGCGATTCGATCAGCGCCACGAACTCGTCCCCGCCCAGCCGGGCCAGCAGCTCGACGCCCCGCACCACGGACTGCAGGCGCCGCGCCACCTCCTTGAGCACGGCGTCGCCCGCGGCATGGCCGAAGCTGTCGTTGATGGGCTTGAAACCATCGAGATCGATGAACATCACGCCCAGCTCGGCAGGCCGGTCCGCGCCCGTGGCCGCGCCCTGCGCGGCAATGCGCCGCAGGGCCAGGTCCAGGCGCTCGTTGAACAGGGCGCGGTTGGGCAGGCCGCACAGCGGGTCTTCAAAGGCCTGGCGCTGCAGTTGGTCGTTGGCGCGGCGCAGGTCGGCATTGGCCTGGCGCAGCGAGTCGGCCAGATCGGAGATGCGGCGCTCTGCATCCCTGCGCGCGGTGACGTCGCGCGACAGGGCGATGAAGGTGGGGCCCTCCTGCCCATCCGCCCCGTCCGGCCCATCCTGCAGGCCGTCGGCCATCTTGCGCGCCACCGACAGTTCGAACCAGCGCTCGCCATCGGGCAGGTGCAGGCGGTAGGTGCGCGGCCGGGCATGGCCCAGTGTGCGCGCCTCGGCAATGGCCGCCATGGCCAGCTCGCTCAGCTTGGGCGACAGGGCTTCGCTCACCGTGCGCCCCACCAGCGCGCGGTGGGGCGTGGCCAGCTCTTCGCTGGCTGGCGCATTGCACTGGATGAAGCGGCCCTGGGCATCGAGTTCGAACAGCAGGTCGGGCAGCGCGTCCAGGATGGCGGCGTTGCGCGCCTGCGCGCGCTGCAGGTCGCGCTGGATGCCGAAGTTCTTGAGCAGGTGCCGCAGCCGGTGGCCCAGGATGGGCCAGTTCACCGGCTTGGAGATGAAGTCCGTGGCGCCGGCGGCATAGGCGTTCTCGACCGAGGCCACGTCGTCATTGCCCGTGACCAGGACAATGGGCACGAACGGGCCGGCCTCGCCGCGCAGGATGCGGCACAGCTCGTAGCCGTTGAGGCCGGGCATTTCCACGTCCAGCAGCACCAGCGAGCAGGCCGCCTGGCGGAACGCGAGCAGCGCCGAGGTTCCGTCCTCGGCCAGCACGGGCTCGAACCCGAGCTTGCGCACGGCGGCCCGCAGCATGGCGCGCATGCCGGGGTCGTCGTCGGCGATCAGCACCCGAACGGCGGCGGCAGCCCCCTGCCCGGGCGGCTGCGCGATCAGCGGTGCCAGGGCCACGGCGCTCATGGGTGCGCCTCCAGCACGGCGTGCAGGGCGGCCGCGGTGCGGCGACGGGTATCGTGCATGCGCGCCAGCCCCTGGCGCACCCCATGGGCATCGTCGGCGAGCGCATGGCGCTCCACACTGCGCATGCCTTCGGCCATCTCCAGCGCGCCAGCATGGGCGGCCGAGGACTTGAGGCCGTGGGCAATGCGCGCTGCCTGGGCCAGCCGGCCATCGGCCAGCGCCTGCTCCATGGCGGCCAGGCCCTGCGCAGCGGCGTCGAGGAAGCCCGTCACCACCTCGCGCAGCAGCCCGGTGCCGCCATGCTCGTCCAGGTACAGCAGGGTCTCGACCGCGCGCGCGTCGATGGCAGCATGGCCGTCGGCGGGCACTACGGGCGCCTCGGGGAGCGCCTGCGGCAACACCTGGAGCCAGGGCGCCAGTGCCGCGGCCAGCGTGTCGATGCCATAGGGCTTGGCGATGAAGCCATCCATCCCGCTGGCACGGCAGCGCGCGGCGTCGTCGGCGCCGGCATTGGCCGTGAGCGCGATGATGGGCAGGCCGGCGCCGCGGCCATCCGGCAGGCCGCGAATCGCCCGGCTGGCGGCATAGCCGTCCAGCACGGGCATCTGGCAGTCCATGAGCACGGCGTCGAAATCGTGCTGGCGCACCTGCTCGATGGCCTGCGCGCCGTCGTGCGCCTCGCGCCAGGCCAGGCCCAGCTTGCGCAGCATGCCCGCCGCCACGGCACGGTTGACCGCATGGTCCTCCACCAGCAGCACCGTGCCTTGCAGCCGCGGCACCGGGGTGGCAACCGCGCCCGTTGCTGTTGCTGCTGCAGCAGCAGCGCCCTGCTCCGGCCCTTGCGCTGCGGCACGGGCGGGCACGGTGCCGGCCAGGGGCAGCTCCAGTTGCACCGTGAAGCGCGCCCCCGCGCCCGGCTGGCTGCGCACCGCGATGTCGCCGCCCATGGCGCGCGCCAGGTCGCGGCAGATCGCCAGCCCCAGGCCCGAGCCGCCATAGCGGCGCGTGGTCGATCCGTCGGCCTGGGCAAAGCGCTCGAAGATGCGCTCCTGCGCCTCGGCCGGTATGCCGATGCCCGAGTCCTGCACCACGATGTCCACCTGGGCGCGCCCGGCCACCTGCGCCGGCGCCACCCACACCTGCACATTCACGCTGCCCTGTTCCGTGAACTTGATCGCGTTGCCGATGAGGTTGGCCACGATCTGGCGCAGGCGCAGCGCGTCGCCCACCAGCTGGCACTCGGGCATCTGCCACTTCACCTGCGCCTGCAGGTTGAGGCCCTTGGCCAGTGCGGGCTGCACGAACATGGCCTGCGCCTCGCCGATCTCGCGCCGCAGGTCGAACTCGGCCTGCTCCAGCTGCAGTTGCCCGGCCTCGATCCGGGAGACGTCCAGCACGTCGTCGATCAGCGCCAGCAGGTGCCGGCCCGAGGCCTGCACCGCGCCGGCCCACTCGCGCTGCTCGCGGCTCAGCCCGCTACCGAGCAGCAGCTCGTTCATGCCCAGCACGCCGTTGAGCGGCGTGCGGATCTCGTGGCTGATGGTGGCCAGGAACTCGCTCTTGACCAGGGCCAGTTGCTCGGCGGCCAGGCGCGCGCGCTCCAGCGCCCACTGGGCCGCGTAGTCCTTGCGCACGATGAACTCGCGCCACCAGCCCACGCCCACCGCCAGCAGGAACAGCGTGACCACATGGTAAGACCAGTAGGCCACCTCGGCCGGCGAATGGCCGGGGTGCCACCACAGCGTGGCGCAGAAGGCCCCCAGGATGGCCAGGCCCGCCATCAGCGCCCAGCGGAACTGCAGGCCCAGCACGATGAAGCAATAGAACTCCAGGAAGGTGAAGTTCAGGATGCCGACCCAGGAGTTCAGTCCCTCGCCGCCGGCCGCATCGATGCGCAGCAGTATCCAGAACAGGCACAGTGACACCGCCACGATGAAACCGGCCAGCACGGGCTGCCAGTGCCGGCGCGCCTGTGGCGCAAAGGTGTACGCCAGCCCGGCCAGCAGGATGGGCACGGCCACCTGCAGCCGTAGCGCATTGACCGCTACCGCGGGGTAGGCGATCCAGTCCACCAGGAAATCGCCCAGCACCAGCACCAGGCCCAGCAGCAGCGCGCCCTGGGCGTAGCGGTGGTAGAACGAGAGGTAGTGCGCGCCGAATGCGTGTTCGACCTCTGCCGGCTCAAAGCGCAGCAGCACCCGCAGACGCAGCGTGGGCGCAGCGTCCTCAGGGGTGCGGGGGGTGCCGCTGGTGGTGCCCATGGACAAAGGGTCGAAAACGGGTGGAAACGGGCGGTTTGGGAATATCCTATAACGAATTGTTACCTTTGCGCAGCCGCAATTGCCGATGGCCCCTCAGGCCAGTCGGCCGTCGGTGGGGCGGCCGGGCGGGGGCCCAACTGTCGCCCTCAGCGCAGTTTTTCGGCAATGGCCCGCAAAGCGCCTGCGGCGTGCCCGCGCGACATCACATCGCCCCGCGCCGGCGCATGGATGGCCACCACCGCTTCGAGCCCCCGGTGCACCCAGACCGTCTGCCCGCCAAAGCCGCTGGCGTAGACCTCGCCCCCGCCCGGCGCGGCCGGGTTCACCCACCAGAGCCAGCCATAGGGCGCGCCCACCGGCGGGCCGCCCGCGCTCTGCACGCTGGTGGCTGCGCGCAGGTAGTCGGCCGGCACCAGTTGCACCCCACCCCAGGCACCGCCACGCTGCACCAGTTCCCCCAGCCTGGCCATATCGGCCGTGCGCAGATGCAGCCCCTGCGAGCCGAAGTGGTAACTGTTCGCACCCGCCGCCCATTCAAAGGCCGTGATGCCCAGCGGCCCGAACAACACGCTGCGCGCAAAGTCGGCCACCGGCATCTTCACGGCCGCGGCCAGAACAATGGCGAGCAGGTTGGCGTCAAGGTTGTCGTAGGAAAACGCCGTGCCCGGCGGCGATTTGACAGGCCGCGCCATGAGGTAGCGCGCATCGTCCGTACGGCCCCGGGGCGCCCGCACCGCCTCGAACCCGCTGGCCATGGTGAGCAGGTGCCGCACACGCAGGCCAGGCTGTGCCACCGGTTCATCGGGCTTGAGCACCCCGGCCAGTAACTCAGCCACCGGCTGGTCCACCGAAGCGATGGCGCCGCGCGCGATGGCAATGCCCACCAGCAAAGACAGCACGGACTTGGTGACCGACTGCGTATCGCGCAGGTCGGCCGGCCCCGCGCCGCTCTTGTAGTAGGCCAGCAGCGTGCGCCCCGCCTGCTGCACCACCACGGCATCCAGGTCGCCAAAGCGCTGGCGCAGGTCTGCGGACAGAGCAGCGAGGCGCGAGTCGGTGGCCTGCACCGCAGAGCCATCCTGCGCCTGGGCGTGCGCCCCCAGGCCCAAGGTAGCAAGAGCCAGGAGGATGCGGCGGCGGGTGGTGGTGTCCTTCATGGTGGCCATGCTACGCTGGGCATCCTTAACGCAGGCCAAGGGCCGGCACGGCCCGCGCGATGCCGATGCGCCGGAGTCGTCCACCGAGACGTCTTCGGCCGCATGCCATCAATCACTGCCCCGCGCGTGCCATCCGGGCAGTGGCCGCCACTTGCGCGAGCACTGAAGCCACGAACGGAAACCACATGGCTCCCCACCCCCCGCTCCCTCCGGTCAGGGCCAGCATGAGAAAAATGGAAGACAACAAGCCCACCGCAACGGCCGCCACAAAGAGGCGCGTGCCTCCTTCAGGTGCCACAGTCGAAGCCACCGCCAGGCCCACCCATAGCCTGGCAGCCAGCACCAGCCAAACCAATGGAAGCGCGATGACAAAGGCACCGCTGCCCGAGCCGGCACGCACCATCATGAAAACAGCGAATCCGGCATAGAGCGCGGCCTCAAACACTGCAACAAATGCGGCATGCTTGAACATGGAAGCGACGCAGCGTATGTGGGACCGATGAAGACGACAGAAAAATGTAGCAGGCCATGCCCCTCGGGTAGTGCACTGTCCGCAAGATCCCGACCGAATTGGAGGCGATCACCCAATTGGGTGACCGCAGAACGCTCAGCCGAGAAGTTCGAGCGTGCGGCTGTCCTTCTCCCCGCCAAAATACTTCTGCAGCACCGATGCGAAGACGCTGTCGGCCCCCGCCACCTCGGCAAACAGCGTCATGCAGGAGCGCAGCTTGAGGTCGTCGGGCGACCCGAAAACGGCATGGGCCGATGAGGCCTCGAGCGCCATCAGCAGCGCACAGCACTCCTTGATCCGGCTGCCAAGCACCGGGTGTGCGAGGTAAGACAGCGCCTCTGCGCGCGACTGGATGGCATAGCGCACGGCCATGTCGCTCTGGCCCAGGCCCTTGTACTGGGGAAAGACGAACCACATCCAGTGCGAGCGCTTCTTGCCGGCCTTGAGTTCGGCCAGCACCCGCTCCCACACGGGCTCCTGCGCAGCCAGAAAGCGGTCGAGGACGGGGGGCAAGGGCATGGGTCGTGGGGCACAGGGCCGTAGCTTGCTCGGCAGCGCCTTGCGGGGACGCAGGGCACCACGCGTTCATGTTCATGGTACCAAGACTTGCGGTGATGAACGCTGCGCCGCCGCGCAAAAGCAACAGATGCGAGCCTCAAGGACTCCGCATGGCCGCCCCACCATCAATTCGGCCGCTTCATGATGACCTGGCGCAGCTCCTCGTACTCGCTGCGCGTCATGGCCTGGGCGTCGTAGGCGCGCACCAGGTCATCGAGCTCGCGGCCCTTTGAGAACTTGACGCCCTCCTGCACGGTTACGCGCGAGGTGCTGCTGCTCACACAGCCGGCCAGCGATGCCAGGCAGGCGCAGGCGATGGCAGCGCAGGCCATCCAACGGATATGGTTCTTCATGGCGTGGCCCTCCCTTTCACTTCACGCTGTCGATCAGCCGGCGGCGCTGGCTGTCGTATTCGCTGCGGTTCATTGCGCCGTTGTTGAAGGCGCTCTTGAGCTCGATCAATTGCTGGCCAATGGTGGCCTCGACCGGCGCGCGCACGACTTCGGTGGAACTGCATGCCGGCAGGGCCAGCACGGCCGCCGCGGCAAGAAACGCCATGGTTGTTGGGAATTTCATGCACCCTCCTCCTTGGATTGATATCAGGCACGGAATCCTAGCCCACTTCGGGCAGGCGGATCGCATGCAAATGGCGTTGGTCCCGCCCCTCCTTTCCTCTATGCTCCCGTCGCCATGCACCTCACGCCCACCTACCTGCAGGACCTGCTGCTCGACCCCGCTACCCACCCGCGTGGCCAGCCGCACCTGAGCGCGGCCAGCGGCCTGGTGCGGGCCGGCGCATGGCTGTACCTGGTGGCCGACGACGAACACCACCTGGCCCTGCTGCCCGCTGACGCAGCCTTGCTGCCGCAAGCACCGCAGGTGCAGTTGCACCGCATCCTGCCGGGCGACCTGCCCACCGAGCCGCGCGAACGCAAGAAGCGCAAGCCCGACCTGGAAGCGCTGGCCCTGCTGCCCGCGTCACCCGCCCACCCGCACGGGGCGCTGCTGGCCCTGGGGTCCGGCTCCAAGCCCAACCGGCAGCGAGGCCTTGTCATCGCGCTCGATGCCACCGGTCGCCCCGATGGTGGCGCTGCACGGGTGGTGGACCTGTCCGCCCTCTACGCGCCCCTGCGCGCGCAGTTTGCCGACCTGAACATCGAAGGCGCCTTTGCCGCCCACGAGGCATTGCACCTGCTGCAGCGCGGCAACAAGGGCGATGCGCGCAATGCCTGCATCACCTACCCGCTGGCACCGCTGCTGGACTGGCTGGCCGGCACGCGCGCGCAGCCACCGGCGCCGCTGCGCACCACCTTGTTCGACCTGGGTACGGTGGATGGCGTGCCCCTGGGTTTTACCGATGGCACGGCCCTGCCCGGCAACGATGGCGGATGGCTCTTCAGCGCCGTGGCCGAGAACACCGACGACAGCTATGCCGACGGTGAGTGCGTGGCATCTGCGATTGGCTGGGTTGGAGCGGATGGCGTGCTGCAGCGCATGGTGGCCCTGGAGGGGGCGCCCAAGGTCGAAGGGATTGCGCTGGATGGAGACGGGTGGCTGTTGATGGCTACGGATGCGGATGGTCCGGAGCGGGCGTCGCGGTTGCTGGTCGTGGCGCTGGATTGACGGATGGCCAAGCACATGCCCCCTGCCAATTCAGACCGCGCCCCGATGACCGCGCCACAGCAAAACAGCTTCCGCAGCGAAGGTGTGCTTCATCTACCGGGCTTCATCCCCAAGCCACGGCTCAATGCCGCCAAGGACAGCATCCTTGCCGAACTCCTGCGCCTCAGGATCTGGAGCGGCAGCAAAAGCCTGGGCAGCGCCCTCGACCGCCTGCCCGCCTTCCAGCAGATCGCCCGCCTGTCATCGCAGGTGAAAGCGCCGAATCTGCACGATGCCCTGTGCACGCCCGAGCTACAGGCCGCCGTCGCCGCACTGGGGGGCGCGCAACCCACCACCGCACAGGGCGAACAGTTGCTGCTCTCACTGCCACGCCAGGGCGCATGGTCGCTGGCCCGGTTGAATTGGCATGTGGACGTGGCGCCCCGGCCCGACCCCGATGAGGTACCGGGCATCCAGGCGTTCTACCTGATCGACGATGTGGTGCCACAGGGCGGCGCCACCCTGGCGCTGGCGCGCTCGCACCGATTGGCGCCACCGGCCGCTGGTGCGCTGCGCAGCGCACTGAAAAGCAGCAATGCAGACCTGGCACCGGCCCTGGCCGCGTCGGGCACGGCACTGGTCGAGATGTGTGGCAAAGCCGGCGATGTGTTCCTGATGGACATGCGCACGCTGCATTCGCCTTCGGTCAATGCCTCCAAGCACATCCGCATGATGGCGACCACGCGCTTTGCGCTGGGGGCGCTGCGGTAGCTAAGGCACCACAAAGGCCCCCAACGCCACCACCCACGCCCCCAGCAACAGCAGGCTGGCCCACAGGTTCCACCGGCCCCAGGCCTCGTCCCACGCCACCTCGGGCTGCCCCCATTTCGCCAGGCTCACCAGCGCCTGCCCGCCATTGAAGGTGGCCAGCGGCAGCAGGTTCACGGCGCCCAGCTTGGCGCAGACCAGGCCGAGAATGGCCACGAACCCATGGTCGCCCACAAACGCCTGGAACGATTGCAGATAGACCTGCGCCTGGCCCAGGGGCGACACGGCGCCCAGCACCACCTGTGCAAACCCGCGGATAAAGGCCGCCCACCCCTCGGCGCCGAGAATGCCCACGCCCGCAGCCACCAGGGCGGCCGCGCCGGTCAGGGGCAACAGCACCTGCATCCACAGCGGCTGGTGGTTGAAGGCATCGTGGAAGTCGGCGGGGTCCATCGCATCCCCGCCCTCGCCTTCGCCTTCGTCCTTTACCCGCGAGTCCTTCAGCACCACACTGCCGGCCACTGGCAATAGCCGCAGATGCACGGGCCCCAGGCGCAGCAGCGTGGGGCCAATGCCGAACGACACGCTGCGCACGCGGATGCCCATGCCAATGGCGCAAAGGGCCATGGTGGCGATGTGGATCACCACGGCCAAGGCGACCGCAGCGAGGGCCATGCCCCATTGAGTGGCGGCGCCAGTCACTCGGCGCCTGTCTTCATCGGCGGAGGCACCGCGAGGCCACGGACCTTGGTCCAGTACTCGTTATGCACATCGGCATCCACCGCAGGCGCTATATGGGTCGGGTACAGCGCATCGCGCCCATCCTTGCGCGGGCCGGATATCCAGTACGGGTCGCCCGTGGCCTCATCGAAGTAGTTTGACTTGAAACCACTGCCTTTCTGGCTCTGGAAGGACTGCCCGGCGTAGTAAAGGGTGGCGCCGGTCTTGGAGAAGCGCACCCGGCCAATGCGGGCAGGCCCGGTGAGGCCGCCGGCCTTGCATTCGATGTACATGATGCGGGGTTTCATGCCGTACGTAGAGAAGCCGAAACAGGTGGGCTAAACAACGATTCTTCTGGGCCTGAAGATTTGATGACAATGTAATCTTGTTTCTTCGCGTCCCATGCAAATCCAGCGCTAACGATCGCCGATGAATCGTCGCCAAAAATTCGGAACAACCCTAGTAGATCTTCAATTCGGAACTCATACGCGCATTTGTGCCGCTTGTAGTCAGAGAAGACAAGCATGGATGAGAAAGACTTCTGCTCTACCCACGTTTGCATCCAATAGTAGTGAATGAGCTGGTTGCATACTTCCATGACTGAGAGAGTTTCCGACTCTGGGTGTTCCAGATCGAAGCGCTCATGAGGCCAGCCCGAACCAGTCACAGTAAACGGCTTGTTTCCAATTTCTTGTAGCGCAACACGGCCATGGTGGCTCTGCGCGCTCTGTCATTCACCTTGGGTCGCTCCAATAGCGAGCGAACTTGGAACGCAACAAGCATGAGCTTTCGCTCGAAGAGGACTTGTTGTTTCTCAGACCACCGTCGATAAGTGCGATGTTTTTTAAGCCAAGCGAGTTCAGCCCTCAACTCTGCGCGCCAATAGCTGGATTCGATCATTGCAGAAAGCAAATTTAGGACTGCACAATGTAGCGCTAAAGACAAATAGCTCTGCGATTCCGAGTCTGCCTTATCCTGACAACGGGCCCCCAAACGCCGCCCCCAACACCCCCACAGCCTCCCGCCCCCTTCCACCCCGCACCCGCGAATGCAGCACCACCGGCAGCCGCGGCAATGCCGGCAGGCCCAACCGCACACCCACGTCCACCGCGCCCAGCGGCAGCATGCGCGGCGCCAGTGCCGCCACGCCCAGCCCGGCGATGACCGCGGCAGACACCGCCGCCACCCCGCCGCCCACAAACGCCTCGAGCCAGGGCACGCCGGCCTCGTCGAGCAAGCGGCTGGCCACCACGCGCACGCCACACGGTTCGGCCAGGGTCACGATGGGCAAGGGCTCGCCTGCGCGGTGCTGCCAGGTGGGGGCGGCGTACCAGCCAAAGGCTTCTTCGGCCAGCACCTGGCCGTCGCTGCGGCCCGCGCTGAAGCGCAGGAGGGCCACGTCGAGTTCGCGCCGGTCATAGGCCTGCAGCAAATCGCCCGATGAGCCGATGCGGATCTCGATCACCAAGCCCGGGTCGTGCGTGTTCATGCGCGCGATGAGGGCGGGCAGATCGGGCCCGGCCACATGGTCGCTGATGCCGATGGCGATGCGCTCGCGCTCGGCCTGCTCGGCAAAGGTGGCCAGGGTGCGCTGGTGCACGGCCAGCAGTTCGCGCGCGGGGTCGAGGAACGCGGCGCCGCGGGCCGACAGCTCCACATGGCGTGGCGTGCGTTCGATCAGGCGGCAGCCCAGGCGGTCTTCCAGGCGCTTGAGTTTGAGACTCACCGCCGCCTGGGTGGTCTGCATGGCGTCGGCCGCGCGGGTGAAGCTGCCCAGCTCGGCGATGCGCACAAAGGCTTCGATGGCGTCGAGGTCCAGAGGGCGTTGCTGGGGCTGCGGCGGTGGGTGCAGAGTGGCCTTTGCCATATGCAAGCATTATCTCTGTTATCAATTGCAATAACAAGGTGCAATGACTAGCATGGGGCCACCTCAACTTCTGATGGACCGCTTCCCATGCCCCTGCTCCACATCGCCCTGCGTGCCGGCAAGCCCGAGGCCTACCGCAAGGCCCTTTGCGACAGCCTGTACCGCGCCATGCGCGAGACCTTCAATGTGCCCGAGGACGACGAGTTCATGGTCATCACCGAGCACGATGCCGCCAACTTCCGCTACAGCCCCACCTACCTGGGCGTGGCGCGCAGCGATGACCTGGTGTTCATCCAGATCACCGCCAACAACACGCGCACGCTGGAGCAGAAAAAAGCGCTGTACCAGCGCATCACGCAGCTTCTGGGCGAGAACCCGGGCGTGCGGCCCGAGGATGTGTTCATCAGCCTGGTGGAAGTGGCCAAGGAGAATTGGTCCTTCGGCCACGGGTTAGCGCAATATGCGTAATCGGAAAGCCGCCCCAGGTCAAACACGCTCGCCGTTTCGGATACGGTAGCTGGGCTGGTACATGGTCACGAACTCTTCGGCCGCCGTGGGGTGCACGGCCATGGTGCGGTCGAAGTCGTCCTTGGTGGCGCCGGCCTTGAGGGAGATGCCCAGCAGCTGCACCATCTCGCCCGCGTCGTGGCCCAGCACGTGGGCGCCCAGCACCTTGCGGCTGGCGGCATCGACGATGAGCTTCATGAGCATCTTCTCGGTGCGGCCCGAGAGCGTGGCCTTCATGGGGCGGAATTCGGCGCGGTAGACCTCGATCTCGGCATGGCGCTTGGCGGCGTCTTCTTCCGACAGGCCCACGGTGCCGATCTCGGGCTGCGAGAACACGGCCGTGGCGATCAGGTCGTGGTCGGGTGCGGTGGGCTGGCCGCGGTACTCGGTGGCAATGAAGCACATGGCCTCGTGGATGGCCACGGGCGTGAGCTGCACGCGGTTGGTCACGTCGCCCAGCGCCCAGATGCTGGGCACGTTAGTGCGCGAATACGCATCCACGATGATGGCGCCGCGCTCGTCCAGGGCCACGCCGGCCGCCTCCAGCCCCAGGCCCCGGGTGTTGGGGTCGCGGCCCAGCGCCAGAATGACGGTGTCGACGGCCAGGGTCTCGCCGTTCTTGGTGGTGGCGATGAGGCCGCCGCCCTCGCCCTCCACCCGGGCCACGTTCTCGATCACATCGCTGAGCAGAATGCGGATGCCCTTGTCCACCATGGCCTTGTGCAGGCCCTGGCGCAGGTCGTGGTCAAAGCGCGAGAGGATTTCCTTGCCGCGGTAGATCAGCGTCACCTCCACGCCCAGGCCGTGGAAGACATTGGCGAACTCGACCGCGATATAGCCGCCCCCGGCGATCAGGATGGAGCGCGGCAGCGCGGCCAGGTCGAAGGCTTCGTTGGAGCTGATGCACAGTTCGTGCCCCGGCAGCGCCGCATGCGGGTTGGGCGCGCCACCCGTGGCGATGACGATGCGCTCGGCCGTGACCGTTTTGCCCGTGGCCACGATGCGCACGGTGTGCGCGTCCACCAGCTCGGCGCGGCTGTCGATGACCTCGGCCTGGTTGCTCTCCAGGCCGCGGCGGTACAGGCCTTCCAGCCGGGCGATCTCCTTGTCCTTGGCCGCTATCAGCGCCTTCCAGTCGAAGCTGGGCGTGCCCACGGTCCAGCCATAGCCCGCAGCGTCCTCGAAGTGTTCGTGGAACTGCGAGGCATAGACGAACAGCTTCTTGGGCACACAGCCGCGTATCACGCAGGTGCCGCCAAAGCGGTGTTCCTCGGCCACGGCCACGCGCTTGCCCAGCGATGCGGCCACGCGCCCGGCGCGCACGCCGCCCGAGCCCCCGCCAATCACGAACAGGTCATAGTCATAGGCGCTCATCGCATGGGTTCCTTGCCGGTCGGCGTGGGGGGCGAGGCGTTGCCTCGCGCCGCTGTCAGTCTGTAGGGGTTCGCGGCGATGGTATGCCAATGCGCAAGGGTTTGCCTGACCAGGGGCATGCCCGCCCCTTCCCCATCAATTACTCACCCATTCATCGCGCCGCGCCACACCAATCTGACGTTGTAGGCCTCGTCCGTCACGGGGCTGCGCCGAAAGAAATACCGCTCGGCCATGCGATCGCAGACCTGTGCCAGCGCGCTTTGCTGCTGCCGGCTGAGCCCTTCCCCATCCATCTCCACCTCGGCCGTGCCGTTGAAGGACAGTGTCTCGGCATTCTTTTCCGAGTAATGGGCGAACACCTCGTCCACGGCCGCCAGCGCATGGCGCACCAGGGTATCAAACGGAACCTTGTCGGCAAACTGCACCACGCAGGTGAATGCTCCGACATCACCACCATCGCCGTAGCGCTTTTCGGTGGTGAACGACGGCTCTTCACACGCCACCTCGGTGGCCTCGCCGGCCAGGGCATGGGGCGACAGAACGATATAGCCCAGTCCCGTCAGCCGGCCCGTTGGATACGCGCTGCACACCACGCCATCCTGGTATTTGCCCAGTGACGACAACCAGAACCCCTCAAGCGGGATGTGCAGGCTGGCAGAGGGTTGCTGCGCCAACAGATTGTCATGGAGGTGAAGCACCGGCTCGCGCGCAAACGCCGCATACACGCCTTCCTGTGCGGCCAAGTAGCAATCCAGCTTCTGCCCGGAAAAGGCCGGTTCCATGCCATCGGCATCCAGCAGGTACAGCCTGCCAGCCCACATGAACGCCCAGGCCCCGCCGATTTCCGCCAGTTCGTAGAAGCCTTCGCTGTCGGCTTCGATCTCGATGCTCTGGATGACCGCCCTGGCCTTCACGTCGTACACATCGCACCGGGCCCGCGAGTCGGGTAGTGGGGTCGAAACCAGGATGCGGCCGTCGATCCACGTCGTGTAGGCCGATTCATCCAGCGGGTAGAGCACCTGCTCACGCCCGCTGGCATCGACGGCAAAGATCTCCCTGGGGCTGTGGCGGCGGAACACAAAGTCGCCATCGCAGTGCCCCAAAAAATCCAGATAGCGCCCCGTCACCTCGAAAGCCAGGCGGCCATCGGGGTGCTTCACGGAGTGGGTGGACACGGGATCTCGTTTGTCGTCCAGGGAATAGACCCACTCGCCGTAGACCTGGGCTGCCTTTTTTGGCGCCGCCTTTTTCTTCTTGGCTTTGGCGAGGCCGCCCTGGCCATCGACCCGCTCCAGATAGAAAACCCCGTCGGCCTGCTCGACCAGGATGTCGCCCTGGTCATCGGCCCACACCCGCTTCAATCCCTCTCCGGTATGGACGATGGGAATGCCCTCTTTGCCCAGCTCCCACAGGTAGCCGAACGAGAGCAGGAACACCCTGGCCCCGCAAACCACATAGAAATTCTCGGACGCCGGGCAGATGACTGCCTTTGCATGCTTTGCCATGGTCTTGACTGCTTTGTTCGCTGAATGGGGTGCGCTCATGCCGCCAGGTACTTCTGCGCAGCCTTGTTGCGCTTGGTGACCGCACGCTCCATCGCATTTCTTCCCTGCTGGTCACGCCGGTCGCGGTCCACACCGGCCTGCAGCAGCAGGGGGATGCAATCGGTGGCCTTCCAGTACAGGGCTTCGTGCAGGGCATTGCCGCCGTCGTGCATGGTGTGGTTGGGGTCTGCACCGCGTGCCAGCAGCAGGGCCACGGCATCGGTCCATCGGGCGGCGATGGCCGCAGCCAGGGCGCAGGACTGCCCGGGCGGTGCGTCGGCGGGCAGGCCCAGGTCCAGCAGTTGCTGCAGTAGCGCCAGGGGCGGCCGCAGCTTGTCGCGGCGCACCCAGTGGCGCAGCGTGGAGGCTGCGGCACCGGCCCACAGCGGGTCGTCCTGCCCGGGTACGGGTTTGCCGGCACTGCGGGCCACCAGGTCGTTCAGCATGGCGGCATCCATTTCCGGCTGCTCGGTGACCGACTCCACCAGCAGGTTCGGAAAAATCCCGGGCACCAGCACCAGGGCGTGGTCGACACCCTCGCGCCACAGCCGCTCCAGCGCCTGGTGGTTGCCGTCCTTCAGGGCATGCACCAGCAGGCGACGGCGCTGCTCCTCGTCGGGTGGTGACTGCTCCAACAAGGTATCGAGCCAGGCATGGTCATGGGTCCAGACGGCGTGGGTCTGGCGCGACGCCATCTCGTTCTGCAGGGTGGACTCGGACCAGGCGATGCGGGCACCGTGTGCCACCATCAATTCGCGCACACGCTGATGGCATCCCTGGGCCAGGGGCGAGCCGTGGATCGGGCTGAAAGCGTTGACGTCGGCTCCCGCATCCAGCAGCAGTTGCGCGGCCTGCAGGCAGCGCGTGGGTGGCTCGCTCAGGTGCGCGGACGAGCCGACCAGCATATGCAAGGCAGTAGCGCCCTGGTCATCGGTGCCGTTCACGTCGGCACCGGCGTCAAGCAATGCCTGCACCAGTTGGCTGTCGAAGGCATAGGCCGCGCGCAGCAGGGGAAACACCGACATGGTGGCGTACTCGGGCATGCGCGTGACCAGGGCCACCGGGTCGGGACGCGCGCCGGCCTTCAGCAGCGCGATGATGGCATCGGTGGGCAAGGGCGTGTCGTTGCGCCCGTCCTTGACGGTGAACAGGTGCACCATCAGCGGCCAGTGGCCTACCACGGTGTCGGGGTCGAGACCATGGTGGTGCACCAGGTCGAGCAGGGCCTCATGGTGGTCGCCGGCGAGCAGTTGGCGCACCTCTTCCATCGGGTCCATCTTGCGCGCGGCGGCCTCGAACTGCTTCTTGCTCAGCTCCTTGCCCGGGCCGTTGAACCACAGGCTCTGGAGTTGGCCGTCGCCTGCCCCATCGTCCCACTCGCAGCCGAAGAGCTTGCCGCCTCGCTCCGCCAGGCCGGCAGGCCAGCCATCGCCCGGCAGCAGGGACCAGGGGCCGAGCACAGCCAGTTCGGCCAGCAGGCCCACGCAACTGGCAAACTCGAAGCTGGCGCCCGAGCCTTCGGGCAGGCCGAGCAGCGACTCCAGCGCCCGGGCCTGCGCATCCAGTGGCAGGTGTTGCGTGGCCTCGGCTTCGTCGACCCAGCGGCGGGCCTCGGCGCGCGACTGGAAGTACAGGGTGTAGTGCAAACGGTTTTCTGACATGGAATACAACGGGGCTGAATCGGCCACAACGGCCATGCCCGATTGTGGCGATGGACTGAGCGCCCGCGCTGGACAAGTTGTCCACTGGCAGGCAGTGGCCAGGCCTGGCCTGTTCGATGTGTCCCGCCCTTGCACTACCGCTGCGCGGCATCCACCATGTTGGTCAACTGCCCGAGCACGGGCACGGCATCCTTCACGCCCTTGGCCTGCTGGTCGGCGGCCCAGGTGGCCTGCACGCGGCGGTGGTCGGTGGCGGCGGCCCAGAGTAAACACGGTGCGGTGCGGGCCATCCACCCGCACTTCACACTGGCCTCACCAGGCCGCGCAACACTCGCGGGCATCGATCCCACACCACCCTGTGCGCCATGTCCCCACCACTTCGCTGCGCCGCCCTGCCCTTCGTGTTCATCGGCGCCATCTACCTGGGCGTTCGGCTGTGGCTCCAACTCGGCGATGTTTCGCTGGCCCACTGCCCTGCAAATCTGGTCTGGTACGGCCTGGCCAGCGGCGACAAGAAATGCAGCTGGCCGCTGGCGGTCTACCTGGCCAAGGACATGGGTGGCGCCGCCATCACCGCCGTGCTGCCTGTGCTGCTGTGCGCCGCCGTGGCCCCGCCCGCAGACAAGAAGGCTGCGGCCTGCCTCGCAGCCATGGCCATCTGCGCCCTGGGGCTGCTGTTCCTGGTGGGTGGCTCGCATCACCTGCGGCCCGCCAGCCTGCTTTTGGGTGTGGGCGTGGCGTTGGTGCTGTCGTCCTGGCTTGCGGCAGGGTGCGTGGCGCGCGCGGTGCGGCCACACTGACCGCCGTGCTCAATTGATCAAGGCCCCCAGCAGGAAGGCCAGGCCCAGCAGCAGCCAGTCGTTGAGGATATGCGCCAACGATGGCACCGACAGGTTCCTGGTGCGCAGGTAGGCCAGCCACAGCACCATGCGCGACACGCTGATGATCACCAGACTTTGCGCGATATTCCACCCGTAGGTCGGCAGGTGCAAGGCGCCGAACAGCAGCGCCGACACCACCCACGCCCCCACGATGGCCCGGCGCCGGGGCCAGCCCAGCGGGCCCGCCAGCCAGGTGAGCAGAGCCAGGAAGGGCAGCACGGTGAGAATCTCTTCGCCAATCAGGTGCGGGATGGTGCAGGCGATGAAGACGATCTTCTCGGCCGTGCCCATGGCGGCCAGCGCCTTGACCACCGGGTTGGGCACAGCGCCAAAGAATTTGGAAACCACCAGCGCCACGGCCACCGTCACCACGATGTTGAGCAGCACCAGGCCGATGGCCAGCCGCACATCGCGCCAGCCCATGCGCCGAAACAGCTGCTGCCACTGCGGCCCCGCCACCGTGCGCAGGGCCAACAGCGGCAGCGCGGGGAAGGCCAACGCCGGAACCAGTGCAGTCCAGCCGCCCGATACGCGCATGGCGGCCACCGCGGGAACGTGCAGCGCGCCGTAGGCTGCCATGGCCACCAGCAGCACGATGAACCACTGGCGCGCGCCCAGCGCCACGGGCTGGCCGTTGTAGAACGGGAAGTCGGTCCCCGGGGGCTGGTGCGTGGTGTCAGGTGTCATGCAATACGGATGGGGGCAGGCGCTGTGAAGAGCATAGCGCGGCACCGGCCCGCACTTCATACAGGCCTCACAGAGCGAAACCACACTGGCGCACCGTTGGCTCTTCTCTTCACACGACACGATGCAATTTCTGAAAACCGCGCTGCGCTGGGGCGCCCTGCCCTTTGTCTTCATGGGCGCAATCCTGATCGGCTGCTGGATGTGGTGGGTCTTCCTCCAGATCCCCGTGGCGGCCTGCCCGCCTCCCTTGGCAAGCTACGCAGAGGACCCTGCCAGCGTGACCTGCGGCCTGCTGCTGGGCGCGCGCCTGTTGCTGGACATTGGCGGTGCCTCGATGCCGGGCCTGATGGCGGTGTTTCTCTGCGCGCTGGTGGCACCCGCGCAGAGACCTGCCGTGGCCAGCGCCGCGGCCCTCGGGGCCAGTGCATTGGGGCTGGTGTACCTGCTGGCCACCCTGTCTCTGCGCAGCCCGATGAAGCTGCCGGTGCGGGCCGACCTGCTGGGGATCGCCGCAGCGCCCTGGCTGACGGTCTGGCTGGTTGTCCACCTCAACCGGCAGACGAGTCGGCGGCTTGGCGCCTGGCGTGCGATGGCGCAGGCAATGCCCCCAAGGAATCAAAAAAAGTGATGGCAATGCATTGATATTCCGTATTACCACCCTGCAGTCCCCTGTCGTGATACTGCGCTACCTCATTTTTTGGTAGCCACATGAAACGAAGCAATGCACAGGGCTGGGGAGCAGAAAATTTGGGTATCCACAAGACCTTCGCGGCCATGGTGGTGCTCGCGGCGGGCGGGGCGGCGTCGCTGCCTGCCCACGCGCAGGGCCAGCTCACGGTGTTCGGCACGGTCGATGTCTACGCCGGCCATGGCAGCCAGGGGCCCCGGTCGTGGACACGGCTGGAGAGCGGGGGCAATGCCGAGTCGCGCCTGGGCTTTCGCGGCACGGAAGACCTGGGCGGCGGCGTGTCGGCGCGCTTCATGCTGGAGGCCGGCTTCAATACCGACACCGGGGGCGATGCGTCGGGCACGCTCAGCTTTGCGCGGCAGTCCTGGGTGGCCTTGGCGGGCCCCGCGGGCTCGGTGCAGCTGGGGCGCACCTACACCCCCATGTTCCAGGCCATGGCGCGGGCCGATCCGTTTGCGCTCAACACGGTCTTCTCGCCGATGAACATGGGGGCTTCGCCGTTTCCGGCCGCGGCGGCCACGGCCCCTGCGCTGCGCCCCTTCGCAGCCCGTGCCAGCAACATGCTGCGCTACCGCACGCCCGCCGCCAACGGCCTGTTTGCGGACGCGGCCTATGCGTTCGCAGAGTCCGCCAGCGGCGACCAGCGCAGCGGCGAGGTGTATGGCGGCGCGCTGGGCTGGGACAGGGGCCCGCTGTACGCCGCCTACGCCTTCCAGGGCACGCGCTTCAGCGCAGCCGCCACCGCCGCCAACCCGGTGCCGGCCCCGGTCATCACGCGCTACCAGGCACTCACGGCGGCCTACAGGGCCAGCGAATCGGTGCAGGTCTTTGCCATTGTGTCGCACACCGGGTCGAGCGACGAGGCCATCAAGAGCGCACGGGTGGCCAGCGCCGGCGCCGCCTGGAATGTGGCGCCCGCATCCAGGCTCTTGTTCAGCGCGGCGCAGCGCAAGACGCTGGGCGAGCGGGCCTCGCGCATTGCATGGACCCTGGGCTACGACCATGCGCTGAGCCGCAGGACGGTGCTCTACGGCCGCATCCTGGGCACCGGCAGCCACGGCACGCCCGCCACGGCAGCGGCAGCCGTGGCCCCCTCGGCACGCCTGCTGGCCGTTGGCATGCGCCACACGTTCTGATCGGCCTGGCCTCGAGGCCCTGCCGCACTTCCCCCTCCTCCCGCATTTCCCTGACCATGACGCACCTGCCCCGCAACCCACTCCCCCTTCGGCGCGCCCACCTCGTATCTGCCGCCCTCATCGCCTTGAGCGCCAGTGCCTTTGCGGCCACGGGCGACCAGGGCACAGGACCGGACTGGGCCCAGTCCCAGGGTGTGAGCCAGAGCCTGCGCAACGCAGGCTCGGGCGCACCCACCACCCCGATTGCTCCCGCCGCGGCGCCCGGCCCCTTGCCCGCGTCGCCTCGGGCGCCGGGCGCATCCTCGCCGTCAGCGCCGCAGGCCGCACAGTTGCGCTTGCCCGACGGAACCCAGGCCACCTTCGGGCAGTACCTGGCGGAGAACTTCGTGGAGGGCCTGCTCATCATGCACCGTGGCCAGGTCGTGTACGAGCAGTACTTCAACGGCATGAAGGCTTCGGACACGCATGGCTGGGCGTCGATGGCCAAGTCGGTGGTGGGCGTGCTGGCCGCGCAGCTCGCCTCGGAGCACAAGATCGACCTGGGCGCCGAGCTGGGCCGCTATGTGCCGGAGCTGCGCGATACCCCGTTCGGCAAGGCCACGGTGCAGCAGAACCTGGACATGCAGGTGGCCCTGACCTACCAGAAGGGCGTGCCGCCGGATATCGGCCTGTTCACCGCCGTGGGTCTGCTACCCCGGCGCGAGGGCATGCCGGGCACCATCCTCGATTTCCTGAACACCGTGGGGCAGGCGCAGGAGCCGCATGGCAGCGCCTTCTATTACCAGAACGGATCGACCGAGGCCGTGGCCCTGGCCCTCAGCCGGGTCAGCGGGCAGCCACTGGCCGAACTCGTTTCCCAGCGCCTGTGGCGCCCCATGGGCGCGCAAGCGCCGGGCCGCTACGTGGTGGACGCCACCGGGCTGGCCTTCTCCGCGGGCGGCATGGCCAGCACCTTGCGCGACGCAGCGCGCTTTGCCGAGCTGATCCGCCTGAAAGGGCGGGTTGCGGGCCGCCAGGTGCTGGCGCCCGAGGCGCTGGACAAGGTGCTGGCCACGCCACCGGCCACCAACCAGCAGTTGCTCGCAAGCGCCGGCCGCGCGGGTGCCGGTGGCACCGGCTATGCCAACTTCTGGTGGCATCCGGTGCGCACGCCCGGCGTGGTCATGGCCCTGGGCCGCTACGGGCAACGCCTCTACATCGACCCCCACAATGAACTGAGCATCGCCCAGTTCGGCGCCTACCCGGACAACCGCCCCCGGGCCAGCACCGCCGGGCAACGGGCCGCCGCGCATGAAAGCGCGCTGCGCACCGACGATGGGGTCATGGCCCTGGCGCAGGCGGTGCTGGCCCAGCTCAAATCACCGGCGCAATAAGGCCCTTCGGCATCACCCCTGCTGCACCCGGTTGCGCCCGGCCTGCTTGGCGGCGTACAGCGCAGCATCGGCCCGGCCGTAGAGGCGCTCGGCATCCTCGCCCTCTACCAGGGTGGCAGTGCCCACGCTGATGGTCACGGGCATCTCGGGCCAGGGGCCGGCTTCCACCATCTTGCGGATGCGCTCGCCCACCTCGTGGGCCCCGGCCTCGCCGGTGCTGGGCAGGATGACGGCGAACTCTTCGCCGCCCACGCGGGCCACCACGTCCACGGTGCGGGCGCAGGCCTTCATATGGCCGGCAATGGCCTGCAGCACGCGGTCACCGCCATCGTGGCCCAGAGTGTCGTTCACGCGCTTGAAATGGTCCACGTCCAGCATGAGCAGGCTCAGCGGCGTTCCGCGGCGCTGCACGATGGCCAGCTCCTGCGCCATGTGGGCGTCGAAGGCGCGGCGGTTGCGCAGGCCGGTCAGGGGGTCGGTGGTGGCCAGCTCTTCAAGCCTCATGTTGAGCTCGTCCACGCGCTGGATCTGCTCGACCAGCTGCAGGTTGATGCTGGCGGCCTGCTGCAGGGCGATGCGCAGGCGGATCTCGCGCAGGGCGGACTGGCCCAGCTCGGTGAGCACGTCGATGTCCTGTTCGGTCCAGTGCCGGGGCGAGAAGTCAAGCGCGCAGAAGGTGCCCAGGGCGTCGCCATCTTCCGTGAGCAGCGGCATGCCGGCATAGGCGCGCACGCGCCCGGCCTTGACGCCCGGCAGGTCGCGGAACACGGGCAGCAGGCTGGCGTCTTCGATCACCAGGGGCTGCCGGGTCGTGGCCACATAGTGGCAGAAGGTGCGGCCCATCTGGTCTCGGCTGCCGCCGGGCGTGGCCACGCCGGGGCCCAGGGCCGTGCTCATGTGGAAGTCGCGCCCCCGGTCGAGCAGCGAGACAAACACCACCGGCGCGCCGGTCAGCCGCGAGGCCAGGCGGGTGAGGCGGTCGAAGGTCTCCTCGGGCGCACTGTCGAGCAGGCCCGTGCGCTGCACGGCTTCCAAGCGCCGCGGATCGGACAACGCGGTGTGGATGCTGACATCGTCCGGCGGGGGGGCAAGCGCGAGGTCCATGGCGTGGGGAGAGCTGGCTGCGTAGTTCGCGGGTGGTTGGTTGCCTGCATTATTGGCGCACGGGCCATGCCGCTACATCGGGAATCCCCTCTAACGGCCGACGTCTGCTCACCAGACACAGCGGCAGAGCTGGCGGTATCGGCCTCCTGTCGACATCGGGTAGTCCTTGTCGTTTTCGAGCTGGCCCTTGCGGGGCAGACACTGTTGGCGGCATTCCTCGACCTGGCTGAATGGCCCTGGGGCAAGCCCCCTGAGCAAACCCATGACCAGCACGAAGGAACCGATCAAGCCACAGAAGACCATCGCCACCAGCCAACCCGGTGGAATGCGTGCAACGAGCCTCTGCAGGAACGAAGCCGTTCTCTCCTGACCGCCTGCTTCTCTGCGCCGCTTACGGACCATTGCTATCGGGCCACAGAAAGACCGCCTACGGCTGGTGCGGCCGGATGGCCACCAGCACGTTCTCGCCCTCCACCCGCTCGGCGCGGAACTCCACGCGCGTACCGGGCTGCAGGCCCTTGAGCAGCGCCGCGTCGCGCACGCGGTAGGTGATGGTGGAAAACGGGATCTTGACGCCCGGCGCCACCTTGATGTGCGCGAACGTGTCGCGGCTGCCCGGCTCCTGCGAGATGGCGCGGAACTCGCCATGGGTGTAGACAGAGGCGGCAGGGTCGGCAGCGGCCGCCTGGGCCAGGGCGGCCACCGGCATGCAGCACAGCAGCGCCGCTGCGGCGGCCAAGGAGCGGAGCGTTGTCATGGGCTGGGTGGTCGTCATGCGCAAAAGCATACCCCACACCACCGCCCTTGCCCAAGCGGGCAATGTCCATTCACCAAGCGGGCAATGCCCATTCAAGGGCACAGGGATCGATCGCCCGACACCGCCAACTCCGTGATCTTGGCGATGGACCCGTACTTGCCGGCGGGGCCGGCCTGGGCATGGGTACGCAGGGATGCCTTGACCTGTACCGGCGTGACCAGCAGGGGCACATCGCCCTGGAGAGTTTTGATCTGCGCCATCACCGCACGGTTCACCTCCACAAAATGGATCTGGTCTGGCGCGGTGCGCAGGTCGAAGCGCCCGGGCCCTACCGCAAGGCAGCCCGACAGGTTTTCGGCGGCCATGGAGGAACTGCAGGCCAGGGCGGCAAGGGCCAGAACAGGAAGGCGTTGGATGGCGGTCATGGGCAGGTGCTGAGAAGTATGCACGCTACCAGACTCATCGCGTGGTGCAAGGTTCCTCCACCCCTTCAAGCTTTCGGCGTGAACGCGCAGGCACCAGGGCAATGCCCAGCGCCCCCAGCACCAACAGCGCAGCCACACCAAACGTGGCCTGCAGCCCGGTCAGCACCGCGCCGGACTGCACCATGGCGCCGCCCTGCCCGCCCGCCCCCCAGGCAAACACGGCGCCCATGGCCGATGCGCCGGTGACCAGGCCCAGATTGCGCGAGAGGTTGAGCAGGCCCGACACCACGCCGCGCTGCGCACCCGCACCAGCCATCACCGCCGTATTGTTGGCCGCCTGGAACAGCGCGTACCCCGCAGTGACGACCACCAGCGGGCCCACATAGCCGGCCACCCCTGCGGCCGGCCACAGCACGGGCAGCAGCACCATCAGCACCGCACCGGCGGTCATGGCCGCCAACCCCGCCACCACGGTGCGCCCGCTGCCCAGCCGGTCCACCAGGCGCCCGGCGGGCACGCCCGCCAGGGCCGAGACCAGCGGCCCGCATGACATGGCCAGCCCCACCTGGGCCGGCGCCAGCCCCAGCGCCCCCGCCAGGTAGAACGGGCCCACCACCAGCGTGGCCATGACCACGGTGGTGACCAGCGCGCCCATCGCAAAGCCCGCGCCCAGTGCCGGGCGCTGGAACAGGGACAGAGGCACCAGCGCGGCCACACCGCGCCGCCCGGCCCCGCGCTGCAGATGGATGAACAGCACCAGGCCCACCAGGGCTGCAGCCAGCAGCGCGCCATTGAGCAGACCAAAGTGGCCGCGCCCCAGCGTCATCGCCAGGGCATAGGCAGCCAGTGTGGCCGCCAGCAGCAGCGCGCCGGCGATGTCGAAACGCGGGCGCTTAACCTCTGCACGGGCGCTGTCTGCCGGCAGGCTGCGGCGCGCCATCCACCAGGCCGCCACGCCTAGCGGCAGGTTCACGGCAAACAGCGCCGGCCAGCCCCAACCCGCGATCAGCACCCCGCCCAGCGTGGGCCCCAGTGCCGTGCCCACGGCCGACAAGGTGCCCAAAAGGCCCATGGCACTGCCCGTGCGTTCGGCGGGCACGGCATCGGCCACCAGGGCCATGGCCAACGCCATCATCACCGCGGCGCCCAGGCCCTGCAGTGCGCGTGCCGCCACCAGCCAGGGCAGCGATGGGGCCAGCGCGCACAGCAGCGATGCGCCGGTGAACAACGCCAGCCCCGCCAGCAGCAGGCGCCGGCGCCCCAGCACATCGCCCAGCCGCCCCACCCCGACCACGGCCGTGGTGGTGGCCAGCAGGTAGGCCAGCACCACCCACTGCACCTGCTGGAAGCTGGCATCAAACGCCTGCGCCAGCGTGGGCAGGCCCACATTGGCAACGCTGGTGCCCAGCGAGGCCAGCAGCGTGGCGAGGCCCAGGCTGGCGAGTACGGCACGCGGTGCGCCGGGAGCGGAAAGGGAGGCGGTATTCATGGTGCAGCGGCTGGAATGGGATCGATGCACCGAGCGTAGGCATTTGCCAGCCATGGCGGAAGGCGCAGCATTTGCATTGAATCAGTGCAGTCAACGCCATTCCAGAACACAATGGGCTCCCATGTCCCGACCCGACCTGAACCTGCTCGTCACCCTGGATGTGCTGCTGACCGAAGGCAATGTGGCACGCGCCGCCAGGCGCCTGCACCTGAGCCCCTCGGCCATGAGCCGGGCGCTCTCGCGCCTGCGCGAGACCACGGGCGACCCGCTCCTGGTGCGCGCCGGCCGCGGCCTGGTGCCCACGCCGCGCGCGCTGGAGCTGCGCGAGCGCGTGGGCCAGCTGGTGCACGACACCGAGGCCGTGCTGCGCCCGGCCCAGGCACCGGACCTGGCGCAGGTCGAGCGCACATTCACCCTGCGCACCAGCGATGGCTTTGTGGAGACCTTCGGCCCCGCGTTGATCGAACGCGTGGCGGCCGAGGCGCCGGGGGTGCGCCTGCGCTTCGTGCAAAAGACCGACAAGGACAGCACCCCGCTGCGCGATGGCGCGGTGGACCTGGAGACCGGCGTGCTCAGCCCTGCCATGGGCCCCGAGGTGCGCGTGCAGGCCCTGTTCCGCGACCGCTTTGTGGGCGTGGTGCGCGCGGGCCACCCCTTGGCTGCTGCCCGTGTGACGACCAGGCGCTACACCGCCGGCCGGCACATCGCCGTATCGCGGCGCGGGCTGGAGCAAGGCCCTATCGAGCAGGTGATGGACCCGCTGGGCCTGGCGCGCGACATCGCCACCACCGTGGGCGGCTTTGCCACGGCGCTGGCCCTGGCCCGCGCCACCGACCTGATCGCCACCGTGCCCGAGCGCCACACCGCCGGCCTGCGCACAGGCCTGCACAGCTTTGCCCTGCCCGTAGCGGTGCCGCCCATCACCGTGTCGCTGCTGTGGCACCCGCGCCTGCACGCGGACCCGGTGCACCGGTGGCTGCGGGGTGTGGTGCTGAAGGTGTGCGGGGGCGCTTCACCTCTCTGAAGCGCAGCGCATTACAGCGTGTCCAGCCTGCTGCGCAGGTGGCTGACATGCCCGCGCAGGGCCTGCAGCTGCGGGCCCTGCATCTTCTTCAACTGGCGGTACACCATGCCCAGGCGAGAGTTGCCGCCCAGCGCGGCTTCATGGTGGGCAAAGAAGTCCCAGTACAAGGCGTTGTAGGGGCAGGCGCGCTCACCCACTTTCAGCTTCTTGTCGTAGTGGCAGCCCTTGCAGTAGTCTCCCATGCGGTCGATGTAGGCGGCGCTGCTCACATAGGGCTTGGTGGCCAGCAAGCCTCCGTCGGCAAACTGGCTCATGCCGACCGTATTGGGCAATTCCACCCATTCAAAGGCGTCGATGTAGACGCCCAGGTACCAACGGTGCACAGCCGCAGGGTCCAGCCCGGCCAGCAGGGCGAAGTTGCCGATGACCATGAGGCGCTGGATATGGTGGGCGTAGGCGCCGCCGAGCGACTGCCCCACCGCATGCTGCAGGCAGCGCATGCGGGTGTCGCCGCTCCAGAACCATTGCGGCAGCGGCGCGGTGTGGCCCAGGGCATTGCGTGCGTCATAGCCGGGCATATGGGCCCAGTAGATGCCGCGCACGTATTCGCGCCAGCCCAGGATCTGGCGGATGAAACCCTCCACCGCCGCCAACGGCGCGGCACCGGCCTGCCACGCGGCCTGGGCCCGCTGCACCACCTCGCGCGGGTGCAGCATCTTGGTGTTGAGGGCGAACGACAGCAGCGAGTGGAACAGGTGCGGGCTGCGCGTGCTCATGGCGTCTTCGTACGTGCCAAAGTGCGGTAGCGTGGTGGCGATGAAGTGGTCGAGCGCGGCCACGGCCTCGGCCCGGTTCAGCGGCCAGCGCAGTTGCGCGGCCTGCGGCTTGCCAAAGCTCTTCACGCCGGCGGCCATGATGGTGGCCCACAGGGCGCTGTGGTCGTGAACAGGCCGCACATCGGGCGGCGTGGCCGGGGTGCCGGGCCAGGGCTTGCGGTTGTCGTGGTCGTAGTTCCACTGGCCGCCTTCGGGCTCGCCGGCCTCGTCCACCAGCACGCCATGCCGGTGGCGCATGCGGCGGTAGAAGTGCTCCATGAGCCACTGCTTGCGGCCTGAAAACACCTCGGCCACCTCGCTGCGGCTGGTGTAGAAGTGCTCGCTGCCCACGGCCTGGGTGGCAAAAGGCTGCTCTGCACACCAGTGGCGCAGCTGCGCATCGAGCCGCCACTCGTCGGGGTGCTGGTACTGAAGCCGCTGCGCGCCGTAGTGCGCCATGAGCGCGGCCAGGTTGCCGGGCACGGACTGGCGGTTGCTGGCGTCGTCGATGGCCACGTAGCGCACGCGGTGGCCGGCGCTGCGCAGGTGGCGCGCCAGGTCGCGCATGGCGGCGAAGATGGCAAGGATCTTCTGCGCGTGGTGCAGCACGTAGTCGGTCTCTTGCCGCACCTCCATCAGCACATAGACCACGCCGGCATCGCGCGTGGCAAACCAGCTGTGCTCGGGGTTGAGCTGGTCGCCCAGCACCAGGCGCAGGGTGTGGGCCGGTGCGGGCTGGCGTTGGCTCACGCCGTGCCCCACAGGCGGCGGTAGCTGCCGTCGGCATCGTGCTCTTGCGCCTGCCTGGCGGGGTTGAAGCGGCGGCCGCCGCGCGGGTCGGTGCCGCGCCCGGCGATGTAGAGCCAGTTGCCCTGGTTGCTGTACGGGTCGTAGTCCACCAGTTGCGACTCGAACCAGGCGGCGCCCGCGCGCCAGTCGCCCTGCAGCTCGTGGATCAGGTAGCTGGCCGCCACCTGGCGCAGGCGGTTGCTCAAGTAGCCTGTAGCAACCAGCTCGCGCAGGGCGGCATCCACCAGCGGCTCGCCCGTATCGCCAGCGCACCAGCGCGCGAAGCCGGCCGTGTTGTGGGGCGGCAGCGGCTGTGCCGAGAGGCCGCGCGCACGGTACAGGGTGCGCCCGCGCTGCAGGTGCAGCAGCCGAAAATAGTCGCGCCACAGCAGCTCGAACCAGAGCCAGTAGGTGCCCTCGTTGGCGCCGTGCTCGGCCTCGAACCGGCGCAGCGCGGCCATGGCATGCCGGGCCGAGAGCGCGCCCGTGGCCAGCCAGGGCGAGAGCTTGCTGGAATAGCCCAAGCCCGTGAGCCCGTTGCGGGTGGACTTGTAGGTGTGGGGGAGCCCGCTGGCCAGGTACTGCTGTACATGGGCCAGCGCGGCGGCTTCGCCGCCATCGAAGGCGGGCGTGCCGTAGGGGAAGGAAGAGCGCAGGTCGCAGCCTGCGCCATCGCCCACCACCTCCCCTGCCAGCCCGCCCGGGCCTGGTACCGCGCCTGTGGCACCGGCGGCGTGCAAGACCTCCTGCCACACCGCATCGGTCAGCGCGGGAGGCGGCGGCAACAAGGCCACGGGTGCCGACAGGGGCTGCAGCGGCTGGATGCCGGCCTGCTCCACGGCCTGGCGGAAGGTGGTGAATACGCCAGGCAGGTCGCCCACGGGCCAGGGCAGATCGCAGGGCTGCAACAGGCTGCTCTGCCACACGGTCTGCACCTGCAGGCCAGCGGCGCGCAGGGAGGCCACCTCGGCCTGCTCCTCGGGGGCGGCAATTTCTTCACACACCACGGTGGTGGCGCCCAGGGCGCGGACCAGCGCGGGCAGCACGGCCGCAGGCAGGCCCTGGCACTGCCGCAGCGGGTTGCCCAGCCGGGCCATGCCAGCTGCCAGGCCGCGCAGTGCGGCGCCTTCGAAGGCCTGGCGGTGCAAGCCTTTGCGGGCAAAGCCCCAGGGGGTGGCCTCCTCGGACGGGGGCTGACAGTGCACGGTCACCAGGTGGGTGGCGCCGCTGCCCAGGGCGGCGGCCAGCGCGCGCTGGTCGTGCAGGCGCAAATCGCGGCGGAACCAGAACAGCGCGGTATGGGCGGCGGTCATGGCGTGGCCGCGGCGCGCCTGCGCTCGCTGCGGCAGCGGTCGGAGCAGTATTTCACCGCGTCCCACACCTTCTCCCACTTCTTGCGCCAGGTGAAGGGCCGGCCGCAGTGCAGGCAGGTCTTTTGCGGCAGTTCGTGCTTCTTGCGCATGGGGGCAGTCAGGCTCACGCCAACACACAGCCATGCTGCCTGGAGGATGCCGTGGCCTTCATGGCTGGGGGTCGGTGCGTTGCTGGCTCACCCAGATCAGCGCCTGGGTGTCGATGCCCAGCGCACGGGCGCGCGCAACAAGCTGCTTGCGCACACCCGGCTCCAGCTGCTTGCTGCGCGACAGGATCCAGCAGTAGCTGCGATCAGGCCCCACCACCAGAGCCCAGCGGTACTCGGCATCGAGCGCGGCGACGTGGTAGCCGCCGTAGAAAGGTCCGAAGAATGACACCTTGAGCGAGGCGGTCTGCGCATCGCCCGTGAACAAGGCCTTGCCCACGGCCTGGCGCCATTCGCCGCCCTGGCTGCCCTTGGTGGTGTCAAAGCCCCGGTTGGTCACGCGCACGCTGCCGTCCGCCTGGCGCTGGTAGGTTGCGCTCACGTCCGTCATGCCGCGCTCGAAGGAATGGTCGAGCCGGGCTACCTCGTACCAGCGGCCCTCGTAGCGTGCCAGGTCAAATGGCGTGACGGGGGTGATGCCGCTCGGCGGGGCAGTGGATGAGCAGGCGGCCATGGCCAGTGCCATGGAGGCCAGCAAGGCCAGTGCGGCGCGGCGAAGCCAGGAGGATGCGGTGGTGGGCATGGGCGATGAAGTCAAAAAACCGTTGCGCCCCCAAAAGCCCGACGGGCGAGACTCCTGGGGAACTGCGCAGAGGATGCGTGCAGCCTACTTGGGCAAAAGCACCCGGTCCACCGTGTGCACCACGCCATTGCTGGCAAAGACATCGGTGGCGACGATGCGGCTGGTGCGCAGGCTCTGGTCGGTGATCACGAGGCTGGGGTTGACCGTGAAGCCCTGGCCCTGCACGGTGGCAATGGCCGTGTTGACGGGCACCTCGGCTTTCAGCACCCGTGCCGGTACCACATGGTAGGTGAGCACGCGGGTCAGCAATGCGGTGTCGGCCAGCAGCGCCTCCTTGGCCAGGCCCAGCTCGGCCAGCAAGGCCGCAAACGCGGCATTGGTGGGGGCGAACACGGTGAACGGGCCAGGGCCTTTCAGCGTGGCCACTAGGCCGGCCGCAGCGACCGCCTCGACCAGGATGCTGAAGTCGGGCACGGCCATGGCGGTGGCCACAATGTCCTTGTCGGCCGGCAGCAGCACGCGGTCCACCAGGTGCACCACGCCGTTGCTGGCCTGGATGTCGGTACTGGTGATGCTGGTGACGCGGTTGCGACCATCGGTGATCTTGAGGCCGTTGGCAGACTCGATCTTGAAGAAGCCGCCCGACACCGGGGTGATGGCCTTGCCCAGGGGCACGTCGGCACGCACCACCCGGCTTCCGAGCACGTGGTAGGTGAGCACGGCCGTGAGCAGGGGTTTGTTGGCCAGCAACGCCTCCTTGCTCAGGCCCAACTCGGCCAGCAGCGCGGCAAAGGCTGCATTGGTGGGGGCAAAGACGGTGAGGCTGCCCGTGCTCAGCGTGGGCGCCAGCCCCGCTGCCACCACGGCCTCGACCAGGATGCTCAGCTCCGGGGTGTTCTGCGCCAGCTCGACGATGTTGCGCTGTGCTTCGTCGTCGCTGCCCCCGCAGGCCTGGAGCACGGTGGTGCTGGCCCCCAGGGCGGCGGCCAGAAGGACGGTACGGCGGTTGAATGCGGTGTTCATGGGAATGTCTCCTCGCTGTCAGACAGTGGATGAAAAGACAGGGGACCTGCCCGACAAGCCCCCTTTCGACAGGCGGCGACCCGGGCCTTCGCTCGGCCGGGCGCACACACATGGCATGCCGCTTACTTGGGCATCAGCACCGTGTCGATGGCATGGATGACGCCGTTGCTGGCGGCGACGTCGGTGGCGATGACCTTGGACTGGTCGACCATCACGCCTGCGCTGGTGGCCACGGTGATCTCCTGGCCTTGCACGGTCTTGACCTTGCCGGCCTTGACGTCCTTGGCCATGACCTTGCCGGGCACCACGTGGTAGGTGAGCACCTTGGTGAGCGCCGCCTTGTCCTTGAGCAGGCCGTCGAGCGTGGCCTTGGGGATCTTGGCAAACGCTTCATCGGTGGGCGCAAACACGGTGAACGGGCCGGGGCCCTTGAGCGTGTCCACCAGGCCCGCGGCCTGCACGGCTGCGACCAGGGTCTTGAAGTTGCCGGCCTTCACGGCGGTGTCGACGATGTCCTGCGCCATTGCGCTGAAGGCGGCTCCTGCGGTAAGGGCCAAGGCAACCAGGGTCTTCTTCATGATTTCAGTCCTCCATGTGGGGATGGAACTCACACGCCAAGATGGGCGCAAAATCATTGTATGACCGATTGGTTTTTATTTCTACCAATCAGTTTTTATAAAACCAATTGGTTTCAATCCGACACAATTCGCACGCTCAATGGCGTCCAAAGACCAAGGACTGGTGCGCGGCTGCGCCCGCCATCGTGCCGTCGCCCACCGCCAACGGCAGCGAGCCGCCCTGGCGTGCCGCATCTCCGCAGGCGTACACACCGGGCACAGTCGTGGCCTTCATGAAATCGGTTTTGATGGTGCGGCCCAGGGGCCCGTCCTCAAACTCGCAGCCCAGCTGCGCGGCCACCGGGCTGACCACCTCGACGCGGCTCAGGGTGAACAGGCCGTCCTGCGCAATCACACGTCCGTCGCGCATCACGATGTCCATGGCACCCTCGATGCGGTCGATGAGCCCGCGCTCCAGCGCCACGCCGCGCGCCTGCAGCTGGGCCAGTTGCTCCGCATCGGGCTCGAAGGCACCGTTCAGGAAGAAGGTGGCCCGGCCCCAATCGGGCAGCATCAGCGCGACATGCATGGACAAGGGCGATACGCCCAGGGCGCCCAGCCGGCCCTGGTTGAGCTCGTAGCCATGGCAGTAGGGGCAGTGGAAGACATGGCGCCCCCAGCGCTCGGCCAGGCCAGGCACCTCGGGCAGGTGGTCGATGACGCCAGTGGCCAGCACCAGGCGGCGCGCCTCGATGGCCTCTTGCTTCTCGCCAGCGCCATCGACCTCGATGCGAAAGCCCTGCCCTGCCTGCCTGGCCGCAGTCACCTGGCCGTGGCGCCACTCCACGGTCGGGTAGGCCATGAGCTGCTCGCGCCCCCGGGCGGCGATGTCGGCGGCGGGCGTGCCGTCCTGCGTGAGAAAACCGTGCGAGTGGGTGGCAAAGCGGTTGCGGCGCTGGCCGGCGTCCACCACCAGCACGCGCCGGCGCGCCCGCGCCAGTTGGGTGGCAGCGGCCAGGCCGGCATAGCTGCCGCCGATCACGATGGCGTCGTAGTGCATGTCGGGTTCCTTTCTTGATTCACGATACTTTTGAAGTTTCATGATAGAACAGGATCACATCTCATGCAACTTACAATGATTCAAGACCACAACACGACCAGGATCTCCATGCGCAGTGACAGCCGTTTGTCCAGGATGCTCCACGTGCTGCTGCACATGGCGCGGCACGACGCGCCCTTCACCTCCGAGCAGATCGCCACCATGCTGGGCACCAACCCCGTGGTGGTGCGCCGCACGATGGCGGGCCTGCGCGAGGCGGGTTATGTGCGGTCAGAAAAAGGCCACGGCGGCGGCTGGACGATTGCCTGCGACCTGGCGCAGGTGACGCTGCTCGACATCCACCACGCCGTGGGCGGGCCGCACCTGTTTGCCATCGGCAATGGCAGCGACAACCCCGAGTGCGCAGTGGAGCGCGTGGTCAATGCGGCACTGGACGATGCCTTGCGCCAGGCGGAAGCATTGCTGATTGAACGGCTGGGCTCGATTGCGCTGGCAGATCTGGCAAAGCAGTTCGATGCCGAGTGCATGGCCAAGGGGTGGATGGGGCATGGGCCTGTGGGACATTGAGGGTGCCTGCACAGCCCCGGCCTGTTCGGTAGTGCCCGGGTTTGGACCTTGCTGGCGCAAATTCCTGCAGATCCCAGGGCGGGCCTGCGGCCTTCGAGCCCCGTGCATCCCAAGTCAGGGCGCAAGCGAAATTTATTTCTTTGGGCAGGCCTCTGAAAACCCCGGAAATAAGCCAAGATGGGGATCTGGTCCCGACAGGCATCCGGGCATTCCATTGCAACTGACGAAAGAGTCCATGGTCCCTTTGCCGCTTTCCCTGGCTCGACAGGAGGCACTTCGCCTGGAGCTGCCGTTCATTGCAGACCTTTTGCGGGCCAGGCGCGCCAGTGAAATCAGCGAGGCAGCCATTGAAGACCTCGTCAGCCTCTGCTGGCTGGAATGGTTTGGGGGCAAGCTGAAGCTGACCCAGACGGGAACCAACATCTGCCAGCAACAGCGCGGCGCGGGCAGCCGTTCGACCGATTGGTGATGTGCCGATGGCTTGGCAGCCACCGTTCGCTCGGCGAACCGCTTCAGCACGCGTGGGAAAGAGAGGCTGTGCGGGCTTGCACCAGAGCCCGCACCTCAGCGAAGACCGCCTCCGCCAGCACTGCCGGGACACCCCAGTAATCAAAGATGCCGCCGTCTGCGGAGTTCTGCCCACAAGTGACGAAGACGCCCGTTCCGAAACGGCGCTTGAGATGCGTGGCGAGCCAGCCCACAAAGCCACTGTTGTCGGCACCTGCAGGGAAATGGAAACGGAAGACCCCGAAGAGGTCGCTGGCCGCATCGTCGCTGGGAACGAGTTGACTCCAGACGGCGTCGTCGCGCACCAGCGCCAGCGCGTCGCTGCGCGCCGACTGGGCAAACCCATCCAGAGGAAACTCCTGGAAAGCCCAGGTGCCGGAATAAATCTGCAGCCGCGCCTGCGAAATGACGCGCCGCAGCCGCTGATCTGTCTGTTCCGTTGATTCGCGCGAAATATCGACCATCGGAGTGCCACCGGACAAGTGTGAAGTTCGCCGTGATGATCCATGCACCTGGCGTTCTCTGCCCACGCCGTGCGGGATTGCCCTGGCACATGCCGGTAAATGGCGTGCATTCACCCTGCGGTCTTCGGTCAGAACGGCATGGCAGCGTGCCGATGAATGCGGCCTACTCAGCCACGCCCTTGGCCTCCAGCTCGGCCAGCCGCGCCTCCACTGTCGACCGGTAATGCGCCTGCACCGCCCCCGGCACCAGCCACTCGCGCAGCAAGGCCGCGCTGTTGCAGCGCTGGATGGGATCGAAGCCCCCAAACCCCAGCCCCGCCACGATCTTCCGGCACACCGCCTCGCTCAGATGCCGGTTGCCCGCAACGGCCTTGAGCAGATCCCAGCGCATGGTGTGCACGGGCGGAATTGCATCCAGGTCCTTGACCAGCATCAGCTGGATCAGCGGGTTGCGGGTGTGTTCTGCCACGAACAGTGCGCGGGCGAAGTCCTGCTTCTGCTGGGTACTGAAAGCCTCTTCGTAGTCCGACTGGCGGCTGTTCTGCGCCACGTGCTGGGCGAGGTCGCGGTGCGCGGCGTCCAGGGCTTCGGGGCTGAGCAGGTCTTCGGCCGTGGCGTCGGGCGATGACCAGACGATCGTTCGCACCGCGTTGTTCGAGGTTTCGGTATCGGGGTCCCGCGCCAGCGCCTGGAGCACGTCCGGCGCAGTGCTGGTTTTCCTGGCCACCGCCCTGCGCACGGCCTTGCTGCTGTCGGCTGCCAGCAGGCGCAGCAGTTCGGGGTCGGTGCTCGCGTCTGCCACGCGCTTGCGCTGGGCGCTGTCGAGCGCCAGCACGCTTTCAGGGCCAGCCTTGGTAGCGGCACGGGGGTCGAAGGCAGCCTTGGGGGCTGCCGGCTTGGCATGGGGCTTGGCGATGTTCTTTTCGATGGCGGCCTGGATGGCGCCATCGGTGACTTGCAGCGCTGGAAAGCGCTGCGCCAGGTTCTTCTTTGACGCGAGGCTCACCTCGTCATGCTTGTCGCGCAGCAGGCTGAGCAGCGTCTCGCTGGCCGCATGGCGCGACAGGGCCAGGTTCAGGCGCTCGGGCTTGCGCGGGCTGTTCAGGAAGAAGCGCGTGATCTCTGCCGAAGCGTTGGGGTGCATGGCGATGGTCTTGCGCAGCATGGCGTCGTCCACGGGCAGCAGGGCTTCGAGCACATCGGGCGGGCACTGGGGGTGTTTGGCGAGCACGCGGGCGGAGTCGGGCACCAGTTCCTTGGCATAGTGGTCCTTGCGGCTCAGCCAGATGAAGCGCACCTGCTCGGGCGTGAGCTGCTTGTTCAGCACCAGCGACAGCTCCCAGGCGAAGAACCAGGTCCGGTTCAAGCCTTCGGCCACGCGACCGGATTGCAGCAGGGCAAAGATGAAGTCCAGCAGGACCTTGTCCTTGCTCTTCCTGACCTTGGTTTCGAGCTCCAGCAGCGCGTTGGCCAAGCGCAGCGGGCTGTGCGCCGCCGCCGCACCCGCGAGCGCGGCGTCGTGCGCGAGTTTGCCGGCCAGCACGGACTGCAAAAGGATCTGGTCGCTTTGGTTCAGGCCGCTGGCCGATTGCATGAAGCGGCGGCGCTCGCCGCTTTCGCTGAAGTGGGCATCCATGCCCTTGAACAGGGCCTCCAGTGCGGCAAGTTCTTCGGGGCTGGGCGGGGCGTCGGTCGGTTTCGGCATGGAAAATTTCTGGTGTTCATTCAAGACAGGTACTCGGGGGCTCACGCCTCTTCAAACACCACGGGCTCATCCACTTGTGCGGACACAATGGCTGTGAGGGCATGCAACACCTCAAGCCCGCGCGCTCCGGGGCCTCCGTGGAAGATGGCTAGCACCTCACGTGGCGCAAAGTGCAGCGAAAGAAAGGGCCAGCCGTTCGTGCCCGCAGGCACCGCCGACCACTGGAATGCGGCAACCGCCTGCCCGGCCTGGTACTCTGCACTGAGGGGAAACTGCCCCAGCAGCTCACCCACGACCTGCTCGACGCTGCCCTGCATCCCGCTGGGCAGCGCAGCAATGTATTCATACCCCATGGCTTGCGGCTTCGGTTTAGTGAATTGTCTGGAGGGTGAAAGTCTAAGGCTTGCAGATGGCCCGACGCTGGACAAAGCGTCCACCGCCGGGAGCCGCAGCCGTCGCCAGAACCGTTTCGCTAAGTTTTGTCGGCCGCTCTCAAGGTCCATCCGCGTCAGTCCAGCGGCGCCTGGCGCGGCGCATGCACCGCCATCAGCTCCACCACCCAGTCGATGAACACGCGCAGCTGCTTGCTCACATAACGGTTGGGCGGGTAGGCCACATGGAGCGGCATGGCATCGATGCGCCAGTCCGTGAACAGCGGCACCAGCGCACCGCTGGCGACGTGCTTTGCGGCCATGTAGTGGGGCAGCCACAGGGCGCCCAGGCCGGACAAGCCGGCGGTGAGGTAGGCGTTGCCGTCGTCGATGGCGAGCGCGTAGCGCCCGCCGACCTTGGCCGTCTCGCGGCCCCTGCGCATGGTGTAAGGCAGGTCACCGTCCCAGCGGTAGCGCACGATGCGATGGCGTGGGTCGCGCAGTTCATCGGGGTGGCGGGGCGTTCCCGCCTGGGCCAGGTAGGCCGGCGCGGCATACACGCCCAGCTGCAGGTCGCCCACATGGCGCGCGACCAGGCCCTCGTCTTTGATGCTGCCGCCGCGCACCACGCAGTCGACGTTGTCGCCGATCAGGTCGACCTTGCGGTCGCTGGCGCCCATGTCGAGCTGGATGTCGGGGTAGCGCGCATAAAACGCCGGCAGCGCCGGCACCAGGATGATGTTGGCCAGCGGGCTGGGCACGTCCACGCGCAGCAGGCCGCGCGGCACCGTGGGAGCGCCGGGCAGGTTGCCTTCGATGTCGTCGAGCTCGGCCAGCAGGCGCACCACGCGCTCGTAGTACACCACGCCATCGTTGGTGACGTTGACCCGGCGCGTGGTGCGGTGCAAGAGCTTGAGCTGCAGGCGCTCCTCCAGCTGCTGCACCAGCTGGGTCACGGTGGTGCGGCTTAAGCCCAGGTTGTCGGCCGCCCGGGTGAAGCTGCCCGACTCGACCACCCGCACAAAGGCACGCATGCCGTCAAACCTGTCCATCGAGTGGCCCTCCTGATTGTCCGCATTTTACAAACAGTGATGCAGGAGGTGGTGGCTTTATCCAAACAATGTACCGGCCTACAGTCGCTCCATCAACCAACCCATGGAGCCCCCAATGAGCCAACGCAAACCCGTTTTTCCCGCCGACCGCCACGACCTGTATGCCAACCACCGCTACTCGGCTGCCATCCAGTCGGGCGACCTGCTGTTCGTCTCCGGTCAGGTCGGCAGCCGCGGCGATGGCTCGCCCGAGCCCGATTTCGAGGCCCAGGTGCGCCTGGCCTTCGCCAACCTGCAGGCCACCCTCAAGGCCGGCGGCTGCACGCTGGACGACATCGTGGACGTGACCACCTTCCACACCGATCCGCAAAACCAGTTCGAGACCATGATGGCCGTGAAGAACGACATCTTCCCGGCCGCGCCCTACCCCAACTGGACGGCCGTGGGCGTGAACTGGCTGGCGGGCTTCGATTTCGAGATCAAGGTGATTGCGCGGATTCCTGGTTGAACGGGCCCTGAGGCCCGGGCGGGCGGAGGCAGCCTGCGGATCGCGGCACGGTGACCCGCAGGGGCAGTAACATCCGGGCAACCTCCGCCCAAGCCATGGCCTCTGACCCCCCCTTGCCCGAACTGATGGTGCGCGTCGCCTTGCAGGACCGCGCGGCCTTCCAATCCCTGTACCAGGCCACCTGCGGAAGTCTGTTTTCCGTGGCCTTGCGTATATTGAGGAATGAGAACTGGGCAGACGATGTGCTGCAAGAGGCCTACGTGAACATCTGGCACAACGCGGCGGCCTACCGGCCCGGCGCGGGCGCGCCGATGACCTGGATGATCAACATCGTGCGCAACAAGGCCATCGACGCCCTGCGCGCACGCAAGGCCGAGCTGGCGCTGACCAGCGACCTGGGCGACGAGGCCCTGGACGCCCGGGACGGCCTGGCCGCCGATGCCGCCCACGAGCCCCAGCAGCTGCTGGACGACAGCCTGGTGAAGGCGAAGATCGCCGGCTGCATGGGCACGCTGCCGGCCGCGCAGCGCCAGGCGTTGGCGCTGGCCTACTACCGCGGCATGGTGCACACCGAGATTGCCCAGGTGCTCAATGCCCCGCTGGGCACGGCCAAGGGCTGGGTGCGGCGCGGGCTGGAGCAGCTCAGGGCCTGCCTGGAGGCGGTGGGGGTGACGCAGCCATGAACTACCTGTTGCCTGAACGCCTGGACCGGCTGGCCCGCGAGTACGCGCTGGGCACGCTGGCCGGCCCTGCGCGGCGCCGCTTCGAGCGCGTGCTGCAGTCGTCGCCCGCGGCGGTGCAGGCCGTCGATGCCTGGCGCCAGCGCCTGGCGGTGCTGGACCTGGCCACCGTGCCCCGGCAGCCGCCCGCGGCCACCTGGCACCGGATCGAGCAGCGCCTGTTCGGGGCGCCCCTTCCAGCGCAAGCGACAGCGACCGCATCGGCCTGGCAGCGGCTGCTGCAGGCCCTGCGGCGCCTGCTGTCGGGGCGCACGCTCAGCGGCGCACTGGCTGGCCTGCTGCTGTGCGCGCTGCTGGTGCGCGTGGCGCCCGGCCTGCTGGGCCTGGAGCCCCGCGCCGATGCGCTGCCCGCCAGCTACGTGGGCTTGCTGCTCGATGCCGGCGGCAAGCCCACGCTGGTGGCCAGTTCGCGCCGCCAGGGGCGCCAGCTCACGGTGAAGCTGCTGCAGCCGCTGGCCGTGCCCGCCGGCCAGGTGGCCCAGCTGTGGGCCCTGCCCGAGGATGGCAGCGCCCCCGTGGCGGTGGGCGTGGTGCCCGCCAGCGGCTCGGCCCGCATCGCCCTGCCCGACACGTCAGAAAAGCTGTTCTTCACGGTGTCGCAACTGGCCGTGAGTTTCGAGCCCGCGCCGGTGCAGGCCGGGGGGGCGCCCTCGGGGCCGTTCGCGCTCATCGGGCATTGCGTCAAGGTCTGGTGAGGCCGGCGGCGCGCCACAAAAAAAAGATCGGCATCCCGGGGATCCGTCTGGCCTGGCCGACCGTAAGTAGCTTCGGTGCCCTTTTTGTTTCACCGCCCTCTGAATGAAGGAAGAACGCCATGACCACCACCCCAAGCACACGGCTCTTGCCCGCCCTGTCCGCCACCATGCTGGCGCTGCTGCTCGCCCAGGCGGCGCACGCTGCCGACCACCCGCCGGTGTTCCCGGCCCGCTCCGCAACGCCTGCCGGGGCTCCAGCACCCGCCCCGGCTGCGGACAAGCTGGCCCAGGCGCGCTACCTGACGCGGTCGCTGCAATGGCCGGCGGCGCTCGACGAGCTCCGGCGCATCAACGACACCGGCAGCGCCGACTGGCACAACCTCATGGGCTACACGCTGCGCAACAGCAAGGCGCCGGACCTGGCCGCCGCCGAGCGGCACTACGACGAGGCCCTGCGCATCGACCCGCGCCACCGCAATGCGCTCGAATACTCGGGCGAGCTGTACCTGATGAAGGGCGATCTCGACAAGGCGCAGGCGCGCCTGGCCACCCTGGGAAGCGAGTGCGGCCCCAGTGGCTGCCAGCAGCAGGCGCAGCTGCAGGCAGCGATCGAGCGCTATAAGGCAGCGGGCAACAAGTACGTGCCGTCGAACTGGTGAGAGCGGCTAACAAAACTCTTCTGGCGTCGTTGCCGCGTCTTGTCGTACTACCCGTACTGCCTGCGACGCAGCGCCTAGCCAGAACCGCTTCGCTGAGCTTTGTTATCCGCTCCAAGTAGCCTGTATCGTCAGCACCGCCCTTCGGGCGTGCCCTCCAGCTCGCCGAGCTTGTCCACCACCAGCGCGATGAAGGCCGACACGGCCCGCGGCAGGTGCCTGCGGCTGGGGTAGAGCACGGTGAGGCCCTGGCCCTTGCGCTGGTACTGGGGCAGCACCTGCACGAGCATGCCGGCCTGCAGATCGAGCCGCGCCATGCCGGCCGGCAGCAGCGCAATGCCCAGACCCGCCACGGCGGCGCGGCGCAGGGCCTGGGCGGTGTTGGCGCCAAAGCGGCCGGTGGCGGCCACCTCGTGCAGGCTGCCATCGGGCCCGGCCAGACGCCAGGTGCCGGTGCTGCCCGCATGGCTGGCCATGATGGCATCGTGCGCGGCCAGATCGGCCAGCGTGGCGGGCACACCGCGCACGGCCAGGTAGGCCGGGCTGGCCACCAGGCCGTCGCCCCGGGCGCCGAACAGCTGGCGGCCCACATAGCCCGAGTCGCCCACCTCGCCGCCGCGAAAGGCCACGTCGATGCGCTCGGCGATCAGGTCCGAGCGCGCGTCGCTGAGCACGAAATCGAGCCGCACACGCGGGTGCGCAGCCAGAAAGCCGGCGATCCACTCCATGGGAAAGAAATCGAAGAAATCCGCCGGCACCGCCACGCGCACGGAGCCAGTGGGCTCGTCGCTGCCCAGGCGCAGCTCCTGCCCGGCCTCCAGCAGGCCATCGACCGCGCCCGCGCAGCGCTCGTGGAAGGCCTGGCCCGCACTGGTGAGGGTGAGCTTGCGTGTGGAGCGCTGCAGCAGCCGGGTGCCCAGCTGCGCCTCGAGCTGCTGCACGCGCCGGCTCACGGTGTTGGGCGGCTGGCCCAGGCGGCGTGCCGCCTCGGCGAAGCTGCCGCTGCGCACCACCTGCACGAACAGGGCGATGTCGTTGAGGTCGAGCGCGGCGGTGGCGGCGGTGTCGGAAGCCATGTATTCACACCAAAAATGGATGAGTTCAATCCCATTGTGCCATCTAGTCAATCAATGGGGTGCACCCTCACCTCCATGGCATGGGGGCGCGTTGCCCCTTCACGAACCACCAGGAAGGAAAGCACCTATGACAATTTCGAAATTGCCCCACATCGGCCTCGTGATCGGCTCCACGCGCGAGGGCCGCTTTGCCGACAAGCCGGCGCAGTGGATCCACGGCATCGCCAGCGAGCGCAGCGACCTGACCGCGGAGCTGCTGGACCTGCGCGACTACCCCATGCCCTTTTTCGACGAGCCGCTGTCGCCCGCCTGGGCGCCGGTGAAGAACGAGGCCGCGCAGCGCTGGGCGCAGAAGCTGGCCACGCTCGATGGCCTGGTGGTAATCACCGCCGAGTACAACCACGGCCCCACCGCCGTGCTCAAGAACGCGTTCGACTATGCCTACCAGGAGTTCGCGCGCAAGCCCATCGGCTTTGTGGGCTATGGCGGCGTGGGTGCGGCGCGCGCCGTGGAGCAGTTGCGCCTGGTGGCCACCGAGGTGCAGATGGCGCCGGTGCGCAATGCCGTGCACATCGGCATGGTGGAGTTCATGGGCCTGTGGCGCAAGGGCAAGGCCTTCGCCGACTACCCGCACCTGGCCCCGTCGGCCAAGGGACTGCTGGACGACATGGCCTGGTGGGCCCGGGCCCTCAAGACCGCAAGGGAGGCTGTATGAGCGTCGAACTGGCAGAAGCCCCCGTGGCCATGGCAAGCCGCGCCATTGCCTACCGCACGCGCGGCAGCATGCACGGGCCCATCACCCGGCTGGTGAGCCCTGGCGATGTGGGCGAGTGGATCAAGCCCTTCGTGTTCCTGGACCTGTTCGCGTCGGACTCGCCCGAGGCCTTCCGCGGCTTTGGCATGCACCCGCATTCGGGCATTGCCACGCTGACCTACCTGATCGCAGGCGACCTGTCGTACGAGGACACGACCGGCAAGAGCGGCGAGCTGCACGCCGGCAGCGTGGAATGGATGCGTGCCGGCAATGGCGTGTGGCACACCGGCGCGCCCGTGGGCGATGCGCCATCGCTGGGCTTTCAGCTGTGGGTGGTGCTGCCCCCGGCGCTGGAGAATGCGCCCGCGCTCAGCCAGTACCTGGCGGCCCCCGAGGTGCCTCAGGCCGGCCCGGCGCGCGTGCTGCTGGGCAGCCATGAAGGGGTGAGCAGCCCCATCGAGGCGCCCTCGCCCATGGCCTACCTGGCCGTGCAGTTGCGCGATGGTGAACACTGGCGCTATGTGCCGCCCGCCGGCCACACCGTGGCCTGGGTGGCGGTGGCCACCGGCGCGCTGGATGCGGGCGGCCCGGTCAGCACAGGTGAGCTCGCGGTGTTCGAGGAGTCGGAGGCTGCCATCGACTTCACGGCCCGCGGCGATGTGCACTTTGTGCTGGGCTCGGCCGCCAAGCACCCGCACGAACTGGTGATGGGCCGCTACTCGGTGCACACCAGCCGCGCGGCGCTGGACCAGGGCGAAGCCGAAATCCGGCGCATCGGAGCGCAGTTGCGGCAAGAGCGGCGGCTGGGTTAGGTCAAGCGCATTCGGCAACTGGCCGTGCGGGCGCAGCCGTCGGGCTGCGCGCCGACCACAGCACCAGGGCCAGCGCCAGGGCCGCCAGGCCGGCCCCCGCCAGCATGACGGCGTGGTAGCCCCCGCCGCTGCCCAGCACCACGGCGCCCGCAGCCGCCCCGATGGCATTGCCCAGGTTGAAGGCACCGATGTTGATCGACGAGGCCAGCGCCGGCGCCTCGGCGGCTGCGCGCATCACCTTCATCTGCACCGGGGGCACCAGGCCGAAGGCGGCCGTGCCCCACACCACCAGGGCGATGGCCGCGCCCAGCTTGCTGCTGGCCAGCCACGGAAAGGCCAGCATGCTGGCGGCCACCACCACCAGAAAGCCCACCAGGGTCTTGTCGACCGAGCGGTCGGCCAGCTTGCCGCCCACGGTGTTGCCCACCGTGAAGCCCACGCCCACCAGGGCGAGCAGGCCCGTGATCTCGCCCGGCGTGGCGCCCGCAAAGGCCTTGAGCATGGGGTTGACATAGGTGTAGAGCGCGAACATCGCGGCCGAACTCAGCACCGTGGTCAGCAGCCCGTAGACAACCACCGGCCGGCGCAGCACCCGCAGCTCGGCGCGCACGTCGATGGGCGCCTGCTGGGCCTGGCCCTGCGGCAGCGCCAGCCGAACGGCGGCCATGGTCAGCACACCGAGCGTGGCGATCACCGCGAAGGACACGCGCCAGCCCACGCTGTCGGACAGCCAGGTGGCCGCCGGCACGCCGCCGATGTTGGCCAGCGTGAGCCCCAGGAACATGGTGGCCACCGCGCTGGCCTGCTTGTCGCGCGGCACCAGGCTGGCGGCCACCACGGCACCGATGCCGAAGAAGGCGCCGTGCGTGAGGCTGGTGACGATGCGCGCCACCATCAGGCTGGCATAGCCGGGCGCCAGGGCCGACAGCAGGTTACCGAGCGTGAAGATGGCCATCAGCAGCACCAGCGCCCGGCGCCGCGGCCAGCGGGCGAGCAGCAGCGTCATGAGCGGCGCCCCCAGGGTCACGCCGATGGCATAGGCCGACACCAGCATGCCGGCCGAGGGGATGGACACGTCCACGCCTTTGGCGATGTCGGGCAGCATGCCCATGGGGCCGAACTCGGTGGTACCGATGCCGAAGGCGCCGACGGCGAGTGCGGCCAGGGGCCAGGAGGACGAGGCTGTCGTCGGCCCGGCGGACTCGGTGGATGCAGGGGAAGGTGATGCGTGCATGGGGATCAGATCGGTTTGCGGGTTTACCCGGATGCAGCGATTGTGCGAAAGCACTCTTTCCCAGTAAAGTAGACAATCAAGAAAATACTTTTCGCAATACTGGGAATATGAAAGCAACGCTGGAAGAAGTGGAGGTGTTCCTCGCGGTGGTGGACACGGGCTCGCTGACCTCGGCGGCCGAGCACCTGGGCCAGCCGGTCTCCACCACCAGCCGGCTGCTGGCGCGGCTGGAGGACAAGCTGCAGACCACTCTGCTGCAGCGCACCACGCGCCGCCTGCACCTCACGGACGAGGGCTGCGGCTTTGCCAAGGATGCGCGGCGCATCATGGAGTCGGTGCGCATTGCCGAAGACCGGCTCATGGAGCGCCGGGGCCGCCTCTCGGGCCCGCTGCATGTGGATGCGGCCTCGCCCTTCATGCTGCATGTGCTGGTGCCGCTGATGCCGGCCTACCGCGCCCAGCACCCCGAGGTGGAGCTGGTGCTGCACAGCAACGAGGGCTTCATCGACCTGCTGGAGCGCCGGGTGGACCTGGCCATCCGCATCGGCGAGCTCAAGGATTCGACCCTGCACAGCCGGCTGCTGGGCCACAGCCGGGTGCGCCTGGTCGCCAGCCCCGGCTACCTGGGGCTCCACGGTGCGCCCGAAGATGCCGATGCCCTGCAGCGCACGCACGAGCTGATCGGCTTCACCCAGCCCGATGTGCTGAACCTCTGGCCGCTGCCGGGCAGCGATGGCAACCTGCTGCGCATCGAGCCCACGCTGCTGTCGTGCAATGGCGAGACCATCCGCGAGCTGGCGATCAAGGGCATGGGCATTGCCTGCCTGTCGGACTTCATGACCGCGCGGGACATCGCCGAGGGCCGGCTGGTGGAGGTGCTGCCGCAGCTGGCCATTCCCCGGACCAAGCCGGTGAACGCGGTGTACTATAAGCAGTCGGCCGTATCGGGGCGCATCGCATCGATGGTGGGCTACCTGGCCGAGGCCATGCGCGCGCCCGAGGCGCTGTGGGCAGCAGAACGCGGCCACTAAAGCAACGCAAAACCAAGTCTCTAGCGCGCCGCGCGCCCCGCTTTGGGCGGTCTGCGTCGTTGCAAATGCTCGCCATAGCACTGGCTATGGCTGCGCTTTGCGCCTGGCAGCCCATCCCAAACCAGGGCACGCGCCATCGCGAAAACTTGATTTCGCGTTGCCTCAACCCATAAATGCGAATGATTTGCAATAATACGCCTTGATGCTGGCATGGGCCAGCAGCAAAAAGGCATGCATTGAGCCACCCCCCAGCCACCCTGGACCACCCGCGCACCGGCGCAGCCGCACCCGCCGGAACCGGGGGCCCCGTCCCCTGGGCCGGCATCCTGAGCGTGCTGTTTCTGGGCGTGGCCGCCGGCACGCAGATGAGCGACCGCGGCCTGCAGGCCGTGCTGTCGCCCGCCATCCAGCAGGCCTTTGGCGTGGGGGACGCGGTGATCGGCGCGCTGCACGGCGTGGCCGGCATCCTCATCGCCAGCGCCCTGGCCGTGCCGCTGGCGCGGCTGGCAGACCGCTACCCGCGCAAGCACCTGCTGCTGGGGCTGATCGCGGCGTGGACCGTGCTCACCGGGGTGAGCGCGCTGGCGCCGAATTTCGCGCTGTTCTTCTCGGCCCGCGCGGTGCTGGGGGTGACGGAGTTCGCGATGATCCCGGTGGTCTATTCGCCGATACCCGACATAGGGCCTGTTCACACTGATTTCGGGGTCGCGAAGGCCCTTGCCGGCGTGCCAATCTAGGCGCGCGACGCCGCGTGTGCATGTGCACACGCAAGGAG
>NZ_JBYSYM010000017.1:119959-157907 GCF_058783375.1 Acidovorax sp. FW305-C-20-28 | reverse complement strand
TCCCCACCCCTGCTGGCTGCGCCGAGAAGCGCAGGAGCTGGGGTGGGCGTGTGTGCCGAAGGACACACACGCTTCGTCGTCTGGCTCGTCGATGCTGTTTGAGCGGAGTTCGAAGAACGCAGCGAGTTCATCGACGCCCACCCCAGATCCGAGCATCGCAGGCTGCCCCCATTCGCCCGCCAGGGCGAATGGGGGACGCAGACTGGGGGTCGCCTTCTCTTTGGTGACTTTCTCTTGGCGACGCAAGAGAAAGTTACTCCGCCGCCGGGCGGACATCCCGGCCTCCGCCCACAAAACAAGCACCGAAGAACGAAGAGCAGCAAGCCCAGCCCCAAAGCCAGGCCTCAGAAACTCCCCGGAAAAATATTCCCCGGCACCTCCACCACAGCCGCCGTATACCTCAGCTGCGCCCGCATCAACAACACCTCCCCCACCTGCCCCCGCTCCTCACTGAACGCCTCGACCCACACCACCACCGCCTGCCCATCCGCCGAAGCGACCCGGCCCCGAAAGGTAATGCTCTGCCTCAGCCGAGGCCGCCCACTCAGCACCACATCCGACAGGCCCACCAGTTGCACCGGCACCCCGAAATGGCGCCCCGGCAACACAGCGCCCGCCAGATCCATGCGGGCCAGCAACCAGCCCGTGGGCACCTGCCCGCTGGCATCGATGTCCGCGGGCATGGTGATGGTCTTGAGCAAGGTCTCCATGGCGCGCTAGGCCCCCACCCCGAGCAACGCCGACAGCTCCGCCGCCTCGCGCTGCATCACCTGGGCCATCTGCTGCACCCGGGCCGCGCCCAGCTGGCTCGTGAGCCCCACGGCCACCAGGGTGTTCACCAGGCGCCCGCCGGACGACAGCACCGGCACGGCCACGACGGTGATGCCGGCCATGAAGTTGTCGCGGTCCAGCGCCCAGCCGCGCTCGCGGGTCAGCTCCACCTCTTTCTTCCAGGCGGTGTACGTGGGCGCCTTGTCCCACACCACCTGGGCGAACTGGGCCTTGAGCACGGGCCAGCTTTCTCCGCTGTAGGCGGCGATCAGCCGCCCCGTGGCGCTGACCAGGGTGTCGAACTGGCTGCCCACGTCGGTGTGCACGCGAAACGGCTGGTTCGACTGCGAGATGGCCAGCACCAGCACCGTCTGGCGCGCGGTGATCTCCACGCCCATGGCGGTCACGCCGAACTGCCCGGCCATGCGGTCGAGCACCGGTTGCACCAGCTGCGTGAAGCCGCCGCCCTCGAGCACGCTGCGCGCCAGGCTGATCATGCCGGTGCCCAGGGCATAGCGCTTGGTGTCGGGGTCCACGGTGACCAGGTCTTCGGCCACCAGCACGCGCAGGATGTGCAGGCAGGTGCTGGGCACCAGGCCCAGGGCCTGGGCCACGGTTTTGAGCGTGAGCGGCTGCTTTTGCTCGCCCAGCAGCCGCAGGATGGCGATGGACCGCGTCACCGCCGGAACGGGGCGCACGCGCACGCCCTTGGCGGCTGGGGCGGGCTTGGTGGCGGTGGACGAAGGAGTAGCAGCAGCGGCAGCGGCTTTGGAAGATCGGGTGGCCATGCGGGAATGCGGTGTCGGGTGGAACTGCAATCCAGCGAGGGTAACCCCATTTGCATCGGCCCCTGGTGCCTGCACGGACGGCAGGCCGCCGTACAGGGCCATCAGGCTGTGCCGGGCGGGAATCGTGGTGGCGGTGCGCACGTGTGTCTCCTGGTGGTGGTTCTGGGGAAAGGAAAGGAAGGAAGTGGCCCCGGGGCGATGCTGCGGTCAGGGGCTCAGCGGCTTCATCAGCGCCTGGGCGCTGAGCACGGGGGCGTCGTCGCCGTCCACCCGCAGCTCACCGCGCATGAAGACCAGCGAGCCCGTGCGCCTGACCACCTGGGCGCGGGCCTGCACGAACTGGCCGGGCTTCACGGGTGCGGCGAAGTGCGAGTCCATCTGCAGGGTGACGCAGGGCACGCGGCCACAGGCCTCCCAGGCCACCGTGCTCATGGCGTGGTCCACCAGCGTGAGCAGGGCGCCGCCATGCACCACGCCCGCGGGGTTCAGGTGCTGCGGCGCTATGGCAAAGCCATAGGCCCAGCCCTCCCCCTCGCGCCGCGCCCACAGGGGGCCGGCATGGGCGATGAACCCCTTGAGTTCACGCACCCGCCACTCTGCGTTTGTCTCCAAGGCCATGTCTCCTGCGCCGTTTTGCTTTGGCGCTGCATGGCATTGTATATTTTCAACAAAATTGTACTTAGACAATTTCAAGGGAGAGGCAGCGAAGGGCAGAAATGGCCAAACACCCTTTGCCAAGCATCCCCGGTCGTGGGTAGCATGCACACCAGCCACCGCCACAGCCCCACCACCGACCCGCGATCCGAGAGGAGCCCGCCATGCCCGCATCCCAACCCCAGCCCGCCGCCATCACCGTGCGCCAGCGCATCGTGCAGGTCTGCCTGTTCCTGGTCGCGGCCATCGCGGTCTTTGGCGGCACCTTGCAGATGTTCCTGGGCCAGCCCGACACCACGCCCCGACTGGACAACGTGCACCGCTTCATGGCGGGTGTGTATTTGTCGATGGGCTTCATCGCGGCGTGGACGGCCGTCACCATCCGCCAGCAGGGCACGCTGGTCTACCTGATCGCCCTGGGCGTGGCCATGGCCGCCGTGGGCCGGCTGGTGTCGATCGGCCTGGTCGGCCTGCCCGAACCAGCCACCGTCTGGATCGGCTACCTGGTGCCCGAGCTGGTGGTGCCCCTCGTGCTGGTGCTGGCGCACCGCAACCCGCCTGCCGCCCGATGAGGCACTGGCGGCAAGGCAGTCGGAAGTTTCTTTTTTCCCCTACGCGCCGGCCAGGTAGTGCGCCTTCATCGCCGGGTAGTAGTCGCCAAACGATGGCAGTTCCTTGCCTTCGCGCGCGGCGACCAGCATGTCCAGGTAGTACTCCCAGCCCGGCCCCACGTCGCCCGCGAGTTGGCGGTCGCCCAGGTGCTGCACAAAGCGCAGCTCGGTGGTATCGCCCGCCTGCACCAGGGTCAGGCGGATGCGCCACGCGCCCTGCTCGTCCTTCATCGCAACGACCAGCCGGTGCGGCGCCGCGCATTCCTCGATCAGCAGATCGCACCAGGGCTGGCCCTGTTCATGGACCAGTTGCAGCCGCACCGTCTTGCCCGGCCCGGCCGCCCCCTCCCAGCCGCCGAACCACTGCGCGGTTTTCTCGGGCCGGGTCAGGCTGGCCCAGACATCGCCGATGGGCGCGCGAAACCTGCGCACCAGAACCAGATCGTTGCCATCCACATGGCCGGTGGGTTGGGGGTTGCTGCGCATGCAATGGCCTCCTGTGGTGGGTTCGGCTCGGTTCGGATCACCCCCCCGCAGTGGACTACTGCGGGTGGGGTGTAGCATCGGTGCGGGGCCTGGGGCGCTCGCACAGGGCAGTATAGATTCCGGCCCAGAGGATCCGCAGATTGAGCGACACACACCCGATGGTCTTCTTCGCCCACACCCGCCAGGGGTATGAAAGCTACCGCGCCCTCGGCCTGACCGCCACCGTCCCGCTGTGGGTGACGGCCGATGTGCTGGCGCAGGACGAACTGCACGGCCCCGAACTCCGCGGCGCCAACGTCACCGTGTTCACCTGGACCATCGCCCCCGGCGACACGGATGCCGTTGCAGAGGCCATGCACACCGTTGCCGAGCACCACCCCGGCCACACCGTCTGGGCCGAAGGCACGGCCACCCCGGATTGACATGGTGCAGCGGCGCGAAGCCACGCCGGCGCTGGCCGTGCAGGTGGTCGAAATCCTGTGGACCAAGGCCACCCGGGGCGCCCCGCGCTCCAACGAGCGCGCAGCGCTGCCCCGCGCATTCCCCATGCTGCCCTCGCCCACCGAGGGGGCGGTCTTCGTGCTGCAGCGCCACTGCATGGCCGAGTGGGTACAGCAGTTCAGCCCGCGCCTGGAGGAAACCTCCCAGGCACCCGAGGTGCCCCGCAGCCTGGACGTGCTGCGTCTGACCCCGCTGGCGCAGGGCGGCTTTCTGCTGGGGTGGACCGGCACACCGCACGGCGGGCAACCCTGGCGCCACCCCGACCGGTCGGCACTGGAGTTGCTGCCGGGCCAGTATGCGCGGCTCACCCTGAACGCACGACACACCAACTACTCCGGCCAGTACTACAGCGAGACCATCTACCACCTGGCCTGCGGGACACCCGCGACCCCGGAGCGCTTCACCCAGGGCCACCCCGACCACGATCTGGACCTCAAGGCCTACCTCTTTTGAACCGCCAGCACAACTGGCATTGACTGCAGGCCAGCGCCGCCCCGGCCACGCCACAATCGGCCCCACCCCACTCCCACCGCCAAGGACACCGCCCCATGCTCAAGCTCTACCGCTTCACCGATGCCAAGAAGGAATACTGGGAGACCTGGAAGGAAGGCAAGGGCGAGCACCTCGTGCACTGGGGCGAACTGGGCACGCGCGGCGAGTTCAAGACCGTCAAGACCCAGGGCAGCGACAAGGCCAAGGACATCGTCGAGGCCGAGGCCCAGGCCATGCAGGAGCAGGGCTTTGCCGAGATCGACATGGATGAGCATGTGACCCTGCTGGTCGAATACGCCATCGAGGGCATGGGCACCAAAGCAGACATCAAGAAGCGCCACGACCTCGAAGACCGCCTGAACGAGACCCTGGGATGGACGGGCCTGGGCCATTGCGATGGCGGCAGCATCGGCAGCGGCACCATGGAGGTGTGCTGCTTCGTGGTCGATTTCGAGACCGCACGCCGGGTGATTGCCGAGGACCTGGCGGGCAGCAAGAAGTTTGGCGACTACACGCGCATCTTTGACGAGGATGCGGAGTAGCCAGGCCTGCTTCGCCCCTGGCAAACCGCGCTGACCAGCCACTGGCCCCTCCATCGCATCCCCGGATCGGGGGCCTGCCCCATCGTCACGTGATCCTTGCGCAAGCACCCAGCTCAGCCCAGCCCATGGCGCAGGCAACGCGCATCGAATAAATCAGCACCCCTACGCCCACCAGGAAAGCCACCATCCCCAGCAGCCTTGCGGCCATGCCGCTGATCTCTCCCATGGGCGGTCTGTCCTCGATGCCAAACGGTATTCTCCCCCTCCAGCACCAGGCACTCCCCATCAGCATCAAGGAAGCACCCACCACCTTGACCGCCGCAGCAGCCCCCACCAGCTGGTGCGCAGCAATCAGCGCAAGGAACAAAAAGAGGCCCACGTACCCGTCAAACCGGTCCGAAGTCGTAGCTTTTGCGCCTGCTGATTTCATGGCCTGCCTCCCTCTTCTGTGATCTGCGCGCCGCTGGCCTGCAGCCGCCAGCCGTCCAGGCTCCGGTCATCCGGCTCGCCCGGGTCGAACACCCGATACCCGTGGTCTGCGTCCAGCGCCAACCGCCGGACTTTGCCCGCATGGCAGCGCAACTCCAGCGAGCCCGTGGCACCTTGGACATAGGTCCCTGGCTCACTCAGGGCGATCATCCCCGGTTCACCCGGTGCCCGGGTCCACCGCTTCTTCAAGAGGTAGTGCCCGCCGGAGTGGAGCGAGATGTGGACCTGCGCCACGCCCTGCGATCCCGTCAATGCCTGGACGCGCGTGAAACGGCTAGTTCGCCATTCCTCAGCCACCAGCCGGGGTAGCACGTAGAGGAACACCACGGTTCCGATATCGAGCACCCAGGGCAGGGCAAAAGTCCACCCCCGGGCCCCCTGCTGCCAAAGCCACCAGGTCAGCACCAGCGGGCCGACAAAGGGCACCAGCACCGGCGAGAAATGGCCACCGGAGCGCCGCGCCGCCCACCAACTGCACGCCAGGGTGAGCCAGCTGATCAGCGGGAACAGCAGGCCCAGGATCAGGAGTAGGTGGGAGCTCATTGCAGCATTGTCGCGGCCGGCGACACCATGGGCGCCACCTCACCGTTTCTTGAACGGAATCCAGACTTCGCGCTGCACCCACTCGCCATCTGCGTCCTGCACAACCTCCAGGGCGCGAACCCCTTTTTGCCTGGAGATTTCAACGATCCGGCCGAAATCTTTTCCGAGGTAGTCCCCTTTGTAGGCCAGATGGATGTACCCACCGGGATCTCTTATTGCAGCATAGGACTACCTCATGGGCTTGTTGAAATAGATCGCCGCGACCACCAAGGAGTCTCGGTCAAACGCTTCCAGGGACTGGCGCTCTCGCTCGGCAAATGCATGCACCGGGAAAAGCAGCAACAGCCAGACAACATATCGATGGAGCTTCATCTTGCCCTCCAGGCCTTTGCAGTTGTCGTGTCATGGGGCAATGTCGACCCCACGGGGGCCTTCAAAAACGCCCGCCATCCCCGGCCTGCTCGCCGGCCCTACAGCGGCACATCGTACTCGTCCTTGCGGCCCGGGTGGCCGGGGTAGCTGAAGGAGCGGCGGATCCGGAGCACGGTGCGTCCGTCCACGGTGTCCACCAGCACGGTGCAGCCGAAGTGGTGCTCGAACAGGGTGAGCATTGCACCGCTTTGCACGACAAGGGTCGGCTCGGGAGGAGAGTCCGGATCGCTGGGCCGTTGAGAAAAACGAGTGACCCCGCGGCGATCGATCCGTCCCGCGTTGCCCAGTGAGTCGTGATAGCGCCACTCCGCCTCTTGGAACCGCAGCGCGGCCCCGCCGGGCACCGCACGCGCTTGCACGATGGAGCACGCCTGGAGCCCTGGCGGCACAACAGGAAGCTCGGGCGCAGCGTGGGCACTGCCGCACACGGCAAGCACTGGCAACAGGCGCAGACACAGGCGCTGCACTGCGCTGGCCCGGCGCGATGGCCGCACTGCGGCGTCTGTGGTGCCAGGGGGAGGTGGAGGGTGGCGGGTGTTGCTGGCGGAGAGAGTCATGCACAGGGGCTTCATGCGGGGGATGGCCGAGGCGGCTGCCGCTGAGCCTGCACGCGGACCCCGGCGCAGCGCAATGTAGCAGCGCACGCAGGCGGGCGCCAGCACAGAATGGCCAGGCGGCAAGCCCCTCCCTCGGCGCGGCTATGCCGGCTGCAGCTTGCCCTGCTCGCTGCGCCGCGCCGTCATCGCCGTCCCCATCGACGCCGACATGATGAGCGCAATCGCCAGCCACTGGTTGAACGTGAGCACCTCGCCCAGCAGCAGCAGGGCCAGCAGGGCGGCGACGGCGGGCTCCATGCTGATCATGATGCCGAAGGCCTCCTTGGGCAGGCGCTTCAAGGCCATCATCTCCAGCGAGATGGGGATGGCGCTGGACACGGCCGCCACACCCAGGCCCACCAGCAGCACGTACGGCGACAGCAGCGCGGTGCCGGCATGCACCACGCCCACGGGCACCACCACCACGGCAGCGGCCAGCAGGCCCAGCGACACGGAATGCCCGGCATGCAAATGCCCCACGCGCTTGCCGAACACGATGTACAGCGCCCAGAAGGTGGCAGCCGCCAGCGCGTAGGCCACGCCCGTGGGGTCCAGCGTGCTGCCATTCATGCCGCCCAGCGGCAGCAGCATGCCCAGGCCCACCACGGCCAGCGCCACCCAGACGAAATCGATGGCCCGGCGCGAGGACAGCACGGCCATGAGCAGCGGGCCCGAGAACTCGATGGCCACGGCCAGCCCGAAGGGCAGCGTGCGCAGCGACATGTAGAACGTCAGGTTGGTGGCGCCCAGCATGGCGCCGTAGAGCATGGTGGCGCGCAGGTCGGTGCGCGACAGCTGCCAGCGCCAGGGCCGCCACAGCAGCAGCAGGAGCAGGGCCGAGAAGCCCACGCGCACGGCCGTGGTGCCCTGCGCGCCCACCAGGGGAAACAGGTAGTGCTTGGCCCACGAGGTGCCAATGCCCAGGGCCGTGACGGCGCCGAGCACGGCGAGGAAGGGAACGAAACGCTGGTAGCGGTGCAACAGGGACGAAGACGAGGACATGTCTGAAAATATAGTTTGACTGCGGCGTGCTTTTGGCTCGAAATTCATGCTGTTCACGCAACTTTCGCTCGCCAACGCCGCCCAAACCACCCATGCCTGCCCTGCCCGCCCTGGATTCGTTCGACCTGGCCATCCTCGACATCCTGCAGCGCGACAACACCACGCCCCAGCGCGCCATCGCGCAGGCCGTGCACCTGTCGGCGCCGGCGGTGCAGCGGCGCATCCAGCGGCTGCAGCAGACCGGCGTGATCCGCGCCAACGTGGCCGTGATCGACCCCGAGAAGGTGGGCCTGCCGCTGACCATCATGGTCGAGGTGCACCTGGAGAACGAGCGCCCCGACCGCACCGCCCCGCTGCGCGGCCGCATCGCCGCCGAGGCCGCCGTGCAGCAGTGCTACAGCGTGACCGGCGAGGCCGACTACCTGCTGGTGGTGAACGTGGCCTCCATGGCCGACTACGAGGCCCTCACGCGCCGCCTGTTCGAGGGCGACGACAATGTGCGGCGGTTTCGCACCTCGGTGTCGCTGGGGTGCTTGAAGGCGGGCTTGCAGGTGCCGCTGGGTGGGGGTGGCGAGGGGTAGCGAGGGGTAGCCCCGTGTAGACTGGACGCATCGGCCCACGGCGGCCCATGGAGGTGAATGTGCCCGACAGCACGGAGCGGAACAAACCGGTGCCCCCTGCAGGGCGGCGGCATGCGCCCCATGCCATGCCGCAGAAGGCAGCTGCGCAGCCACCCGCGCCGCAAAAGCCCGCGAGCCCCACCGAGCGCATGGTGTGGGCAGTGCTGACCCTCATGGGGGTCGCCACCTTTGCGGGGATAGGGCTCCTGGCGATCTCCGAGCAGATCTCCAGCGGGCGGGACCGATTCACCGGCAGAGAGGTGACCCTGACGGGGTCCCCCGCCACCTGGTTTGGTCTGACGGTGATGGCCTTTGCCCTGCCATTCATCGGTCTCTTCGTTCAACAGCTTCCCCAACGCATGCGCAAGGGCGCGTTCGTGCTGGTTCTTGCGGTGCTTCTGGCTGCGCTGGTGCTCGCGTTCCGGCGCGGGGCCGCATAGCACCTGCACAGGCGGCCGCGGCCCATGAAGATCCGGCCCATCTGGCGCGTCGCCCTGGTGGCGCCTGCAGCCCTGTTGTTGCTGCTGCTCTTGTCCGTGGCCGTGCCCGAGCTCCTGGGGCACCGGTGGAACCCGCATGGGGATGCGATCGCCCTGGTCCTCGCCTTCGCGATCGTGCTGTCGGTGGGAACGCTCATCGAACTGTGGGCCGTGTCCCGCGCCGTTTCGGTGCTGGTGAGAAACCCGCGCCAGCGAACGGCCCGCAACCTGGTGTCGGTCGGCGCCGGCGCCGCCTTCTTGCTGGCGTGCAGCGCCGGGGCGCTTGCCTGGGCTGCCACGGCCGGCCCCTGACCGCGCCGGCCGGAATCGCCCGCAGCGGGCACTGGGGTGATAGTGTGCTGTCCCGCAAGTAGGTGGCAAAACTAAAACCGATGGGTTTCGCGCCATGGCAAGGCGCAAACCGCAGCGATAGCGCGTGCTATCGCGAGGATTTGCAACGCCGCCATGGTGTGAAAGACACGGTTTTTGTGCCACGTATTTGCGGGACAGCACACTAGATGGCTACACCGCAAGGCCGCCAGGCCCCACGGGGTGCGCGGCGGCCTACCAGGCATCCGCCGCAGGCGTGCCCTGGTGGTAGATGAGCTGCCACCGGCCACCGTCGAGCACCCAGACAGAGGAGCGCAGGGTGTGGTTCTCCAGCGTGGCGTCTGGCCGGCGCAGCGCCGAGCGGTAGCTCAGCAAGGCGATGCCCGGCCCCAGCGCTTGCAGCGCGAAATCATCCGAAATGACCGGGGGAAAAGCCACTTGCTCGCCCAGAAAGCGCACCACGGTCGCCCGGTCGTACGGTCGTCCCGAGCGGCCCACTTCATGAAAATCGGGGTGCAGCAGTTGTTCGAGGCGCTGGGTGTCGCAGCGCACGCCGGGGTGGTGCAGTTCCACCTCGAGCGCCTGGAGGGTGGCGAGGAGTGTGTTGGTCATTGGCGCGGATCTTCACCTTCTGAGGCCGGCGGCATCAGCGGCGCCACACGGCCCACCATACCTTGCGGGTGCCCGCTGCGCGCGCCGGCGTTTGCTGCGCCGCGGGCTCTGGGTCTTGCTGCAATACGTCGCACAGATCTTTCCTCTTCACGGCGATGAGTTTTTTCAGAATGTCCGGGTCGCTGCCAGCATACCGAATGCAATGCAGCTCAGACACCTCGGCCGCATGCACCATGCCGTCGGCCTCCTGCGGTGTGGATGGCTGCTTGCAGACATAGCAGTGCCCGTCCGCGCCGAATGCGAAGTGCCCGGGCGCCTCGACGAATGGGATCTCACAACTGGTGCAGCAGCCATCTTCGACGTAGAAGTCTCCTGGCACGTTGCTGGTGTGCCGGGCGTGCGGGATTTGCGGGGCATTCATGGGGTGTTGCTGCGAGGCATTCCGCAGCGCCTGGGCCATGGACAGGCCGCTGCGGCGAGGGCCCTGGCGCAAACCGCACTCACTGCGGCGTCCCCCGCATGAGCCGCTTGGTCGCCGCGCGCTGTGCCACCAACGGGTTCTTCTCGGTGGCCAGCTTCAGGTCCCTCTCGTACCGGTCGTTGACCTGCAGCGTAGTGCTCAGGCCGCAGGCGCGGGGCATGAAGAGTTCGCCGATGTACACCGTCTCGCCCGCAGTGACTTTGAATGCATAGGCAGGCGTCTTGACAGGGGTGACGTAGGGATTGGCCACCCAGGGCGACACGTAGTACTCGCCCGCCGGCAATGCCAACGCGCTGACCTGGCCATGGTGCGTGGAGAACTCGCTCTTGTTGGTGTACGCATCGACCGGGATCAGGGGCACCGAGTCGACCTGCTTGCGGGTGGCCGCTTCGAACACCTTGAGGAAGGTGACCAGTGAAACACAGGTCTCTGGCGCTCCGGTGCTCAGGATCACCACACCCGACCTGTCGGACGCAAAGGCCCCGCTGGGGATGGATGCGACAGACGCGGCATTGGGCTGAGAACCGCAGGCGGCGAGCAGGACAGACGTGACCAGAGCGGCCGCAAGGGTGGGAAGTTTGAACATGAGGCAGGGTGGCGCGAGACAAGGGGGCTGAGGTGATCGGGATGATAAGGGCCCAGGTCGGCGCGACCGCTGGCGCCCCCGTGGCCGCGCTGTGCCCGCCGCAAGCCATGCCCTGCGGCATCATCCCGCCTGGCCAGGTGCAGGCGGCGCACCCGACAGCACGGGCTGCAAGTCTGCGTAGGAGCGATCATGGCCGGGCTCTTCGGGAAACCGCCCCGCGCGATCGGGCCAGACCACCTGGGCAATGGGGAACTCCTGCCCATGGAAGCGGAGCCCGAAGCCGAAGTAGCGCTCCAGGTGCATGCCATGCAGGGGCTTGACCTGCAGGCCGAACTTTCCGCCCACGTCGTGAAGCTGGCTGAACACCTTGAACTCGGCCCCCGCTGCAACCTTCGCGGTGATGGCGTTCAGAAGGTCCGCAGTGAGGTCGGTGGGCAGGCCGAACACAATGAGTTCAGGGTGCTTGAAGCGCGACCACAGCCCCACCGTATAGGCGAAAGGCGGGTCTTCGTCCCCCACGGCGATCACGGAGCAGCCGTGGTTGGCGATGTCCTTGCGAACCCTTTTGATGAACTTGTCCATGGCGGTAACAGGCCCTCGTCGATGGCGGCAGTCTAGCTGCTCGGCGACAGGCCCACTCAGCCCCCGGCCGGCCCCAGCACCCCATTGCAATAGCGGTGGCCCCCCAAACGGGTGTTGGTTGCACGCTGTGCCATCGACCACAATCCACCACCGGTGGAGGGCCGGGCCCGCCCTGCCGCAGATGGAGGATGGCCGCGCGCACCGACTGCCTGACCGGAATTCCAGATCATGACGATGATGTTGACGGCGATAGATGGACAAAGACCCGAACGCAAAGCGCTGCGCGTGGAATGGGTTATGCTAGCCAATGTGCTGCTGACATCGGTCTTTGCCGCCGTGGTGCACGCCTACCCGGCCATCGGGGTGGCGTTCTGTGATTTCTACTACCCGATCGCCCTCTACCAGGACACCCCCAACCTGCACGTGAGCTTCCGCATGGCGGTGTACGTGTTCTCGGTGCTGACCACGCCCGTGTTCATCGCCGCGATCCTGTGGCGGGGGTTGGTGTTTGCCAAGGTGCGGGGGCCTTCTTCTTTGTTGAAGAGCGCCCGCTGGAAGGCCGCACTGCTCCTGCTGGTGGTGGGGCCCGTCCTGTGGCTGGGGTACCCGCTCTATGCGCTGGGCCAGGATGCCCTTGCCGCCCACCCGGTCACGTACGTCCTCATCACCGCGCTGGCTTTTTCGGCCACCCATCTTCTGGTGGGTGTGGTCAGGAGGTGATGCATGCACGTGCAGGGCGCCGCCAACCCCTACTGGGCCCGGCTGGAAGCGGCCTTGTCCGATACCTCGGGGATCATCGTTCCCAAAGGCGAGGACGAGACCGCGTATTTCGAGAAGCTGCGGGCGAGCATCCGTGCGCACGCCACTGCGCCTGATCGGGTGTCTGCCACGGTCGTGGAGCCTGGGTTTCGGCACCGCGCAATCGGCTCCCGGATCTCGGGCTACCTGCTGGCGAAATCAGCAGGCTACTGGCTGGTCTACGAGCCCGAAGAAGACGAGTACTACTGCTTTTGGGGCGCGGATTCGCAGAGCCTTGGCGCCTACGGTGTTTGCGGAAATCCGCTCTATTGCTGGTGGGATTGAACGCGGCCACGTTGCGTTCAAGGCCCCCTCCCCGAGGGCAGAGCATGGGGTGTTCGCCGCCCGGGCGGGTAGGGGCTGCTGTGGCCCATGGACCGACAGTAGCGCCAGGGCGCGGAGTGTGCGCGGGCAAATGTCACGAAACCGCGGGCCGGGCGGGGGCCGCTCGCCCACCCCGGCCCAACCCGATTGACAGCCCCGTGCCGCAGGCGCAATGTGCACCTGTCACGTGCGGTCTTGCGCCCTGCCCCGCGCGCTCCATGCTCCAATGGCTGCGCAGCCGCCCGGGCCCACGGCACACGTGCAGCGGGCAGTCCACGGCACAAGCCATGCAAGGGGCAGGACCATGACGACCGAACACGACAGCAGCAGCACCACCGCCACCAGCACCACCACGCCCCATGGCGCGCACAGCGGCGCGTATGTCGGCGGCGTCTTCGCGCCCTGGCCGGCGGCACGCGTGCAGGTGGCCGACGGGGCCGTGACGGTCGACTTCCTGGGCCAGTACCGCTTTGCGCCCGGCGACGTGCTCACCGCCGAGGCCGTGGGCGCCCTGCCCTGGCTGACCACGGGCGTGCGCATCCACCACCACCGTGCGGACTACCCCGAGGTGTTCGTGCTGTACTGCAGCAGTGCGCGCGCCCGCAGCGCGCTGCTGCAGGCGCTGCGCGACGCCGGCTTCACCACCGGCCGCCCGGCCGTGCCCACGCCCGCGCGCGGCTTTCCCGTGCGCACCAAGGCCCTGGTCGCGGCCCTGCTGGCCTGGAACCTGGTGTTCGTCATGGGCAAGCTGCCCGCCGGCATCGACGGCGCCCCCGTGCACAGCGAACTGGAGCAGGCCTTCTACGCCCTGCTGGCGCCCGTGCTGGTGCTGCTCGTCACCGCGCTCGCACCGCGCTCGCGGCGCATCCAGCGCTTTCTGCTGCGCGCCGGCCGGCAGCTCGGCGAGATCCGTGGCGCCCTGCGCCTGCTGCAGGCCATCGCCGCAATCGCGCTGGCGGTGGAGGCGACACAGTTGCTGGCGCAGTGAATGAAGGCGCGCGGGTGCGCACCGCCCCCCGGGCTGCGCCTTGCCTTACGGGCTTGAGGGGCGGGGTGCTGGCCTGGCAACCACGGAGCAATGGGAAAAAGCCGCGCTTTTTTGGCACATGGCCATCAGCGCATGGATTTCGAATTGCATGGCGCCATCGGCCAGTTGCTGCCTGGTCAATTCGCCGTTGAGGACGCGAAACTTCCCGGTCGTCACGCACCCCCTGTCGGTGTCCCACCGGCCGCGGCCACTGGCCGTGTCGCCACACCAGCCCAGCGTGACCACGGCCTGCTCGCCGCTGGGGGTCCTCTGCACAAACTGGGCCGTGAGCCGCTCCCGGTCCAAGCTCACATCGACCGCGACGGGGCAATGGTTCGACTCTGCCCCCACGCACGACAGGGACAGCTCGCCCGCCTGTGCGAGCACGGGGAGGCACAGCGCCAGAACGGCCATGGTGGGTTTCATCGGGTTCTCCAGAAGTCGAAGAATGGGCCATCAACGCCGTGGCCTGCAAGGGTAGCAGCAACCCATGCGGCCTGGGCCGGCATTGGCGACGGCCTCGCCCCCCAAACGGGTGATGGATGCGCCGGGCCCTTCACCCCCGCCTGAATGCCTTGCTCCATGCCCACCGGCAGGCAGCCTTCAACCGGTGCGCGGCTCAATTGCACAGGGCCTTGCGCAAGAGCGCACCCTGAACGTGACCCCAGTCACCGTGCCGCGCCGTCCTTCGCGCCCACAATGGACCTTGATCCGCGGCCCCGCGCGCGGCTGCATGCAGCCGGATGAGGGCCACCGGCATGGCAAGAAAAAAGCTTGCCTTGCCGATGACAAAAAAAGGCACCAGAGAGGTTCATGTGAATGACTGTTTAGAACCCTGCATTCCGCAGGGCAGCCGCCGCATGGCGGCATCGAAACCACCATGGCGCTGTGTTCGCCGCCAGAGCGTGCCCGTTCGCCTTGCGGCGGGTCTTGCGGGGCGGTGCGGCGCCGCCTGCCGCCCATGGCCTGAAAGCCGCCTGTGACCTCGGCGCCATGCACCCCGGCCAGCGCCGCTGCGCCCACCCACGTGGGCAACCAGGTCCGCAGCAGCAGCAAGAGCAGCCGGTTTCTGGCCACCCGGTTCACCTGGTTTGCCGCGGCCTTTGTCGTCGCCTGCCTGGTGATGCAGATGATCCCGGCGTTCCAGTCGCCCGACGAAATTCTGCATTTGCTGCGGGCCGACATGATTGCCCATGGCCAGCCGGTGCTGGTGCGTGAGGAGCCGGACTCCCCGGGCAGCACCGGCGGGCAGGTCGATGGGCGGTTTCTGCAGTTTGCGCTGTGGGCGCAAAAGCTCATCGGGCCGCAGCGGGACCGCAGCATCCAGCCCGAAGCCTTCATGCGCGAGGCGGACAAGCACGACTGGCTGGACCAGGAAGCCTTTGTCCACGCGGCGGGCACGGGCTACTACGCGCCGCTGATCTACGCGCCCCATGCCCTGGGCCTGAAGCTGAGCCGAGCGCTGGATGCGACGCTGGGGCACAGCTACAAGATGACCCGGATCCTGGTGACCCTGGTGGTGTTCGGCGTGGCCTTCTGGGCCTGGCAGATCTGGCGGCCGTCCCTGCCCGTGCTGGCCCTGCTGCTCATGCCGATGACCCTGTTCCAGGTCGTCTCGCCCACCATCGACGGGCTGTGCTTTGCCCTGGCCTTGCTGGTGCTGTCGCTGTTTTTTCTGCAGTGGCATGCGCCCGGCCGGGTGACGCCCTGGCACCGCGGCGCGTTCTGCCTGGCGATCTTCATGCTGGTGACCTCGCGCACCAACCTGCTGCCGCTGTTGCTGCTGCCCTGGCTGCTGGCCGCCCGGCACCGGGCGTGGCGCCAGGTGCCGGCCGCCATCGCCCTGGTGGCCGCCAGCGTGGGCTGGACGCTGTACGGCCTGCTCACCACCTACGACGACCGCGTGCAACGGGCGTTCACGTCCAGCCAGATCATCGGCTTTTACCTGCAAGACCCGCTGCAGTTGCTGGGCCTGGTGGGCAAGACGCTCGCCCACCCGGACCAGGGCTACCTCATCCTCTACACCTTCATCGGCCACCTGGGCTGGGCCGACGCCCCCATCCCCCGCTACGCCATGCTGGCCATTGTGGGCGGCCTGGCACTGGCGGCGGCCCTGTCCGTGGGGGGCACGCGGTTTGAACGGCGCGACGCGCTGCTGCGCGGGGCCCTGGTCTGCATGGGCCTTGGCAGCGCCCTGCTGGCCTTCGCTGCCCTGGCGGTGACGTGGAACCCCTACCCCACCGACCTCCTCCGGGGGATCCATGGGCGCTACTTCATCATCCCCGCCATGTTTGCCGCCGCCGCCCTCGGGTCGGTGAAGGCCGGGCCAGAGGACCGCGCGGCGCCGGCCCGTGCCGCCCCCTGGGCCCATGGCTTCACGCTGGTGTACGCCGCGTTTTGCCTGTTCGCGCTGGTGGTCACGCTGCAGGACCGCTATGGCATGGACCCGTTCCAGGGCCTGCTCCAGGGCTTGTTCCGGGCGCTCGGGTCGCCCCTGCTGCACCGGGTGGTGGACTTCTAGTGTGCGGTCCCGCAAACAAGTGGCACTCAAACCGCGTCCTTCTCACCATGGCTGCGTTGCAAATCCTCGCGATAGCACCGGCTATCGCTGCGGTTTGCGCCTTGCCATGGCGCGAAATCCATCGGTTTTAGTTGTGCCACCTATCTGCGGGACAGCACACTAGCGCGGCCTGCGCACGCGCAACGGAGCAGCGGCCTGGCCCGCCGGCCCGGGGGTGGCGCTGATCCACCAGGCCTGGGCCGCAATCGGCGTGCCCTTGGCGGTGCTGCGCGGCCCCAGGTCCAGGCGCCAGTGGCCCGGCGGGCCGGCGGCGAGCTGGCCGCTGCCCAGCGTGAGGTCGGCGAACTCGACCAGCACCGCATCGCCCGCCTGCCAGTGCGCAAAGTCGGCGGCCGCGGGGCCGGCCAGGCGCACGCCCGGGTAGAGGTGGCTGGCGCCGGCCGTGAGCTGCCGCAGCATGGCCATCGGTGCCGGTGGCCGTGCCCGTTCAGCGCTCGCCCAGGGCGTCGGCCACGATGCGCATCGTGGTGGCGATGTGCTCGCGCGTGAGCGCCTCGGCCCGGTCGCCATCGCGCTGCTCCAGCGCCGCAAGAATCTCGTGGTGCTCGGTGGCGGAATGGGCCAGCTGGTCTTTGGCAAAGATCACCGGCAGGCGCAGGCTCCAGTACTGGAACTGCGTGCGCTCGTGCTGCTCGACGAAGTAGGCATTGCCCGACAGGGCCACCACGCGGCGGTGGAAGATCTGGTTGAGCCGGTTCACCTCGCTGCGCGAGACGGCTTCGGCCGCGTCCATGGCCACGAGGATCTGGCGCAGCTCCTGCAGCGCCTCGGCCGGGGCCCGCTCGGCCGCCAGCCGCGTGGCATAGCCTTCGATGGCCATGCGGCTCTCGAAGATGCTGCGCACCGCCAGCGGCGCCCCGGTGCCCACCACCCAGCCGCGGCTGCGGCTGACCAGGCCCTCGCCCTGCAGGCGCAGCAAGGCCTCGCGCACGGGGGTGCGGCCGGCCGAGAGCAGCGCGCAGAGGTCGTCTTCCACCAGGCGCTCACCGGGTTTGAGCTCGTGCGACAGGATGCGGTCACGCAGTTGCTGGTGAACGTCCAGGGTGATCGGCGCCGTGCCGGGGGGGTGCAGGGTCATGGGGTTCCCAATGTGGCGGACGGAGGTGGCGAGCGGAATTGGCAAGCTAAATTCAGGCGGTGCGGCGCACTTCGAGCACCACGCCGGCCCCGGCGCGCGTGTCGAAATACGTGAAGCCGGAGCGGTCGGCCCGGCGCCCGCGGGCGGTGGGCAGCACGCCGGCCTGCCGCGCGTGGGCCTCGGCCTCGTCGCAGTCGGCCACCTCGAAGCCCAGGTGGTAGACGCCTTCGCCATGCGCGTCCAGAAAACGGCGCTGGGGCGAGTCTAGCAAGGACGGCTGGCACAGCTGCAGCTGAAAGTTGGCGAGGTCAAGGCATTTGTAGCGCATGCTGTCGGAGGCCGCCTGGTTCGGCACCTCGAAGGCCACATAGGGCTGGCCCTTGGGGTAGTCGAACCAGGGGCCCATGCCCAGGCGTTCGTAGTAGGCGACGGCCTGCTCCAGGTCGTGCACGACGATGCAGACATGGTGCAGGTGGTGGAAGGGGTGGTGGTTCATGCCGCAATCTTTCGGGAGGTCAGTGGGAGAGGTGATGGGAGAGGAACTGGCGGCCGCGCTCGCTCGCCGGGGCCTCGAAGAAGCGCCGCGCCGGCAGCACGTCCTCGGCGATCTCGCCGTTCACCATGAACAGCACGCGGTCGGCAAAGTCGCGCGCCAGGGCCATCTCGTGCGTGGCCATCACCATGGTGATGCCGTCCTCGGCAAGCTGGCGGATCACGGCGATGACCTCCTGGGCCAGCTCGGGGTCGAGGGCGCTGGTGGGCTCGTCGAGCAGCATCACCGAGGGCTGCATGGCCAGCGCGCGTGCAATCGCCACGCGCTGCTGCTGCCCGCCCGAGAGCTGGTGCGGATAGGCCTGCGCCTTGTCGGTCAGGCCCACGCGCTGCAGCAGGGCCAGGGCCTGCTCGCGCGCCTCGGCGCGGGGCCGGCGCAGCACGTGCAGCGGGCCGGACATCACGTTGTCCAGCACGCACAGGTGGCGAAACAGGTTGAAGCTCTGGAACACCATGCCGGTGCGGCGCCGCTGCAGGCTGATCTCGTGGTCGCTCAGCTCGTGCAGCGCATCGCCGCGCTGGCGGTAGCCCACGAGCGCGCCATCGACGGTGATGGTGCCGCCGTCGATGGTCTCCAGGTGGTTCACGCAGCGCAGCAGCGTGGACTTGCCGGCGCCCGAAGGGCCGAGCACGGCCACCACCTGGCCGCGCGGGATCTGCGCGCTGACATTGCGCAGCACGCACTGCGCGCCGCGGTACTTGGTCACGTCCGCCAGTTCGATGGCGTGGGGGAGCGTCTGGGACATGGTGCCTCGCCTAGCGGTGGGGAAAGAGTTTTTCAAGCGCGGTCTGCAGCGCCGTGGCAAAGGCCGTCATCACCAGGTACCAGAAGCCCGCCACGGCCAGCAGCTCGACCACGTGGAAGTTGGCCGCATAGATGTCGGTGGAGATGCGCAGCAGCTCCAGGTAGCCGATGGCCGAGGCCAGCGAGGTGGACTTGAGCAGCAGGATGTACTGGTTGCCCGCGGCCGGCACGATGATGCGCGCGGCCTGCGGGATCACCACCTTGCGCATGAGCAGGCCGTGCGACATGCCGATGGCGCGGGCCGCGTCGCGCTGGCCGTTGTCCACGGCCAGAAAGCCGCCGTGGATGATCTCGGCCATGTACGCGCCCTCGGCCAGGCTCAGCCCGATCAGCGCCGCCACATGGGGCGTGATGACCGAGGTCATCGGCGCATCGAGCAGCACCCAGCTGGTGAACGGGATGGCGATGTGCAGCTGCGAGAACATGATGGGAAACGCGTTGAACCAGAAGATCAGCTGGATCAGCATGGGCGTGCCGCGAAACAGGTAGATGTAGGTCGAGGCGAAGGCCGTGAGGATGGGGTTGCCGCTCACGCGCATCAGCGCCGCCACCAGCCCGACCAGGCCGGCCAGCAGCAGGGCCGTGGTGCCCAGCATCAGCGAGTTGACGGCGCCTTCCAGCACCAGGCGGCTGAACAGGTATTCCAGAAAGATCGACGCCTTGAGCACCTGGGCCTTCATGGCGGCATGCAGCAAGGTGGCCAGGGCGGCCAGCACCAGGGCGGCAAAGATCCAGGGGCCCCAGGGGCGGCGGTGCACCACGCGGCGCGGGCGCGCCGTGGCGGATGGGGAGGACGGAGGGGTGGCGAAGGTCACACGAAGGTTCCGGTCGGGGCTCGGTGGAGGGGTGGCGCTGGGGCAACGCGGGGGCGGCGCGGACCGCCCCCGGGGGCTTATTTATTGCGCTTGGAAGCCGGCAGGTTGACGCTGATGGCTGGCAAAGCCGCACCACCCACGCCCCATTTGTCGAGCAGCTTCTTGTAGCTGCCGTCGTCCAGCATGGACTGGGTGGCCTTTTGCACCGCATCGCGCAGGGCGGTGCGGTTCTTGGCGAAGCCCCAGGAGGTGATGTACTGCGTGAGCATGTAGTTGCCGCCGACGATGCGGTAGCGGCCCTCGAACTGCTGGCCCATGTACACCAGGGCCGGGAAGTCGCCCAGGTAGCCGTCCACACGGCGCAGGTCCAGCTGCATGCGCGCGTCGGGCGCCGAGGGCAGCTGCTCCGCGCGGATGGCCGGCTTGCCGGCCTTCACGCAGCGCTCGGAGGCCGCTTCCACCTGCGCCATGATGACCCGGCTGCCCAGCAGCGTGGCCACGCCCTTGCCGCAGAAGTCGTCGATGGTGTCGAGCCGCTCCTTGTTGGCCGCCAGCGCCAGGATGCTGCCGCCCGAGAACAGGTAGTTCACGAAGTCCACCTTCTGCTCGCGCTCCTCGGTGTCGCTGATGCCGCCCGAGGCCAGGTCGAAGCGGTCGGCTTCCAGGCCGGGGATCAGCGCCGAGTACTCGGCCTGCACGAACTCGAGCCGCAGCCCCAGGCGCTGCGCCACCTCGGCCAGCAGGTCGCGGCTGGCGCCGGTGACCTCGCTCTTGCCCGGCTCGCGGAACTCGATGGGCGGAAAGGTCTGCTGCGAGCCCACCCGGAGCACGCCGCGCGCCTTGATCTCCGCCGGCAGCTCCGCGGCCAGGGGCCGGGCCGCCTGGGCCTGGGCCAGGAGTGGAATGGCGGCCGCCAGCATGAGCAGGCCGCTGCAAAAGGGTCGCTTCAGGAAACGCATGGAGAGGTCCTTTGTGGTACGCGCAGGGGGGTGGGCGGCGGCTCAGCGGCTTTCGGCGGACTTGCCCGGAATGGCCGAGGGGTTGGGGCGGTCGGCGCGCGGGCAAGGTGCCGCGGCGTCGAACGTCGCCTGCACCGAGGCGATGTACGCGGCCGGGAATTGCCAGGCCGCCAGGCCCGTGGGGATGTGCTCCCAGTAGAAGTTGGGCGGGCGCATGGCCATGCCGGGCTTGGACAGGCGGTAGGTCCAGCAGTCGTAGGCCTTGCCGTCCTCGCCGTGCACGGTGAGGAAGAAGCGCTCGAAGTCGTCGTAGTCCTCGTTGAGCTGGTGGGGCTCGTGCTCGAACACCACGCCCAGGGCGTTGTGGCCCACGGCGTCCGATACGCCGTTCAGGTGGCACCAGCCGCGGTCGCTGCGCTCGCTGGCGGCATGGAACTGCAGGCGGTGGTTGGCCGCATGGGCCTTGGTGATGGCTTTGGTGGTGGGCCAGTAGCGGCGGATCTCGGGGTCGTTGAGCCAGGTGCAGTAGGCAAAGTAGTAGAGCATGGGTCGCTTTCTTTCAGCAGGGAAGATGCCTCTTGCGAGGCGGTGGGTTGGATCGGTATATCTCTTCGTATATGTTGATCGCAAGACCTGTGCCAGTGCGGCCACATGGGTGGCAGTCGGTCTGCGTCACGCACATTTCATTCGTATACGAGAAGATATACGAAGAAGAAAAACCCAGCCCCGGTGTTTTCCCGAAGCGCTGCACCCGCGGTGCCGCGCACCGCCCTGGGTCAGCGGCGCACGCTTTCGGCGCGGCGCCGCGCGCGGCTGGTGCAGCCCGCCCGGGGGTGCGCCGGCCCGGCCCGGCTCAAGCGAGCTGCAGCAGCGCCTGGCCGTCGCCGCCCTGCATCTGCTGCTCGCGCGCGGTGGCCAGCAGCTCCTTGCGGGTGTTGTCGATGTGCTCTTCGAGCAGCGCCACCACCTTGCCCACGTCGCGCGCGCGGCAGGCGGCCACCAGTTGGTAGTGGTCGGACTGCGGCTTGTCCTTGCCCGTGGCCTTGGACATGGCCAGGTGGGTGTAGCGGTCGGTGTTCAGGCAGTACTCCTCGATCAGCCGCTTGAGGCGCATGTTGTTGGCCGGGGCCGACAGCGCCAGGTGGAACTGGCGGTTGTACTCGGCCCAGTCGCTGACCACGTCGGAACGGCTGTAGTCGTCCAGGATGCGCTCCATGGCCTCGAAGTCGCGCTCCACCATGTTGGGCACGGCCAGGCGCGCGGCGTGGCATTCCAGCGCCACGCGGATGTCCAGCAGCTCGCAGATCTGCTGCACGTTCATGCCCGCCACCACGGCGCCGCGGTTCAGGTGGTGCACCACCAGGCCTTCCGATTCGAGCTGGCGCAGCGCCTCGCGCACGGGGATGCGGCTGGCGTTGAACTGCGTGGCCAGCGCGTCCTGGCGCAACTGGTGGCCGGCCGGGAGCTTGCCGCCCAGGATGTCGTGGCGCAGCGCGTCGCGAATGACCTGGTGCAACGCAAGCGGTTTGGGGGTGCGGGATCTCATGGCGCTATTGGATCAGAACTTGGGGTGCGGCTGCACACGCCATTGTCATATTGGATCCGTATGTATAGAATTGGATCCAATCGATGATTTGTTGGATCTTAAGCAAGTCGAATTGGTTTCAAAGAAGTGGTGTTTGGCTACTTTTTTGGAAGAAAAGGCGGGGCGCCTGCCCCCCCAGGGCCGATTCGCGCGGGCGCTCCTTCAGGCATCCCCCTGCACCCCGTGCATCCGGCGCGAGCCGGCATCCCTTCAGCGACTACCTACTTACCTACCTACGGAGCCTCCATGTCCATGAAATTTCGAACCCTCCGAGCGCCCATGGCGTTCGCCTTCAGCCTGGCCGTCGGCGCACATGCGCTGGCGCAGGACACCGTGCAGATGGGCGCCGTGCTCTCGCTCACGGGCGCCAACGCCACGGTGGGCGAAGACGTGCGCCGCGCGGTCGCCCTGGCGGTGGACAAGGTGAACGCCGACGGCGGCGTGCTGGGCAAGAAGTTCAGCGTGGTCGTGGAAGACTCGGGCGGCAACGCCACCACGGCGCTGAACGCGGCGCGCAAGCTGGTCAGCGTGGACAAGGTGCCCGTGGTGATCGGCGAGTACTCCTCGGGCATCACCCTGCCCATGGCGCAGTACCTGGTGAAGGAGGGCGTGGCCCACATCAACATCGCCAGCACCAGCGTGAAGATCCGCGAGCTGGGCGCCAGCTCGTTCAACCTGATCGGCCTGGAGGACAAGGGCAACCAGTTCTCCTCGAAGGACGTGTGGGACCTGGGCTACCGCAACGTGGCCATGGTGGCGCCCAACAATGCCTACGGCCAGGGCGTGGTGCACGGCTTCAAGCAGGAGTTCGAGAAGCTCGGCGGCAAGGTCGTGACCGAGGTGCTGTACACCGCCGGCCAGTCCACCTACCGGCGCGAGCTGCAGCAGATGTCGCGCAGCAACCCCGACGCCTACATCTACACCGCCTACGGCCAGGAATCGGCCGTGATCAACCGCGAGGCCCTGGAGCTGGGCCTGCGCAGCAAGCCCTGGTACGCGATCCTGATCTCGATGAGCCTGTCCGACACCGCGCCCGAGATCGCCAAGGGCCAGCTGGGCATGGAGGTGGGCTCGGTCTACGGCGCCGCGGGCAAGGCCTATGCCGACGCCTTTGCCGCCAAGTACAAGGAGGGCATGAAGACCTCGTACACCGGCTACGCCTACGACGCCGTGCTCATGACGGCCGCCGCGATGAACAAGGCCAGGTCCACCGACACCGCCGCCGTGCAGGCCGCGCTCAAGGAGCTGGGCAAGGGCGGCTATGTGGGCGTGACCGGCCCCATCGTCTTCGACGCCGAGCGCCAGCGCACCGACCCGCCCTACGCCAAGCTCAAGTACGACGGCAAGGTCGTGCCGCGCTGATCGCTTTGGAGCGGCGAACAAAACTCTTCTGGCGTCGTTGCCGCGTCTTGTCGTACTGACCGTACTGCCTGCAAGAAGAAATCTGATGTGCAGCGCCTAGCCAGAACCGCTTCGCTGAGTTTTGTTCTCCGCTCTGAGCCCCCACGCCGCGCCCCTGAACGGGCGCGGCATCCCCTGATGCCCGGCCCGCCGCGCCATGGTGCGCGCGCGGCCGGCTCCACCGATCCGTTTCCATGCTCCAACTTCTCTTCGACACGCTGTTGCGTGCCTCGGACCTGGCGCTCGTCGCGCTGGGCCTGAGCACCGTCTACGGCCTGGTCAAGTTCCCCAACATCGCGCATGTGCAGTACGCCATGCTGGGCGCCTACGCCACCCATGCCCTGTTCGCCTGGGGGCTGCCGCTGCCGCTGGCGATCACCATCGCCTGCGGCCTCACGGGCCTGCTCACGCTGATGCTGCACCTGCTGGTGTTCCGCCGCCTGCTGCGCTCGGGCCCGGCCATCGCCATGATCGGCTCGCTCGCCGTGGCCATGCTGGTCGTGGCCGGCGCGCAGGGCGTGGCGGGCTCGTTCCCGCGCATGTTCAACCTGCCGATCACCGAGCCCGTGGTGCTGGGCGGCGTGCGCCTGTCGCACACGCAGATCGCCGCCATGGCCACCACCGCCGTGCTGCTGGCGCTGTTCACGCTGCTGCTGTTCTGCACGCGCACCGGTCGCGCCATGCGGGCGCTGTCGACCAACCCGGCGCTGGCCGCGGCCTCGGGCCTGAATGCCGAGGGCATCACGCGCCTGGTCAATTTTGCGAGTGGCGCCATCGCCGGCCTGGGCGGCAGCCTGCTGGCCCTGTCGACCGGTGCCCACATCAACCTGGGCCACGACCTGCTGCTGCCGGTGTTTGCCGCCGCCATCCTGGGTGGCCTGGGCAACCCGCTGGGCGCGGTGGCCGGTGCGGCGCTGATCGCGCTGACCGAGACCCTGGTCACCAACCTGAACTTCGGCTGGCTGGTGGGCAAGCCGCTGGCCTTCCTGCCGATTGCCTACCTCAGCGCCGGCGCGTTCCTGATCCTGCTGCTGGCCCTGCTCTTCAAGCCCTACGGCCTGTTCGACCGCGAGGTGCGCCGTGTTTGACTTCCTGATCTCCACCGCCACCATCGCCGGCATCTACGGCCTGATGGCCCTGGGCCTGAACCTGCAGGCGGGCTATGCCGGCCTGCTCAACTTCGGCCACATCGCGTTCGCCGGCATCGGCGCCTATGCCACGGGCATCGCCGTGCAGGCCGGCTGGTCGCCGCTGGCCGGCGCGGGCTGCGGCGTGCTCGTGGCCATGCTGCTGGGCTGGTGCATCGCGCGCCTGGGCCGCCAGCTCGGCTCGGACTACTGGGGCATCGCCACCCTGGCCATCGCCGAGATTTTGCGCACCGTGGCCACCAACGAGGACTGGCTCACCGGCGGGGCCAATGGCATCAGCGCCATCCCGGCGCTGTTCGACGGGCTGGGCCGGCCCTGGAGCGCGCTGGCCTTCCTGGCCCTGGTGCTGGCGCTGGTGGCCGCGTGCGCGCTGCTGCTGCGGCGCCTGGCCAATGGCCGCTTCGGGCGCGCCCTGCGCCTGGCGCGCGAGGAGCCGCAGCTGGCGGTCTGCATGGGCTACGACCTGCTCTCGCTCAAGAGCCGGGCCCTCATGGCCGGCGCCGCCGTCACCGCGCTGGCGGGCTCGCTGTACGCGCACTACATGAGCTTTGCGGGGCCGGACTACATGGTGGCCTCCGAGACCTTCTTGCTGTGGACCATGCTGATGATCGGCGGCATGGGCAACACCGCCGGCGTGCTCTGCGGTGTGGTGCTGGTGCAGGGCGCCTATGCCCTGGTGCCCTTTGCCAAGGACTACTTCCACTTCAGCTCCGACCTGGCCGGCGCGCTGCGCCTGGGCCTCATCGGCCTGATCCTGCTGGCCTGCCTGCTGTGGCGCAGCGAGGGCCTGGTGCCCGAGAAGCTGCGAAAGATGCCATGACGACCCGTACCGCACCCATGAATGCATTCCTTGAAGTCCGCTCCGTTGCCAAGGCCTTCGGCGGCAACCAGGTCCTGTCGGACGTGAACCTGCAGATCGCGCAGTGCGAGATCGTCGGCCTGCTCGGGCCCAACGGCTCGGGCAAGAGCACGCTGCTCAATGCCATCACCGGCTTCACGCCGGTGGATGCGGGCAGCGTGCACTTCGACGGCGCCGCCATCGAGCGGCTGGCCGCGCACCGCATCGTGCGCACCGGCATGGCGCGCACCTTCCAGTTGCCCTCCATGCCCACCAAGATGTCGGTGATGGAGGTGGCCATGGCCGCCGCCACGGCGCACCACGGGGTTTGGGACACGCTGCTCAACACGCCCGGTGCGCGCCAGGCCGAGGGCGATGCGCGCGAGCGCGCCACACAGCTGCTGCACGAGCTGCTGCTGACCCCTGTGCGCGACCTTCCGGCCTCGGCCCTGTCGGGCGGGCAGAAAAAGCTCCTGGGCATTGTCTGCGCGCTCATGGCGCGGCCGCGCATGCTGCTGCTGGACGAGCCCACCGCCGGCGTGCACCCCAACCTGCGCCGCGACATCGTGGCCGCGCTGCAGCGGCTCAACGCCCAGGGCATGACCCTGGTGATCGTGGAGCACGACATGCACTTCATCCGCGAGGTCTGCACGCGCTGCGTGGTGCTCGACCGCGGCGAGATCGTCGCCAGCTGCCGCCCCGACGAGCTGGCCCGCAACGAGCGCGTGCTGCAGGCCTACCTGGGCACTGCGGCGGCCACCACCACCCCATCCACCCCTTCGGCTGTGGAGGCCGCATGATTGACATCGACAACGTCGTGGCCGGCTACTCGGCCGAGATCGACATCCTGCGCGGCATGAGCCTGCAGGCCCGGGGCGCGGAGATCGTGACCCTGCTGGGGCCCAACGGCTGCGGCAAGAGCACGCTGCTCAAGACCATCGCCGGCTACCTGCTGCCGCGCAGCGGGCGCATCACGCTGCGCGGCGAGGATGTCTCGCAGATCCCCGTGCACCGCAAGATCCGCCACTGCGGCCTGGGCTTCGTGCCGCAGACGGACAACGTCTTCAGCGCGCTGACCATCCGCGAGAACCTGCAGGTGGGCGGCCACTACCTGCCCAAGGCCGAGTGCGCGCGGCGCATGGACGAGCTGTGCGCGCTCTACCCGGTGCTGGCGCGCAAGCTGGATGCGCGCGCGGCGTCGATGTCGGGCGGCGAGCGGCAGATCCTGGCGCTGGCGCGCGCGCTGATGCCGCGCCCCGGCATCCTGCTGCTCGACGAACCGTCCGCCGGCCTCTCGCCCAAGGTGCTGCACGAGGTGTTCGACGCCATCGTGCATGTGCGCAACCAGGAGCGCGTGACCATCCTCATGGTGGAGCAGAACGCCATGGAGGCGCTGCGCATCTCCGACCGCGCCTACGTGCTCTCCATGGGCGCGGTGGCGCTCACCGGCGAGGCCGGCGCGCTGATACGCGACGAGAAGGTGCGCGAGCTCTACCTGGGCGGCCGCGCCCACTGAAGTGAAACACCCCCTGAGTCGCTTCGCGCCTTCCCCCTCTCTCATATTGCTTCGCAATCTGGGAGGGGGACGCTCCCGGTGCGGCGGGGCGGCCCTTGCACGGGAGCACTGGCTTGGGCCGCGCCAGCTTCATGCGTCACGGGTGGCGCGCAGCGCAATGAATAACCGATACGGATTCGCCTTCAACCGTCTAACGTCGTTGGTCCGCCTTGAATCCGTATGAGCCGCTGCACTTCGCCATCCCCCTCTGTTCTTGTCCGTTTGCGCTTCAAGGAGTTGCCCATGCTGCTTGCCCGTCTCTCCATCCAGGTCCTGCTGTGGGCGCTGACGCCCGCGGGGCTGCATGCCCAGGCCTCCCTTGCGCCCATCCAGCTGGGCACGACGGCGCCATTCAGCGGCGCCTTTGCCGAGTACGGGCAGGAGTACCGCAAGGGCGCCGACGCCTGCCTGGCCAGCATCAACGCCGCTGGTGGCGTGCGCGGGCGGCCGGTGGCCATCCACTACCTCGACGATGGCTACGAGCCCGAGCGCGCGGTGGCGAATGCGCGCACGCTGGCGGCCAAGGGCATCGCCGCCTTCGTGAACCTGGTGGGCACGGGCTCGCTGCAGGCGCTGCAGCCGGTGCTGGCGGAACTCAAGGTGCCGGTGGTCGGTGTCTCCAGCGGCGCCGACCTGCTGCGCCAGGAGTCGCTGCCCGGCAGCCGCTGGGTGTTCCACACCAAGGCCGGCAATGGCGACGAGTTCGAGGGCTTTGCGCGCATCCTGCCCACCATCGGCATGGACAGGGTGGCCCTGGTCTACCAGGACAACCCTTTCGGCCGCGCCGGGCTCGACAGCGCGCGCAAGGCCTTTGCGGGCCGCCAGCCCGCGGAGATCCAGCTCGGTGCTCTGCCGGAGACGGTGGCCCAGGTGCAGCGCGCGCAGCCCCATGCCGTGGTGCTGATCGCCGCGGGCCAGGCAGCGCCCGCCTTCATCGCGGCCTACCAGGGCGCCGCCGGCCCGGGCGCGCGTGTGGCGGTGCTCAATGTGGTGGGCGGCCGCGTGCTGACCGACCGGCTGCAGCACAAGGTGGCCGGCATCATGACTTCCATGCTCTACCCCAGCCCCTGGAACGGCGCGCGCCGCGTGGTGCGCGACTACCAGGCCAGCCTGGCCCGCGCGGGCGACGCCAGCCCCTCGCTGCTGAGCCTGGAGGGCTGCATCAACCTGCGCTTTGCCGTGGAGGCCCTGCGTGCCGCCGGCGACGACCCATCGCCTGCCGGGGTGCGCAAGGCGCTGGAGCGCGGCCTGGGCGTGGACCTCGGCGACTTCACCCTGGCCTTGCCAGCGGGCCGGCAGGTGGCCTCGCGCTACACCTCGCTGGGCATCTACCGCAGCAATGGCCGGGTGATGGAGTGATGCGCAGCCGCCGCCAACGCCTTCCACAAACACAACCACAACAACACCCCCCGCTTTCCATGTCCCTCCCCACTACCGTTTCCCTTCCCACCATCGCCTTCATGGGCGGCGGCAACATGGCCAGCGCCATCATCGGCGGCCTGGTGCGCCAGGGCCACCCCGCAAGCCAGATCGAGGTCGTCGAGCCCTGGGCGCCCGCGCGCGAGGCCCTGCATGCCCAGTACGGCATCGCGGCGCTGCCCGAGGCCGGCCCGGCGCTGCAGCGCGCGCGCACCGTGGTCTGGGCCGTCAAGCCCCAGGCCTTCGAGGGCGCCGCCGCCCAGGCCCGCGCCCACACCCAGGGCGCCCTGCACCTGAGCGTGGCCGCCGGCATCCGCTCCGAGCGCATCGCCCAGTGGCTCGCCAGCGAGCGCGTGGTGCGCACCATGCCCAACACCCCGGCCATCGTGGGCAAGGGCATGAGCGCGCTGTACGCGCGCCCCGCCGTGTCGGCCAGCGAACGCCAGGAGGTCCAGGCCATCATGGCGAGCACCGGCGAGCTGCTCTGGGTGGAGCGCGAAGAGCAGCTCGATGCCGTCACCGCGCTGTCGGGCTCGGGCCCGGCCTACGTGTTCTACTTCCTCGAAGCCATGGCGCGCGCGGGCACCGCCATGGGCCTGTCGGCCGAGCAGGCCCACCAGCTCGCCGTGGGCACCTTCGTGGGCGCCTCCGAACTGGCACGCAGCTCGCACGAGGCCCCCGCCACCCTGCGCGAGCGGGTCACCTCCAAGGGCGGCACCACCTCGGCGGCCCTGCAGTCCCTGGAGCAGGACGGCGTGGCCGAAAAATTCGAACGCGCCATGTGGGCAGCCCGCCAGCGCGCGCACGAGCTGGGCGAGGGCTGAGTGGGGCATGGGCGCACGCTGGCCCCAGAGCCCATCTGGATGTCGGCCCCGCCCAGGGTCGGCGCCGGACAGGCCCCAACCGGCTGTTGAAGTTCACCCCCCTGAAACCAGGCCTCCCGATGCATCAAGCGGCGCGCACCTTGGGCCTTGGCGGCGCAGGCCGCGCACGAAATCGGCGATCGCCGCACCCACCTCATCCGCCGCGGTCTCCTGGATGTAGTGACCGCCTTTGACCACCACCTCGGTCTGGTGGGGCCAGGTTCTGGCGATGTCGTACAGGCGATTGCTCAGCAGATAGCCGGGCTCGGCCCGGATGAGCAGCTTGGGGACCTCGCTCTGGCCAAGCCAGCGCGCATAGTCCTCAGCGATCTTCACGGTGTGCGCAGGCTGGCCTTGGATCGGCAAGTCGAACGAGATCAGGGGCCTGCGGCCCTCACCGGGTTGCAGAAAGGGAGCGCGGTAATGCGCCTTCTCCACCTCGGAGAATTCACGCGCGCCGAGCAGAAACCCTTCGAGAAAGTCCAGGCCCTGCAAACTGGCTTCCAGTCCTTGGGGCGTCAGGTTCCTGATCTGCGCCTGCACGCTCTCGGGAAAGTCGGATACGAGCAGCGGGGCGACGATGGATTCCATGTAGGCAATGCCCTGGACGCGGCCGCTGTGCTGCCTCGCCCAGTCGAAACCGAACATCGAGCCCGTGTCGTGCAGCACCAGGATCACCTCGTTGCCAAGGTCCAGAGCCTCCCACAGGCCGTGCAGGTACTTGCGCTGCGCTTCGAAGCTGTAGCGCGATGCGCCAAGTGCCGGATCGAGCTTCTCGGAATCGCCCATTCCCATGAAGTCCGCAGCGATCAAGCGCCCCTGTCCCTGGAGGTGCCGCATCACATTGCGCCACAGGTAGGAAGACGCCGGGTTGCCGTGCTGGAAGATGATGGGTGCACCTTCGCCTTCATCGATGTAGGCCATCCTGTGCCCATGGATGTCGAGGTACTTCTTCGCTGCCAACGGCTGCTCCGAGAACTTGGCGTGAAACTGGCTCATTCGGGTCTCCCATCGATTCGCAGGGGGTGCGCCTGAGCGCAGGCGCGCTGAAACGGTTCGGTGCAACGGTCGATCACCGTAGACGGGCCGCAGGCCTTGTTCACGAGGCGGTCAATGCCACCCCACGTTGGGTCGGTCATGGGAATCTCCGTTACTTCTGGGGCATCTGGATCGCCACCCCTGCTGGTACAGGTGCATACGGCGATTGCATTTCGCGGGCGGCGTTCTGTGTCGCGAAGGACGCGACCAGCAACAGGAGCCCGGCCGCTGCGGGAACGGCGCCCTGGGGCTTGCGAACACCCAGGTGCGCCAGGCCGGACAAGACCAGGTGAAAGAGCATGCCGGCGTATGCGAGATCGCTGAGCGCCACGTTGAAGTGCCACAGGATCGCCAGCGGCCCCAGCAGCTTGATGGCGATCATGAATGGCACGAGCAGCGGGGCTGAGTAGCCCAATTCCGCCTGCGCCTTGCGGACGAACTCGCCTTTGGCGATGTACATGGCTGCAGAGGCGAAATAAAGCAGCGAGAGGAGAGCGGTGGACGCCCAGTAGAGGGTGGTAGGAGCCATGGCGTGGTGCTGATTGGCATGAAGTTGGACACGCAGCGAGGATGTCACCTATGATGAATATTGAAAAGTAGGATGAAAAAGTGATGGCTAGTACGAAAAACCATACCAATGACGGCGCCGGAATCAACATGCACGAGGAAATGCGCCGCGCGTTCGCCCTGCTTTCGGGCAAATGGAAGCTGGAAATCATGTGGCTGCTCAACCAGCGGATCTACCGCTTTGGGGAACTGCGCAAGGCCATTCCGGGCATCACCCAGCACATGCTGACCGCACAGTTGCGCGAGCTGGAGGCCGATGGACTGGTATCGCGCACCGTGTTTGCAGAGGTACCGCCGCGCGTGGAATACGAGATGACGCAAAAGGCCCGCGGACTGGGGCCGACGATGAAGGCGCTGATGGACTGGTGGACCGAGTACGGGCACAGCGTGCCGGCAAAGGCGGCTGGGCGTGGCCGGGCACCATCATCGCCCGCCGCATCCAAGAAGCGGTGACCATTGCCGCCGCCGCCGCCGCCGCAGCAGCAGCGCAGGCACGCTGTCAGTATCCGTTCGCGGCGGGCCTTGCCCATCCAGGCCGGCCCGCCCCGGAGGAAGTCAGGTCGTCAGGTCACTCGTGAACCGCTGTAGCGCAACGCCTTCACCACCAGCGAGAAGGCGGGCGACGGTTGGCGCTTGCTGGGGTAATACAGGTGGTAGCCGGCGAACTTGGGGCACCAGTCCTGGAGCACGCGCACCAGCCGCCCGGATTCGATGTGCTGTGTCAACTCATCTTCGGGCAGCAGAGAAATGCCCAGGCCGGCCAGCGCCGCGTCGACCTGTGGAGGGGCAGTGTTGAAGATCAGCGGTCCGTCAACGCGGACGTTCATTTTTCTGCCGCGCTTCTCGAAATCCCAGACATACAGCCCACCCGAAGTCGGCATGCGCTGGTTGATGCACTGGTGCTTGAGGAGGTCCGCCGGCGTCTTGGGAAGGGGGTTGGCTGCGAAGTACGCGGGGGAGGCGACCACCGCCATTTGCAGCGGCGGACCGATGGGCACGGCGATCATGTCGTTGTCGATGGTGTTGCCCAACCGCACACCCGCGTCGAAGCGGTCTGCCACGATGTCCCGAAAGCCATAGTCCACGTCGAACTCCAGCTTGATCTCGGGGTACTCGCGCAGCAATGGCGTGAGCTTGGGCAGCAGCACCGTGTGCAGCACGTTGTCGCCGCAGGTGATGCGCACGGTGCCTGCGGGCTTGTCGCGCAGCTCCGTGAGCGCATCGAGTTCCGCCTCGATTTCCGCAAAGCGGTGCCCGATGGCCTTCATGAGCCGCTCGCCGGCGGCTGTCGGCGCGACACTGCGGGTGGTGCGCGCCAGCAAGCGGATCTGCAGCCCCTCCTCCAGCCCGCGGATGGCCTGGCTGAGGGCGGACTGGGTGACCCCCAGCGTGCCTGCGGCGCGCGTGAAGCTGCCCTCCCGCGCGACCGTCACAAAGGCCAGCAGGTCGTTGAAATTGCGCCGTGGCATCGCCTTCTTCCTCCATCCATCACTTTGTCGCTTTGCTAATAAATGTATTAAGCATTCATTACCTAGTCAACAGCCGGCCTGATCGGCACACTTGCTGGCAAGCCTGCGGGCCACAGCGCAAGCGTCCGCGGCGCACCACCAGCACAAGGAAATCAGGCCATGACCCATCCAGCAGACCACACCCGTATCCCAGCCCTCGGGCAAGCCGACCCGGGCTCCGAGCGGCGCGAGTTTCTCAGAATCGCCGGCACCAGCGCAGCGGTGGTCGGCATGCTGTCGACGGCGAGCGGCGCGGCATTCGCCGCAGCGCCGAAGATGGGCACGGTGCTACCCACCGGTGCCGACAATTTCTACACGAGCAACCAGGTCGTCGTGCAGTCAGTCAGCTTCAATAACCAGTACCAGATGACCGTGGCCGGGACCATGTTCGTACCCAGCACGCTGGACCGCAAGAAGCGCACCCCGGCGATCATCGTCGGCCATCCCATGGGGGCGGTGAAGGAGCAAAGCGCCAATCTGTACGCCACCAAAATGGCCGAACGCGGCTTCGTGACCCTGTCGCTGGATCTGGCGTTCTGGGGTGGCAGCGAAGGCCGGCCGCGCAATGCGGTGTCGCCCGACATGTATGCCGAGACCTTCAGCGCCGGTGTCGACTTCCTGGGCAGTCAGGCCTTCGTGGACCGGCAGCAGATCGGCGCCATCGGCGTGTGCGGCAGCGGCAGCTTCGTGATCAGCGCAGCCAAGATCGACCCGCGCCTGAAGGCCGTTGCCACCGTCAGCATGTACGACATGGGGGCTGCCAACCGCAATGCGCTCAACCACTCGCAGACGCTCGCGCAGCGCAAGCAGATCATTGCCGCGGCCGCAGCGCAGCGCGACGTGGAGTTCAGCGGCGGCGCAGTGCAGTACACCGGCGGCACGGTGCTCAGGCTGAACGCGGACACGCACCCCATCCAGCGCGAATTCTTCGACTTCTACCGCACCCCGCGCGGCCAGTTCACGCCCATAGGGGCATCGCCGCAGACCACGACCATGCCCACGCTGGCCAGCAACGTGAAGTTCATGAACTTCTACCCGTTCAACGACATCGAGACCATCTCGCCCCGGCCGCTGCTGTTCATCACCGGCGACCAGGCCCACTCCAGGGAGTTCAGCGAAGACGCCTACCAACGCGCTGCCGAGCCCAAGGAGCTGCACTACGTGCCTGGTGCCGGCCATGTGGACCTGTACGACCGGGTGACCCTGATTCCATGGGACAAGCTGGCGTCGTTCTTCGGACGCCACCTCGCCAAGGCACAGGCCTGATGAACGCACCCACCACTGCCGTGACTGCCGAAAGCGCGATAGCCCCGGGCAGCAGGGCTTTGCCTGCGCACTGGGGCGGGGTCTTCGCGATGGCGCTGTGCGTGTTCGCACTGATCGCGTCGGAGTTCATGCCCGTGAGCCTGCTCACGCCGATGGCATCGGACCTGCGCGTCACGGAAGGCATGGCTGGACAGGGCATCGCCCTCTCGGGCGCCTGTGCGGTGCTCGCCAGCCTGGCGATTGCGGCGATCGCAGCACGGATCGACCGCAAGGCGCTGCTGCTCGCGTTGACGGCGATGATGTGCCTTTCCGGTGCGGTCGTCGGCCTTGCACCGAACTACGCCACGTACCTGGCAGGCCGGGCGCTCATCGGCGTGGTGGTCGGCGGCTTCTGGTCCCTGTCGGCCGCCACCGCCATGCAGCTCGTTCCGCCGTCCGGGGTACCTCGCGCGCTGGCCATCTTCAACGGGGGAAACGCGCTGGCAACGGTCATCGCTGCGCCGCTGGGCAGCTACCTCGCATCCATCGTGGGCTGGCGGGGCGCTTTCCTCAGCCTGGTGCCCATTGCCGCGCTCGCATTCGCCTGGCAGTGGGTCAGCCTGCCCACCATGCCTCCCTTGCCGCGCGCAGGTTCCAGCAACAACGTGTTCAGACTTTTCAAGAACCGGGCGGTCGTGCTGGGCATGCTGGCGGTGGGCACCTTCTTCATGGGGCAGTTCGCGCTGTTCACCTACCTGCGGCCGTTCCTCGAAGCGGTGACCCGGGTCGATGTGCCGATGCTCTCCTTCATGCTGCTCGCGCTCGGCATCGCGGGCTTCGCCGGCACCCTGTTCATCGGGCGATTCCTGAACGCAGCCTTCCATGGCACCCTGGCGACCATCCCGGTGCTGATGGCCGCCATCGCAGTGCTGCTCACTGCCCTGGGCGGCTCCGTGTCCGCCACGGCGTTGCTCCTGGGGCTGTGGGGCCTGGTGGCCACCGCCGCCCCGGTCGGCTGGTGGACATGGATCGCGCAGACCCTGCCCCAGGACGCCGAGGCAGGGGGCGGGCTGATGGTGGCGGTGGTGCAGCTCTCCATTGCACTGGGCTCCACCGCCGGCGGGCTGCTGTTCGATGCCAGCGGCTATCGGGCGACCTTCCTCTTGAGCGCCGCACTGCTCCTGGTTGGCGCATTCCTCGTGGTCTTGACGGCGCGTGCAGCCCACGCGAAACCCCCATGGCGCAATACCGTCCCTTGAGCACCCCCAGGGCGAAAACCCATCACGCCTCCCAGTTGCGTGGCGCGTGCCTGGTCACCGCACTCCTGGTGTTCGGCTACAACCACGCTGCTGGACAGGCGCGACCCGGCGCGCCCCTGGCAAGCCAGGCAGACGCGGCATTGGCATCCGGCACTTCCAAGGCAACCCGCATGCAGCTTTCCGTCGGCAGCCGCCGTTTCACACTCACGGTGGCCGATACCGATGCCGCTCGCGCATTCGTCAGCCAGTTGCCGCTGACGCTGGACATGCCCGACCTCAACGGCAATGAGAAGCACGCCCGGCTGCCCAAGGCACTGCCCGCCAACGCAATGCGACCGGGCACGATCAGCAACGGCGACCTCATGCTGTACGGATCGGACACCCTGGTCCTTTTCTACCTGGGCTTCGAGTCTGCGTATGCGTACACCCGCCTTGGCCGCGTGGACGACCCGGACGGACTGGCGCAGGCGCTCGGCCAGGGCAGCGCCCGCATCACATTCTCGCGGGAGTGACGCCTCTCCATCGCGCGGCCGGGTTGGGCGAAGGTTGAGTGGGGGATCGGCAGGAGGGCGCTAGCATAGCGGCCATCGGCGCGAAGCGGACGCTGCGCGGAGCGCACTGCAGTCCGAGGGAGTGGGGGAGCACACCGGATGATTGGCCTCATTGTTCTTGTTTTGGCGGGCACCTGGCTCTTCCTGGCGGGCCGCGTGGCCCGCAAGGTGGCCCACGTCCTGCTGCCCGGGCGATTCGCTGCCACCGGGACGGTGCTGCTCTTTCCATGCGTCGTTGGCCTGCCGTTTCTGGATGAATTCATCGGCCGATGGCAATTCAACGCGCTGTGCGAACGTGAGGCCAAGGTCTGGGTCGCGCCCGACGCACAGCAGGTCGTGGCCGCGCGGTCTGGCGACTCGACAAGCCGCGCGCGGACGGGATTCATCATCCCCATCAGCGAGCAGCCCATCACCTATTTCGATGCGGTGACTGGCAAGCCGTTCTACACGGCGAAGGCATTCCATACCCCTGGCGGCGCCATCATGCGGGCCGGCCTGAACCTGGGCAGCGACTCGTCATGCTGGCCGAAGAACTGGACGACGCGCGAGAACGGGCTGGACATCGACGCCCTGCTCCAGCGGGGCAAGGCCTTGCAGGGCCACGGCGCCCGCCCGTGAGCCCATGGGGAATGGCCGCTGATCGCTCCCCTCCGCAGCGCCTGGCCCCACCCTCCTGCGGCCCTGGGTGGGCCGCCTGAAGTCGCTGACCGAGCGCAGGCGCGAACGGCCCCGGGGCAAGACAAGACAAGACAAGGCAATGCAGGCCGGTGCCGGCGCCCCGCAGACAGGCCCACCTGGTCCACAATCCCACCCGAGGGAGCTCTCCAGGCATGGCATTCGAATCGACCACACCGGCCGCGCTGGCGGCCGGGCACGAAGGCGCGCCCGACGTGGCGCGCCAGCAGCAACAACAACAACAACAGCGACAACGGCGGCGCGGCCGTATCCGCACGGCCGTCACGGTTGTTGCCGTGCTCGGCCTGGGCATGGCCGCGGCGGTCTGGCAGGTGCATGCCGGGGGCCACGGCAGCGCTGGCATGGTGCTGCTCTCGGACTGGCTGGGCCAAGGGCTGGCGTATGGCCTGGTCGCCTACGCCCTCCTGCACTTCTCGCGCAAGGCGCCGCCTGGCCTTGCGGCCGTGGTGGCCTGCCTGGTCATCGTGGGCACGGTGAACTACCAGGCCCATCGCGCAGTCAGCCTGGACCGGCAGGCCATCGCTTCGCTGGCCAGGTCTGCCCCGCTGCTCACCAAGATCCAGTCCGGGGCGATCGTCACCGAGCAGGAGGTGCGCGCCGCCGACGTCGGGATGCTGGAGCCGCTCATCCTGGCGCAGGCCGCCTACTCGCGCGAGCTGATCGCCCATGCCGAGGCCTTCCAGAAGGCGGTCTCGGCACTGCAGACCGGGCAGATGCTGACACCCGCGTCGCTGGCGTCGCCCGGCCTGCGCGCCCAGACCCGCATCCGGCTCGTGCGCTGGCGCCAGGCCATGGCCGAGTACAAGACCGGGGTCCACGCGGCCACGGCCCGCGGCAAGCTCGGCGTGCAGGCGGCCCAGGTGCAGATGCCGGCCGCCATGGCAGGATCGCCGGCCCAGGGCTTCGACGCCTGGACCGCCGAGCTCGGCGCATTCATCGACACCCTGGAGGCGTCCGAGACCAAGGCGATGGGGAAGATCGCGGCCATCCTCGACCTGATGGACGCCCAACCGCGTGGCTACTTCCTGGACCCGGGGCCCCCGGCGGACCTGGTGTTCCGGGAGCAGGCGATGCTGGACAGCTACCGCGCACTCGTGGGCGCGGTCGTCGCGGCCGGCCAGCGTGAGCAGGAGGCCAAGGCCCTTCTGGACAAGGCCCAGTCGGAGCGGGCGGACAAGCTCACGGGCCTGCTCAAGCGCTGAGCATTGCCCGCGCAAGGCATCACCAACCCGCCGCCCCGATGGCCAAGAAACACAAGCCCGCACTGCCCACCACGGTGCTGCCCGCCCACCCCGACCTCTGGTCGGCCAGCAGCCAGCGGTCGTACGCATACGAGTCCTCGAACTACCACCAGTACACCGACCGCCCCTACACTTGCCGGCGCTGCGGGCAGGCGGCGGTGTTCACCGCGCTGCAGCAGCGCATTGCCTACGAAGAGCGCAAGGCCCACATCTGGCAGGACCGGGTGCTGTGTGCCGCGTGCTTTGCCACGCGCATGCAGATCGAGGCCGAACTGCGCGCCTGCGCGCAGCGCTGGCAGGCCGAGCGCGCCGCATGCCAGGCCGACACGCCGTTTCTGCTGTGCTGGCTGGGCCTGCTGCAGCAGCATGTGGAGTACGGCGGGCGCCGGGACGAGGGAAACACGCACCTGCTGCGGGCCCTGCTGCAGGACGGCGAGGGCGGCTGACACGGGGACGAGGCCGTGGGCATGCCCTCGCGGGGGGGGGGGGGGGGAGGGA
>NZ_JBYSYM010000017.1:0-119952 GCF_058783375.1 Acidovorax sp. FW305-C-20-28 | reverse complement strand
ACGCCCCCCCCCCCCCCCCCCCCCCCCCCCCCCCCCCGCGCCGGTGCTCAGGGCTGCCCGTACACCGTGTAGATCTCCCGCATCTGGCCCGTGTCCACCATCTCGCCGAACGAGCGGCCCCAGCCGATGTAGACCTTGGCGCCGATGAGGCCGCGCACGTCCCAGTGCAGGTACTCGATGCGCTGCGGACTGCCCGTTGCGCGGCGGTTGGCCGGCGCATCGCAGGAGCCCGGGCACTGGAAGGCGACCAGGCCTTCGCGCTCGCCCACGAAGAGCAACTGGCCGTTGGTGGTCAGCAGCGCGAGCCACAGTTGCTGCCCCGGGAGGCCGGGGACGTTGCTCACGTCGATCTGCAGGCGGGTGTCGGTCGCCGGGCCGTCCATGCGGACCGCTGCCGACACGCCTGGTGCGGGTGCGCCCGCCCCTGGACCGATGAGCACGCGGGACGTGCCCTGCTGCGTGTAGCTGCGCAGCTGCATGGTGGCTGGGTTGCTACCGTTGTAGACAAGCTCGCCGACCAGGAATTCGCCGTGGGGCCCCATCCCCATCGAGCGCGTGTGGCACAACACACCCGCCGGAGCCGGGGGGCTCGTATCGCACATGTCCGCGGAGCGGAGCACGGTCGTGACGTTTCCGCCGCCATCGACGCGGCGGATGGCCCGGCGGCCGTAGCTTGCCGGGGTGTAGACCGTGCGCTCCAGGAGGAACAGGTTGTCCTGCCGGTCGAACGCGATGGACAGGGTATCGCCAAAGCGGGCGACTGCGCCCGGCCCGTCGACGTGGCCTTCGTCGGCCCCCGGCGTTCCGGCCACCACGGTGGCCTGGCCATCGGCCGCGTACCTGCGGACCACGCGGTCATTGGGATCCGCCGAGTAAAGGGTGCCCGCGGAGTTGACCGCAATATCCACGTTGAAGAAAGACCGGGTGGGCCCGAACATGAAATCCGGCGAGGAAAACTGGCTGGTCGCGCTGACGAAGGTGCTCACCACACCATCGGGCGTGATCTTGCGGATGCGACCGGGGATGGGCGGACTGGTGGGTGTGGCTCGGGGGGTGAAGTGCACCACATAGACCGTGCCCGCCTGGTCCACGGTGATGCCGGTGGGGTTGCACAGCGTGGCGCCCTGGCCCACCCCATCCTGGATGCCACACACCCCTGGCTGGCCCGCCAGGGTGGTGACGTCCCCTGCGGGGCTGATCTTGCGCACCACGTGGTTGCCGTTGTCTGCCACATAGATGTTGCCCACAGCGTCCACCGCCACGGACGTGGGCAGGGCGAACTTCGCGGCCGGGCCATTGCCGTCCGCGTAGTGGCGCTCGCGGACACCCGGCGCCAGGGTACCGGCGATGGTGGTAACTTGCTGGTAGTCGGTGCTGAGCCTGCGCACGAGGTTGTTGAGCTCATCGGCAATCACGACTTCACCCGCGGGGGTCACGGCAAAGCCCCCCCAATTGGAGTCGATACGCGCGGTGTTGGCCGGGCCGTCCACCCCGGGGGTGATGGTGTCCGCGCCAGCCACTCCGTGGGCAGCAAGCAGGGCGGCCACGCAGGCGGCCAGCAGGCCGGTGCGTCGCAGTCGGGTAGGGGGTGAGGTAGATGGCATGAGGCTCCCTTGGGTGGTGTCGAATCTGTTCATGGCCGCCACTTTATGGACCGTTGCGTGCAAGAGCCGTAACGATTTGTGGTGACCACGCGCGTTGGCATGGACACCATTCGAACAGGGAGTGCTACATGCGTCTGTGACCTCACTCACAGGCAGCGGCCATGACCCCCAAATGGGTGAGGTGTGTGGTGCGCAGCTTGCGGGTGCAGGTGCCTGGTTATCCTGCGTCCCATGAGCATCATTGCCTACTACCTGCACGTTGACGACACCCAGCTGCGCGCGGTGCGCGAGCAGCCCGCCGTGGTCTGGAACGTGAACAGCGACCCGCGCTTTGCCAAGGCCGCGCTGGTGACCGTGGACAAGGACTACGAGGTCGTGGCCTGGCTGCTGTCGGACAAGAAGCGCAAGGAGCAGGCACACCAGGTCGCCACCTACCGCGCCATTGCGCGCGAGTCGCAGCCCGGTGCGCAGCGGGGCAAGGACGCATTCGCCAGGCTGGTGGCGGCAGAGCTGCAGAAACTTGGCGTGCCCGCCGAAGACACCGATGCCATCGCGACCGACCCGGTGCTGGAGGCCATCGAGGGCCGGGGCAGCGAGGCGCAGCGCGAGCCCCGGGTCAACTTCGGCCTGGGCAACGCCCGCTGGTTCCGGCCCGACGAGGTGAAGAAGCTGGCGGCCGCGCTGGAGCGCGTGTCGGAGGCGAACCTGCGCAAGTCATTCAACCGCAGCGTGATGGCGAAGTTCGACGTGGCGGGCATGGGCTGGAACGAGGAAGAGGACTCGGTGCTCGACGAGTTCCTCATCCCCGCGTTCCGCAAGATCCGCATGTTCTACACCGATGCCGCACAGCGCGGCCACCATGTGCTGGTGATCTACCAGTAGGGGTAAGCGGGGGCAGGGCAAGGGGCAGTGCCAGTCCACCCGAGGGGGTTTTCACCATGGCATTCGAATCGACCACACAGCCCCGGATGGACCAGGCCGCCCCCGACGCCCGACGGGAGAGCCACCATCGCACCCTCGCCTGCACCGTGGGCATGGCCGTGCTGGTGCTGGGGTTCATTGCTGCGGGCTGGCCGATGCAGGCGGCGACGCTGGAGCGGTACAACGCGCTCATCGGCCAGTTTCAGGCCGCGGGCCAGCGCACCGAACAGGCTGCGAACGCGCATCTCCAATCCGAGGCGGCCAAGCTCGACAAGCTCAAGGGCATGCTCAACCCACCCTGAGGCTGCGGGCGCAGCCGCGTGCGCGGCGCCCCAACCCCTCTGTACGCCCCCTCGCGCAATTCTTGCCTTGACGGCGACGGGGCCATTCCCTACAAACGCGGGTCTGATCCAGCCGGAGGGCTCCCCATGCGTTTCAAGTCGCAGAAGAAGGACGGGTTCCAGGTGTTCGCCGTGGCCGGCGTGAACACGGTGTCGTTCGGCATCACGGCCACGGCCGCGGCGCGCAAGGGCCTGCTGGGGTTTGCCGTGGAGCGCGAGGACCCCGCGCGCGACCGGCGCTTTTTCATGCAGGGCATGAAGGTCTTCCCCTCGGTCATCCCCAACCCGGAGCCGGGCACGCGGGTCTCCACCCAGGAGCACCCGATCCAGAGCTTTGTGTGGGACGACTTCACCGCCAGCGACGGCAGCACCTACACCTACCACTTCTACCCGGTGCGCGGCAAGCCCAAGAAGCTGGACCACTCGGCCGAGCCCATCTCCATCACCATCACGACCGAGAAGCTGTTCTCCGGGGGCACGCACGACATCTTCTTCAACCGCGGGGTGGCCAGCAGCCAGGCCTACGCGCGCGAGTTCAACAACGTGCCGCCGCGCCAGATCGCCGACCCGAAGGAGCGCGAGCGGGCGCTGCAGTGGCTGAGCCGCGAGCTGGACGAGGCGCTGCTGCGCTTCATCGACCAGGCAAAACCGGGCGACGAGCTGCTGGGCTGCTTCTACGAGTTCCGCTACGAGCCGGCCGCCCAGGCCCTGCGCGCCGCGCTCAAGAAGGGGGTGCAGGTGCGCCTCATCGTGGACGCCAAGGACAACGCCTCCACGGACAAAAAAGGCAAGTTCCACGAGGCCTTCCCGCGCACGGAGAACCTGGCCATGCTGGCCCGCCACCGGTTTCCCAAGGCCAGCGTGGTGCAGCGGGAGATGCGCGCCAACGACATCCAGCACAACAAGTTCATGGTGCTCACGCGCAAGGGCAAGGCCAACGCCGCCGAGGTCTGGACCGGCTCGACCAACCTGTCCGACGGCGGCATCCACGGCCAGACCAACGTGGGCCACTGGGTGCGCGACCAGGGCGTGGCCAACGCCTTCCGGGCGTACTGGCAGATCCTGGCCACCGACCCGGGCGCAGCGGATGGCAAGACCGCCGAAGGGCGTGCGGCGAACAAGGCCTTCACCGATGCCGTCGAGGCCCTGAGCCCCACCTTGCAGCCCGGCGACGGGGTGGCGAGCGGCACCACCCCGGTCTTCAGCCCGCGCCGCGGCAAGGTGGTGCTGGAGCGCTATGTCGGCATGCTCGATGGCGCCGCCACCCACGGCTGCATCACGCTTGCCTTCGGCGTGGGCGAGCTGTTCCGCAAGGCCTTGCTCACGCACACGGCCGCCAGCCCGCTGACCTTTCTGCTGCTGGAGAAGGAGGACAAGCCCAACCCCCGCAGCAAGACCCAAGACGCCTGGGAGCCGGTGAACGCCAAGCACAACGTGTACAAGGCCTTCGGCTCGCACCTGGACATCGACAACGGCGCGGTCTACCAGTTTGCGCAGGAGTCCAACAACCGCGCGCTGGAGCTGAACCAGCATGTCGCCTACATCCACTCCAAGTTCCTGCTGGTGGACCCGCTGGGTGCCGACCCGGTCGTGGTCACGGGCTCGGCCAACTTCTCCGAACCCTCGACCACGGGCAACGACGAGAACATGCTGGTCATCCGCGGTGACCGGCGCGTGGCCGACATCTACTTCACCGAGTTCAACCGCCTGTTCTTCCACTACTACTTTCGCACCACGGTCACGCTGACGGCCCGGATGCGCGCGCAAAACCCCACCACCACCCCCAAGGCGGCGCCGCAGTTCCTGCACGAAAAGCCCGAGGACTGGCTAAAGGCCTACCAAAGCGGCAAGCTCAAGGACAAGCGGGTGGCCATGTTCTCGGGCATGAGCGTGTAGCCCGGGTACCGCCACACCCCAACCCGCTGCTCCAACGGACCAGCAAGCGAGTGCGCAAGAGAGCGAGCGAGCACCATGCAGCTCCAATGGGTTCCTGCCGCGGATGCCTTCCTCATCCTGCGCGCCCTGGGCACGCAAGAGGACGCCCCGCGCGAGCCGGTGAACCGCTTCTTCGTGGAGCTGGACGGGCAGACCCCCCTGGGCCGCACCTACGATGTCATCGACGAACGCCTGCACCCCGACCGCTGCTGCAAGGAGCTCACCATCAAGTTCCTGGCCGACATCTGCTACGCGCCCCTGGCCACGGCGATCCGGCAGCTGCTGGCAGAGCGGCATGGCCGCTGGGTGCAGGCGCAGTTCATCGCCGCGCTCGATCCCGGCGAGATCGCCCTGCAGGCACAGGACTACGCCGTGGAACACTTTCGCCGCGAGGGCGCCGTCGACTCCGGCATGGTCGTGCACGCCAAGAGCTGCGTGAAGCTGCTGCACCACGCCAGCGGCATCGAGGCCCGCTGCTCCTCGCACCGCAGCAAGGACAAGAACCTGGAAGAAGCCCTGCAGCTGCTGGCGGCGCTGGTGCGCAACCAGAGCCTGCTGGGGCAGGGGCAGGGGCAGAGCGGGCGTGCGGCATGATGGGGCCTGCCCTGGAGTCGTTCCAGAGCGACCTGGACTGGTACCTGGGCCACGCCCGCTCCCTCGCAATGGGCGCGGAGGATTGCTGCGCCGACCAGGGGCACTACCGGGTTGCGGGCGAGCTGTTTTACTTTCTGCTGCAGCCCACCCAGTTGGTGGACGACCCACTGGGCCTGATGACCGCACAGCAGAAGGAGGCCGTTGCGCAGCTTCGGGCCAGCGTGCGCCTGGTTCCGCCGGAGGCACGCAGTGGCGGGCCGACGGCGAACGCCTCGCTCACGGACATGCGCCACCCGTCCTGGGAACAACCCCGGCGTCTTGCGCAGGCCTTGCTCCCGGTCCTGGCCCCGCTGGCCGCGCCACGCGATGCCGCGGGCTCTGGCGGATAGGGGGCAACTGTGCCGGGCCGCAACACCGACAAGAAACTGGGGACGGCCCTGCGCGGCACAACTGTCTGCCGGCCCTAAACTTCATTGCATGTCAAACGCTTCCATCGCCCGGCGACTGCTGGAAATGACCGATCTTTACACCAGCGGCGCATTGCCAGCCAGCGCAACTGCCGCGGGTCTAGAGCGGCATGGGCCCGCGCTGGAGGGGGGCCCACAAGAGGTGCGGGACAGGCTCCATGCCCTGTCGGTCGCGGTGATTGCCGAGGATGTATCACCGCTGGAGGCAGAGCAACTGGGCCTGGCCAATCGCCGCGATGCGCTGGATGCCCTGCGGCGAATGCTTGAACAACTTTGAGCAGGTGCGCCGCACGTCCCGCAGGTTCAGCGCAGCAGATGATGTTGGCAGGCCCATGGCGAATCGGCGCCCTGGGGAACCATCAGGCAACGACCACCATGTTCACGCGATTTGTGATTCACAAGAACGATGACGGATCCGGACGGCGCCAGGGCCTGTTCCAGGCGCTGGCGGACCTGGAGTCCGAAGGCCGCCTGCACGGCCCGCACCACGACACCTACCAGGAGCTGCGGGAGTGGTTCCGGCACCACCTGAAGCAGCCGAGCAGCTTCGCGCGCGCCGCGCGGCCCCACGCCAAAAAAGTCGCCTTGGGCTGGTTCAAGGATTCTGCGGCAGAGCACATCCGCCAGATGCGGCGCATGGCCGCCCTGCTTGTCGAGCACGATGTGGCGGTCGAGGTATTGCAGACCCATCGGCCCGGCTACATCGTCTATGAGGACGAGCACCAGGTAGCGGCGGAGCCCTTCAGCGATACGCCGACCTAGTCCGCAGGAACCGAGCCATCGGCTGTGCGCCGGGTTGGCCGCGAGACGCCCATCGCCATCCCGGCGCCAAGGGCAAAGAGCCGCCTGCCGGCCCGATGGACAACATGTCCAGTGCCCCGGCCACCACGGGCCCTAGACTGCATGCGCCGGCCTCTCGGCCTTCGGCCCATCGATCCCTCTGCCCCCACACCCCCATGCCCGAAATCTCCCTGCAAATCATCGCCAAGACCTCCGACAGCGAGGCCGGCACCCGGTTGGCGCAAGCCGGCGGCACGCTGGATGCGAGCGCGCTGGCCACCCTGGCGGCTGTCTTCGGCAGCCCGACCGTGCACACGCCCGGCGCGCTGGACAGAGCGACCACCCTCGCCGGCAAGAAGATCGCCAAGGACCTCTACCGGCTGGACCTGTTCGGCGACGCCTGCGAGGACCTGTTCGCGCTGCTGCGCGAGGCGGGCAGCAGCGACAACAACAACAGCAACACCACGCCGCAGTTCTGGGCCTTGCTGTCGCACGAGAACGGCTATGACACGTATGCCTTCAACGACGGCGCGGGCACCTGGGCTCGCTCGGTCTTCTGGGAAGGCAGCAGTGATCCGGCGCACGACAAGCGGGAGGCCGAGGACGCCTGGTGGGCCAGCATGCCCAAGCCCGTGCTGGTCCTGTGGGCCGACGATGTGCCGGCAGCCCAGGCGCGCATTGCGGCGTACAAGGAACGGCAGGCCGTGGAGGTGGACCACTGGAGCGACTTCCTCACCCGGCACACCGACCGGGACGGGCTCATCCTCAAGCTGCGCATCAAGGGCAAGAAGGCGCGCTCGGCGCTGCACCGCAAGCTCAAGGCCCACGCCACCCCGCCGGGGGCGGACTTTGCGCGCCTGGCAGACCACCTCACCGCGCTGCGCGTGGAGCACCTGGGCGCGGACGATGGCGCCCGCTACCCGGACTGGTCGCAGGCCATGAAAGCCCCCGCGGCGCTGGCGCAGGGCATGGTGTTCGTCGAGGAGTCGGGCAACTACCTGTACGTCGGCTTCCAGATGGATGGCATCAAGCCCTACCTGAGTGGCGAGTGCAATGTGAGCGCCAAGGGCACCTACGTGACCAACCTGGTGCACTACTTTCGCATGGTGTCAGACAGCGTTGCGGGCCGCGCCATCTACCGGGTGGGCGGGCAGTGCTATGCCAACGACATCGTGGAGTTCAACGGCCAGCTGTACCTGCAGTAGGCCGCGCAACAGGCCTGCGCAGGCAGCAGGCCAGGCCAGGCAGCGCCGCCTGCCGGAGCGCGCCCTACGGCTTCAACCCCGGAACTGCAGGGCCGTCTCCCCTTCCCCATAGATGGCCGCCAACTCCTGGAACAGCGCGTAGATCTCCAGCTCCTTGACGGCGTCGAGGTAGCCGGCGTCTTCCATGAAGGACGCGACGTTGCCATCGCAGAACACGCCGATGCCGCGGATCGCGCCCAGGTCGTCCTCGCCCTCCTCGCCCAGGAAGCCGATGCTCACGCTCCCATACACATCCAGCGTCTCGTCGATGTCGTGCTCTTCGCAGAACGCGCTCATGTGGTCCTGCAGTTGCTCCGTCAGCGCGTTGATGCCCGGCAGCCGGCCCTGCGCCTCGAAGTCCTTGTATTCCGCGCTGTACCGGCTGAAGCCCACGTCGAAGTTGATCTCATCGCGAAAGCCATCGAGCGCATCGCGCAGTTGCCCGAGCGTGGTGGACGGCAGTTGCTTCGCGCCGTAATCATCTTGCTCACGGTCGTAGGGATGGATCCAGCCCTCGGTGGGCATGTCCAGCGAGACCAGGCCCTTTTGCACCAGCAGGTCGATCGCCTTGCGGGTGTTGGCGGGGTTCTCGAAAGCCTCTTTGCGAATGGGCAGGAGCAGATGGAGTGTGAGGGACATGGATTCCTTTTTTCTTGCGTGATGGACAAATCGGATGGAGGTGGTTGGCCGGTGCGGTAGTGCATCCGCAGCGTCCGCAACCATGCCGCAGCGATCTGTCACACAGGCAAGCAGCAAGCAACGGAACCCCGCGCCGGGGTCGCCCTGATGGTACGCAATCGCGGCCCCCTGGCAGTGGACATTCTGTCCACTGCACTGCCATTGCGCTGCCGCGCGGGCAAGCCGCTACCGGCCCTGCGCGAGGAACGCCGCCACCAGCGCATTGGCATGCCCATGGCCCATGCCGTGGTCGGTCTTGAGCAGGGCCACGTACTCCATGTGCTTGCGCTCGCCCGCCGCGCGCAGCACCTCCATCCAGTGGCTGATGGGCTGGCCGTACTTGGCCTCGATGGAGGGGAAGTACGAGGCGGGGCCCTTGACGGGACTGGCGCTGGAATCGGGCATGGGATGGTCTCCTGGGTGGATGGGGTTTGGTCGGAAGGCAGGCGCTGCGCCCGGCAGGTGCCGTGCGTGCCTGAACCTACGACGAACGAAGCGGCGGGATATCGACAGGCTGCTCGAAAAAAATCTGCGGAGTACCGTTGGTCAGCGCTCTCCCGTGCGCTCACCGCCATCGTAGCTTCTGCGGGCCGCACAGGCGGCCTGACTGTCTGGGCATGGCCCCTGCCGTTTATTGGTGGACGTGCGGCGAACCGGCTGAGATCATGCGCTCCAGACTCCACTGCTTAGAGCGGATAACAAAACTCAGCGAAGCGGTTCTGGCTAGGCGCTGCGTCGCAGGCAGTACGAGTAGTACGACAAGACGCAGCAACGACGCCAGAAGAGTTTTGTTAGCCGCTCTTAGGGCGTGCCCATGCCACCAACCATCCTGCGATCACCCCGCCTGCTCAGAGCCGCCGCTGCCGCTGCGCTGCTGGGTGCCTGGCTCTCCGCCCCCGCCTGGGGCCAGGTGCCGACGGACATGCTGCCGCTCACCATCTACCGGGTGTCGGGCACCTGCGGCTCGGGCCATGTGGCTTCGCTGCACGAGGCCATCGTGCGCGAATCCTTCGACGAATACACGGCGGTGAAAACCGTGCAGGTGTCCAAGCACGGCATCCTCGCGATCGGCATGCGACCGGACATTGCCGCGCATTTGCTGGGCATGCTGGGCGTGCACGACGTGGCCGCCGGCTGCCAGGACATCCTGAACAAGTCCCGGAAGGCCTTGGTGTGGGACCGGTGACGTCCGTCGAATCCTTGTGCGCCCTGCCTTGGAGCCCCGGCCGTGAACCGTGCTGACTCGGGGTGCGGACGGGCCCGCACGGCGTCCTGGCCATTCTCTGGCGCAAGAGACCCAGGGAATGAACAGGCCGCGGGGGCATTTGACAAGCACGCATCCGCCATCTCCAGCAAGCCTTGCGTGTCTAATACCGTTTCCCTTGGACCTGCTACCTGCACACCGTGTCCACCCACAAGTTGCTTGAAAGACGGCCGTCCGGAAGCCAAACGCCGCCTATGCAAGAACCACGCTCCTTTCCCACCACCGCCGCCCGGGAGTCGCTGGCAAGGCGGTTCGGCCTGCCGTTTTCGCCAGACATGCAAGACTGGGAGTGGGAAGTTGCCGACGCGCAGCGCATCCAGGAATTCACTGCCGCCTACCGCGACTGCCCGGACCTCACCAACGCCGAGCGTTTTTCGCTGATGGAAATGATGGTCCAGTGCCTGGACGATCTGCAGGACGATCCCCAGGCAGAGCGCTCCTGGGAGTCCATCGCACCGCTGCTGCTGGCGAACTGGGAACTGCATGCGGGCACGGTGGCCTACTGGTCGTGCACCGATGCCTCTGCGTCGCAGGAACAGTTCCATGTGTCGCCGCGCATGGGGCAATTGCTCATGCGACGTACCGATCCGGACAACCGGCCGTGAGGGCCACGGCGGCACGCGCGCAGGCGCATCACAGCCAATGCCGTGCCAGCAAGGCCAGGCCCGCAAGCAACCACGCCGCGCCGTAGAGCCGCGCCCCGATGCCATCGATGGCATACCGATGGAAATGCACCTTGGGTGCACCATCCAAGGCGATGGCAGCGCCCACCAGCACCAGCAGCAAACCACCGAACGGCGCAAATGGGGCGGCCGCAGCCAACCCCATGCCGAACAGGCAGCTGAAGACCGCCCACAGGGCCTTGGCGGTAGTGCGCATCCATGGCGCAGGAGACAGCCAGCGCGGCAGGGTGCGGTCGCGGCGAAGCGCATGCAACAGGCTCATGGTGATGTGCAGTATCGCCGCTCACTCACTCGCCCAGGCCGATGGCCCCCGGGGCTGCACCATGCGAGGTCAGGGCACGGTGTAGTTCGAGCAGTCGGGCACCGGCGCATCGGGCACATAGGCGCCGGCCTGCGGAGAAAAGCGGTACAGCCGCTGGTAGCTGCATTGCGGGTCGGTCACGGTCACGAGGTCGCGCTGGCGCAGGGGCCGCGCGGCCAGCGAATCCTTGGAGCGCGACACACGCCCCGGGAACGAGGTGGCCTTGCTGCGGTAGCGCAGCACCGGCATGCCCGCAGCGGTTGTGCCTGCCAGGGCCAATGTGGCATCGAAGGTGTACTCGTCGTGGCAGGCGTCGGCGCGCTGCTTCATGTCGCGCTCGCTGAAGCACGCGCGTATCGACGCATGGCCGCTGTGCGGCACGCTCAGCACCTGCACCGGCGGCTGGCCGGGCACGAAGGCGATGAGGTGCAGCGTGGTGGCACTGGCACCGCCGCCGGAGTACATGCTGCGCTCCTGCACCAGCACACCTGCCAGGATGCCGCCCTCGAAGCGGATGAGCTGCGGCCATGGCGCCATCGACACGCTGTCGCCCGCAGTCGGCACGCCCGCCATCCGGTAGGCCGCCTGGGCTGGATCGCGCTGGCCGCCAGGCAGCTGCAGGCTGACGTCGGTGGTGCAGGCCTGGCCTTCACAGCCAGGTTGGGAGGGGGCGATGGCGACACAGAGCTGGTCGGGCGTGCAGCCGCGCGCCGACCCCTCTTCAGATTGGGTGACTGCCAGCGTTTCCATGCGCGGTGGTGCGGCGAAGGCGGGCAGCGATGGCACCAGCAGCGTGGCGGCAAGGAGGATGGATTTGTGCATGATCAGAATGGGGAGCAGCCTGAATTTCAGCACAACGCGCAATGATCGCCGCCAACGCATTCCCGAGGAGCAAGACGGTGGGTACACCGGCTGGACTGCACCCATTGGCCTACTAGACTTCGACTTTCGACAAAGAACCGGGAAGCCTTGTGACCTGCTACTGCACATTGATCATCCACTCATCGGACCACGCCAGCCTGCCGATGGGCATGTTTCGAGGCCCGGCAGTCAAGAAGTTCAAGTTCACCGACCAGGAGTCTGCCGAGCGCCGGGCAAGCCGCCAGCGCATGAGAGCCGCAGGTTTCAGGGAGCAACCCAATCTTCCTCGTTACTGGTGGAACCTGGATACGGATGGAAGGGTGGCGGGCGATGACGTCCATGTCCACTTGGCCTGGCTGCTGGGTCAACTGACGAAAGGCTCGCTGCTTTCTGCGCTGACAGCCCAGGGCTACACCTACTGGTTTTCCATGTTCTGGGGCGGAAACGGCACGGGTGGAGGCCCGTTGATCACGCACGAAGCCGTAGCGCTGCTGTCGCTGCACGGCGCCGAGATGGGAGTCAGCTTCTACTATGAGCATGCGCCGCTGGATGGCTCTGCCACTGGTGGCTCTTAGAGCGGCTAACAAAACTCTTCTGGCGTCGTTGCTGCGCCTTGTCGTACTACTCGTACTGCCTGCGGCGCAGCGCCTAGCCAGAACCGCTTCGCTGAGTTTTGCTATCCGCTTTTAGAGTTCCTGCTCTTGCCGACGTTGCATTCGATAGCACAGGACAAAGAACACGACCATCAACACCCCAGTGGCCCAGTTCAGGCGTTCGTAATGGGCGTTCTGCGCAGCCGTGATATATCGGTACAGACCATCGTGGTTGGTCACGAGCACTGTGTAATCGGCATCCGGCACGGCCTTCCCGGCCCGAAGGGTTTTATCGAACCAGTGCCGGGTGTATATAAAACAGCCGGGACCACTGCAACAGATCAAGAACTCTGCAAGACGAAGCAACTTGCTCACATGGAACCTTTTCCTTGATCGCGGCTTTTCGCCTATTCAGACTTTCGGTGTGATTGCAGATTTCACCAATGACACCGCGGCTCCAATGGTGGCTGCAACCAGGAAGCAGATCCCCATGCGCCGGATCGTTTCGAGTAACTTTTTCTGCTCCTCCCCGCACCTCAGCAGATACCGATGTCAATGCCTGATGGTGGATGGCTGCTGGCCCCTTGCCACTATCGTAGCGGGCAACGAGAGGGCGGTCCAACTCTGTGCGGCACGCATCGGCCCCCCAAATGCAAGCGGCTACCCCAGCCCCACCGCCCTCTTCATCTCCCCTCCCGTCAACCGCAGCCTCGGCCCGCTGAGCAGCTCGCACATGCGCGCACTGAGCGGTGCCTGCGCACCGTGCTGCGCGGCCAGACGCACCACCGCGCCGCAGATCGCGTCGATCTCGGTCACGCGGCCGGCCTCCAGGTCGTCCCACATGGAGGAGCGGGCGCTGGCGTCGATCTGCAGCATGCGCTTGGCCAGGCGGGTGAAGAGCCAGTTGGGCAGGCGCATGACCCTGGGCAGCATGTGCGGCGATACGGCGGTGACCTGCGCAGGGGTGATGCCGGCGCGCGCCATCACGCCCAGGGCCTCGGTCTGCAGGGCGGCAAAAACCTGGCGGCAGTCGCGGTCGAGCAGTTCTTCGCGCAGCGGCAGGTTGGACAGGGCGTTGACCGGGTTGTTCAGGTTGAGCAGCAGCTTGCCCCATTGCACGGCGCGGATGTCCTCGGGCAGCACGGTGGCCAGGCCGGCGGCGTTGAAGACGGCCGCCACGGGCTCGGTGGCGGCATCGCGCTGCAGCTGGATGGCGCCGGCCGTGGCGCGGTGCACCTGGGCGCCGCGCAGCACCACGTTGTAGGGCACCATGCCGGCCAGGGCCTTCAATGCGGGGGCCTGTGCCGCGATGCGGGCCACGTTGTCCACGCCGTTCTGCAGCGAGATGACGGGTGTGCCGGGCGCACAGGCGGCAGCCAGCTCGCGCGCGGCGCTCTCGGTGGCGCCGCTTTTCACGCAGAGCAGAATCACGGTGCCCGGGCCCGGCGCGGCCTCGGCCAGGGTGCCGGCCAGGCGCAGCTGCGCGGCGGGCACATGGGCGCGGTAGCCGTCGAGGTCGGTGACGGTGAGGCCCTCGCGTGCCAGGGGCTCCATGGCGTGGGGGCGGCCCACCAGGCAGACGCGTTGGCCCTGCGCCGCCAGGCGCCCACCCACATAGCAGCCGATGGCGCCTGCGCCCAACACGATGAAGTTCATACGATGCAGCCCCCTTTGATGTTGAGGCGCATTGTGGGGCCATGCAGCCGCCGCGTGTGCTGCCTATGCGACCTGAGTCGTGGCGGCGACAGGAAACCGCACCACCACCCGCAACCCGCCCAGCCGCGCCGAAGCATCGAGCGCCACCGTGGCGCCATGCGCCTGGGCGATGGCCTGCACGATGGCGAGGCCCAGGCCGCTGCCGGGGGCGCTGTCGGCGGTGGCGGTTTCGCGCACAAAGCGCTGCATCACGCGCTCGCGGTGCTCGGGCGCGATGCCGGGGCCGCTGTCTTCGACCACCAGCTCCATGGCGCCATCGGCAGTGCGCTGGATCTGCAGGTCCACCTGGCCGCCTTCGGGCGTGTACTTGACGGCGTTGTCCAGCAGGTTGCGCACCAGCATGCGCAAGGCCTCGGGCCGGCCGGGGATGGGCGCGGCTTCGGAGTCGAGCAGGCCCATGTCCATGCTGCGCGCCTGGGCTGCGGGGGCGGCGTCGGCCAGGGCGAGCTGGGCCACGGCGCGCAGGTCCACCGTTTCGGTCGGGCTGCCAGCAGCGGCCTCTTGCCGGGCCAGGGTGAGCAACTGCTCCACCAGGCGCGTGGCGCGGTCGATGCCGGCGGACAGGCGCTCCACCGCCAGGGCGCGGGCCGCATCGTCGTGGCCTGCGCGCTGCAGGCCCTGCAGTTGCAGGCGCAGCGCGGCCAGGGGCGAGCGCAGCTCGTGCGCGGCGTCGGCCACAAAGTGCTGTTGCGCGGCGAAGGCGCCCTGCACGCGCTCGAACAGCAGGTTGAGCTCGGTCACCAGGGGCTGCACCTCGTCGGGCAGCTCTTCGTCGCTCACGGGCGAAAGGTCATCGGCCTGGCGGCGCGCGAGCTGGCGGCGCACGCGCTCCACGGGCGCGAGGGACCGGCTCACGCCCCACCACACGGCCAGCACCAGCAGCGGCGCCATCACCGCCAGCGGCGCCAGTGTGCGCAGCGCCAGGGTGCGCGCCATGCCACTGCGCACGGCCATGTTCTGCGCCACCTGGATGACCTGGGCGCGTGTCTGCAGCGAGAACACGCGGTAGGTGCCGCCACGCGCCTGCACGTTGGTGAAGCCCAGCACCGCGATCTGCGGCAGCGCGGCGCCCACGGCCGATTCAAAGATGCGCAGGCCCTCGTTGGTCCACACCTGCACGATGAATTCGTGGTTCTCGTCCTCGCCCGAGAGGCCCTGCCCCAGCTCGCGCATGTCGGGCGGCAGGCCCGAGCGCAGGGCCAGCGCAGTCTGCTGCATGTGGTAGTCGAACAGCGTGTCGGCCTCGTCCAGCGCGCTGCGGTAGGCCAGCGCGCCCTGCACCGCGCCCGCGAGCAAAATGGCCGCGAGCAGAAAGACCAGCAGCTGTGCGCGCAGCGAGCGCGGCAGCAGCGCCTTCAGCGATCTGCGCCAAGGGGTTGCCAGTCGTTCCATCATCGTGCCCGCCCACCGCCCACGGAAGACAAACAGGGCGCGGCCTTGGCCAGTGCCCCCGTGCAAGGGCCGCCCCGCCGCACTGGGGGCGTCCCCCTCCCCGCATTGCGCAGCAATGCGAGAGAGAGGGGGAAGGCGCGAAGCGACTCAGGGGGGGCCATCACATTTTCGGTACGAGGTAGCCGACACCGCGCACGTTGAGCAGAATGTCCGCCCCCAGCTTCTTGCGCAGCCCGTGGATGTACACCTCCACCGCATTGCTGCTGACCTCGTCGCCCCAACCGTAGAGCTTGTCTTCGAGCTGCTGGCGCGACAGCACCAGGCCAGGGCGCGCCAGCAAAGGCTCCAGCACGGCCCATTCGCGGCCCGAGAGGACCACGGGAACGCCGTTGACGCTGGCCTCGCGCGTGCTGGGGTTGATGCTCACGCCCTTGTGCTCGTACACCGGCTCGGCCCGGCCCGCAGCGCGGCGCAGCAGCGCGCGGATGCGGGCCAGCAGCTCGTCGAGGTCGTAGGGCTTGAGCACGTAGTCATCGGCTCCGGCGTCGAGCCCCTCGATGCGCTGGGCCACGGCATCGCGCGCGGTGGCCACCAGCACGGGCGTGCGGTCCTTGCGCGTGCGCAGGTCGCGCAGCACGGCAATGCCGTCGCGCTTGGGCAGGCCCAGGTCCAGCATCACCAGGTCATAGGCATTGGCGCGCAGGGCCGTGTCGGCGGCGTCGCCATCGCGCACCCAGTCCACGGCATAGCCTTCGGCGCGCAGCAGGTCCTGCACGGCTTCGCCGATCATGGGGTCGTCTTCAACGAGCAGCAGTCGCATGGGGGCCAAGCGCTAATTCGAAATGCCAAGGAGCCTGCGGGCTACGCGCTCGAAGGAGGCAAACGCCTCATTGAAATGGGGCTTGAAGTTGCCGTAGACCAGTGGCAGCAGATTCAACTCGTACTCCGCGTGGGTTTGTGCTTCCGCGCGCACCTGGGTAAGAGCCTTCGCCAGCACGGCAACGGGGCTCTCCGCGAAATCCGGCTGTTGCCTGCCAAACTCGGCCACGTCCCCGGCCAGCAATTCATTGAATGCCGGTGCGCTGACGTCAACGATTTCAGGGTCGCGCGTCACGATGCAATGAACGTCGTAGATGTGTCGCACCAGCGCGGTATCCCAGGCCTGCAGCATCTGGCCGGAACGGTGCTGCGCAAACCGGCGCAGGAACGAAAGAACTTTCTCGGCCACGGAAATGGTCAACACCTCGAAAGGCGTTCCCTTGATGCCTGCCAGTCGATCGGCCAATGCCCACAGCGGAACGCGCGCTGGCGGTAGCGCCGGAGCACGCATGGTGAGTTCCAGTTGCAGGTTCGGCCGCAACCCGGTACTGACAGGGTATCGGCGCTCATAGGTCCACTGGGAGTGCATGTAGCGGTATTCGTTGAGCGCTCGCGCGCGCTCGGCATCTTCGACCAGGCCCATGTCGGCAAGTGCCCGCGCCACGCGCCCACGGACCTCGTCGCCGAGATAGCGTTTGAGCGCACTGCGACTCAAGGCTCGCCCAGCATCGGTGAGCACCACCTTGAGGTCGGCATCTTCAGACATGCGCTCGATCAGGCCGTAGGCTTTCGACAAGCTCGTACCACCGCAAAACACCAGGCTCACGCATTCAAATTGCAAGGCAAATATGGCCCGCAGCGCATCGGTCAGATGCTCGTCTTTTTCAAGCAAGGACGTGGTGATACCGCCGAGGCCCGATTCAGCGACCAGCGCTTCGATCAATTCGGCACGATCGTTGGCAAGCACCCTCATGTGCGCTCGTATTGAACCAGCTTGCCGTTGAATCCCAGCTTGCGCTGGATACGGCGTTTGCCCGTGTTGAGAACGATGCCCGAGGGCACCTGGGTACTGGTGCCAGCGTTGTACTCGCGGGTCTGGCGTGATTGCCCGGCCTGGATTCCGAACTTCTTGAGCACCTCAGGGGCCAGGACTTCCAGGGGTTTCGCGGGGATCGGCTTGCCCGTCAGCACACTGGGCTTGGCCTTCGCATACACGCCAACCCCGAGCTTGACCAGTACGCCTTCATCCCTGAGCTCCGCCAGCGCCCTACCCACTTGCGCCGGGCTGCCGAACGAATCGAACTCCGCACGCAGGAAGACATCGGCGTTGCGATTCGCCAGAGAACGCTTGAGGCGGTCTACGATGTACATAGCTGCAGCTCCTGCTTGTTGACCTTAGTATGCCATGGGCTGCAAGTCATTGAAACATAACTGTTTTTTCTCGCAAACCACGATCATCTACCGCAATGCATGACAGGGGCCGCCGAAGCAGCCCCTTTCACGCGAGAACGATCAGCCCAGGCGCACCGGCACAAAGATCTTGTCGCCGTTGCGCTCGATCAGCAAGGCGACGGACTTGCCCGCCTTGGCCATGGCCGCGCGCACCTGCTCGATGTCCTTGGCCGGGGCGCCGTTGATGGCCAGCAGCACGTCGCCGGGCTGCACGCCGGCGGCGGCGGCCGGGCCGCGCGCCTGCTCGATCACCAGGCCTGCGCCCAGGCCCGTCTCGCGGCGTTCATCGGCGTCCAGCGGGCGCAGCGACAGGCCCAGCTGGCCCTTGCCCACGGCCTCGTCGGCCTTGGCCACGGCCTTGCCCTTGTCGCTGGCATCGCCCAGGGTGGCGGTCAGCTCCACGGGCTTGCCCTGGCGCCATACCGACAGGCGCGCCTTTTGCCCGGGCTGCGCCTGGCCCACCCAGGCGGGCAGGTCGCCCGAGGCCACGATGGGCTGGCCGTCCACCTGGCGGATCACGTCGCCCGCCTGCAGGCCGGCCTTGTCGGCCGGGCTGTCCTTGGTGACGCTGGCCACCAGCGCGCCCTCGGGCTTGTCGAGCTGGAAAGACTCGGCAAACGCCTGGTTCACCTCCTGCACGGCCACACCAAGCTGCGCATGGCGCACCTTGCCGGTGGCCACGATCTGGCCCTTGATCTTGTCGGCCAGCTCGATCGGGATGGCGAACGACACACCCTGGTACCCGCCCGAGCGGCTGTAGATCTGCGAGTTGATGCCCACCACCTCGCCACGCCCGTTGAACAGCGGGCCACCCGAGTTGCCGGGGTTCACGGCCACGTCGGTCTGGATGAAGGGCACCAGGCTGTCATCGGGCAGCGAGCGGCCCTTGGCGCTGACCACGCCGGCCGTCACGCTGTTCTCGAAGCCGAAGGGCGAACCAATGGCCAGCACCCATTCGCCCACCTGCAAATCACGCGTGCTGCCCAGGCGCACCGTGGGCAGGTTCTTGGCGTCGATCTTGAGCACGGCCACATCGGTCTTGGGGTCGGCGCCCAGCACCTTGGCGCGGAACTCGCGCCGGTCGGTGAGCTTGACCATCACCTCGCTCGCGCCCTTGACCACGTGGGCATTGGTCAGCACCAGCCCGTCGGGGCTGACGATGAAGCCCGAGCCCTGGCCGTGCGTGGGCACATTGGGCTGCGCACCACCACCCGCACCGGGCACGCCGAAGCGTCGGAAGAATTCGTAGAACGGGTCATCGGGGTCCAGGCCGGGCGCCTGGCGCTTTTGCTGGCGCGCGGTGGGCTGCTCGTCATCGTCGTCGCCGTTCAGGGAGGCGCGGGTACTGCCCGTCACGCTGATGTTGACCACGGCCGGGCCGTTCTGCGCGGTGATCTGCGCAAAGCTGGGCAGGGCCGCGCCGGCGGGCAGCGCGGCCTGCGCCACCACGGGCGCCGGCGCAGGTGCCGAGGCCCGCGCCTGGTGCCCGCTGATGAGCCCGACGCTCGCGGCGCCCAGGGCCCCTGCGGCCACCAGCGCGGCGATCAGGCGGCGGGGAGTGGATGCGACAAAGCTGGAGGTGTCCATGGTGAATCTGCCTTTCCTAGCAAGGGATTTGCTGTGATGGAGGGCAGTTTCTGGGTGGACACTTAGGCGAAACTTAGGCGCCTGGCGCCGTTGGGTGAAGCGGTTCTGGCAGGGCAATAGCGGCTTGCCGTCTCTTGCGGTACGCGCGGATGCCGGGTGCCGCAGCGCGTCACGCAGTCCCGTCGGGACCGTAGTTGTACAGGTCAAAGTCCACTGGCAAATTCAGTGCGGCCAGGCGCGCGATCAATGGGCGGGACAGATGCAGGCCGGGGTTGGCACCGTGGTAGTACCCGACACAGTTGATGCCAGCGGAGTAGTCGGAAGCCAGCTCGCGGACAGCGGCTGCGCGGCCCTCCAAAAGATCCAGGAGCGATTCCAGGTAGTCTTGAAGAAGCCCTTCCCCACGCGCCAGTGGGCTCAGCAGCTCCCACCTGTTGGCCCGTGCCGGCGTACCGTTGCGTCCTTGCTCGCCCAGGCTGCGGGTAGAGCTTGGCGTGAGGCCAAGGCGAGCCGATATGTCGGCGTGGGAGACAAGGTAGCCCTCGACCCAAAAGTACGCATAGACGTCCCGGCGCTCTTGCATCAGTTCAGCCCCGCGCAATGTGCTGTGCGGCCCCTGCGGGATGGGTGCGGCGAGTGGATATTTTGGACACAGGTCTCTTCTGGGGGCTGCGCAGCGAAACGCTAGACAGAATTTTGCACCACCACCATCTCGTACGGCTCCAGCGCAATTGAATGGCCGTGGCACCGGCCCTCGGCCTCATCGGGCCAGGACTTGCGCACCCACGGCTGCCCGTACTTGTCGATCTCCTCGACGGTGAATACTTCGCCGATCATCGACAGCACATCGGCCCGTTCCTCCCCGGGCAAATCGTCCAGCCACTGGCCGGAAAGGGAGAGGATCTGCACCGTTGTGCCGACTTCCACCGGGCAACCATTGGTATCTTCAGGCGGCATGGCTGTACCTTGTCATCGTTGAAGACCTGCCCCGCTGCGATTGGCGAAAAGCAACGGCAAACCTCACAGTACCTCTCCCTGCAAACCTGGTGGTATTAACGACGCGTGATTGCGGTACACGGGGTAGATCAGGTGCTCCCCCAGACTGGCAGCGATTTCGACATGCGCACGCTGAATTTTGGCGGCCTCGGTGGGTGGTTCCAGAGACACCGCTTCAGCAAGGAGCCCTGCAAGCTGCTCCTCAAACGCCGAGCAGACGGCCAGAACGCGGCTGGCGAGCGCTGTGTTGGTGAACAGATTCGATGGTGCCTCGGAGCTGCGCATCACCTGGGCCGGCTCGGAGCATGGACCGTCTGGCAGCAGCTTGAGCGTGACGACATCGCCTTCCTTGACGTTGACAACCGGCCAATCGATATGCACCGACTCGGTGGGGTGGGTCTCGATGCCAACCAGGCGCAACACATTCCGAACGCCAGGCTCGGTGCTGCGCACTTCGGTGTTCAGGTGCGCGCTGACAAAGCCGCCGGTGGCCAGGCCAGCAGTGCCAGCGGGTTGGTCATTGAGCAAGGCCTGAATACGCATGATTCGATCACTGTGGTGGAGGCAGGCCTACTGTACTGGAACAAACCCTTCCATCCCGAGCACCGGCCGCCAAGCGGCGCACGGCAAATGGGGGATGGCCCACGCACGCAGCCCTGCCCCAGAATGGAACGGAACTGCTTTCACTCCCCAGCCCCACCGCCATGCACCCCTTCAGCGCCTTGCCCCTGCGTACCGCCCTGCCGAGGCTGCTGGTGCCGGTTGCGGCATGGCTGGTGCTGCTGTGTACCGCGCCCACCCCGGCGCTGGCCACCACCATCAGCGCAGGGACCGAGCACTCCTGCTCGGTGTCCGACGCGGGCGTGGCGACCTGCTGGGGCGCGGTGCCGCTGGATGTGAAGGCCGTCCACCCCACGGGCCTGGCCGACATCCGGGCGGGCAACGGCTTCAGCTGCGCGCTGCTGGCCAGCGGCCCAGCGCCCAGTGCCTCGGTGGCCAGCGGCTCGGTCATCTGCTGGGGTGGCAGCAACGCGTTCAGCCAGACCGGGGCGAACACACCGCTCAACCCGGGCCAGCCGCTGCGCTACCTGAATGCGGACCGCAGCAGCACCCTGCTGGCCGCCACGCAGATCGCCGTGGGTGCACGCCATGCCTGCGGCCTCACGCGCGAGGGCGATGTGTACTGCTGGGGCGATGCCGGCCAGGGCCAGCTGGGCCTGCTGCAGCCTGCCCAGGCCATGACGGGCTACGCCGTGAAGGTGCAGGGCCTGCAGGGCGCCGTGCGCATTGCGGCGGGCAACGCCAGCACCTGCGCGGTGCTGCGCCCCGGCAGCGTGGTGTGCGTGGGCACAGGCAGCCTGCTGGCACAGCCGCAGGACGACCCCGGCGCGCCCCAGGTGCTGCCCGGCATCAGCGACGCGGTGGACGTCTCCCTCTTCGATGGCCACGCCTGCGTGCTGCGCGCTGGCGGCCAGGTGGCCTGCTGGGGCCGCAATGGCTTTGGCCAGTTGGGCACGGCCGCCAGCCCCGGCACGCAGACCACGCCCGTGCCAGTGGCCGGCCTGCCCGGCCCGGCCAAGGCGGTGGCCGCCGGCTACGGCTTTGCCTGCGCGCTGATGGTGGCGGGCACCGTGCACTGCTGGGGCAACGCTGCGGACTACCAGCTCGGCGTGGGCTACCTGGCCAACGGCGTGACCACGGCCTTCGGCCAGGTGGTGGGCATCACCGACGCCACGGCCCTCAGCGCCGGGCTCACGCATGCCTGCGCGGCGCTCGATGGCGGCTATGTGCAGTGCTGGGGCACCGGGCCCGCGCTGGGGCACAACCTGTGCCGCACCTACGGGGCGTTCTACCCGAACACCGGCTACCAACCGTCCGCCAACCCCACGTTCTCCCTCGCCATTTGCGACCCACCACGCTCGGCCACGCCATTTGCCGTGGGCGCGCTGGCGCCGCTGGAGGACGCCTACCGCGTACTCGACTGAGCCGAGCGCACCCTGCCCGCCACCTTTCCCGCACTGGGCAGGCAGCGCTTCGACGAGACCGGGCGCAACTATGTGGGCCGGCACTATGCCAACGGCCGCACCCTCGCCGTCAACGGCCACGGCACGCCCCACCTGATGTACCTGGGCCCCGAGACCAACGGCCAGTTGCAGGACCTGGGCACCCTGGCACGGTGGGTGCGCGAGGCGCGCAAATAGCCAAGCCACAGCGACGCGACAGGTCAGGCGGCGCCTTCTTGCTCAAGCGTCCGCTGGATGGACTGGAGGCCCGCCTGCACCATGGCCTCGATGCTGGGGGCTATTAAATCGGGCAGCACGTCCACGGACCAGATGAACCGGCAAGACCCCGGACCTTCCGGCACCACCTGGGCAGAGGCGTTGTGGTGTGCAATGCGCTCACTGATCGCCGACCAGGAGACGCGCCGATTCGACTCGCTGATGGCGACGATGCGCTCGGTGGCGCTGACCCCATTGGCGAATTTGAGGATGCGGGCACTGCCGTCGAACTCGCACTCGACCACAAAACCCCGCACCAGGCGGGTGTGCAGGTTGCCAACGTCACGCAGTGCATCCCAGGCCTGGTCAGCCCCGACATTGAGCAAAATGGTGTGAGAGAAGTACGCCACGGCCGCCTCCGCTTTGGTTGGACAGGCGAAGTGTCTGCAAAAGCTGGCAGTTTGGCTCGCCGAATTCGGACATCTTCATCCACGCCCTTGCGGTCCAGGAGAGCCGACATGCGCAGCGCAGGCACGGCGCGCACCGCCGCTACGCACCGCGCGCCATGCGCTCGATCGCATCAAGGGCCATGATGGCCGGATAAGCCTGCAGCGCAGGAAAGCGGCTGCGGTGGTAGCAATGCCAATAACTCGTGGCACGCCGCCGGGTGGTGGCCATGAACCGCGGGTTCTCCTGCGCAAATACGGCAAGCCGCTCCGGGCCGCGCTCGTGGACGTCCGCGGCGATCACCTCGACGATCTCGATCACGTACTCGCCCAGGAGCTGGACGACGAACGGGGCCAGCCAGGGCCGGTCCACGGCAACGATCTGCCACAGGCACTCCTCACGGACATACCCGTTCCAATGCCGGGTGCCCAGGCTGAGCGCCAGCAACCGGGTGTCACCGCTGGATTGCACGATCGCCGCATGCAGATCGCCCGGCTCGCAGTAGATGCGGCCAGGAGCGCTCAACGGCTCCCCGTGCACGGAGACAGTGAACCCGGGATGAATGGCAGACGCAAACCCTGCGGCGGGATGTGCGTCGAGCAGCGCCAAGGCGGCCTGCTGCAGCGCGGCGGGGAAGATGGGTGGGTAAGTAGTGGTCATGGGCGCAGCCAGATGAGAGCTCCGTCGATCGCCGACGGCAGCGCCTGGCTGCGGGGCGGATGGCTCCGCGCAGGGGTCCATGCTAACGCAAGCGCGATGGCTGGCCGCCAGGCCCGCGGGTCACTACATGAACCGGTACACGATGGCCCCGCGCTCCACCTCGCCCGGCGCCAGCCAGCGCTTGGGGAAGGCCGGGTGGTTGGGCGCATCGGGGTACTCCATGGGCTCCAGGCAGATGCCGTCGCCGGGCTGCCAGAGCCAGCCGGCCGTGCCCTCGGCGTTGCCGCCGCGGCCCCGGTCGCGCGCCGGGTCGGCCTTGAGGCCGTGGCCTGCGTACACCTGCACGCCGGGCGCCGTGCTCCACACCTGCATGCTGCGCCCGCTCACGGGCTCGCGCAGGCGGGCCGCCAGGCGCAGGCCCGGGCTGCCAGCCGGCAAGGCAAACGGCGCGCGGGCCGAGACGCCGCTGCCGAGCACCAGGTAATGGTCCAGCCCACCGGCCAGGGCCAGTTGGTCGCTGGAGGGGTTGGCAGGCTGGGCGATGGCTTCGCCCACCGTGCGCAGCTCGCGAAAATCGAAGACCGTGCCCTGCACCTCCTCCACTTGGCCCAGCGGGCACAGGTCCAGCGCCAACGGCACATAGTGGCTGGCCGGCACCTGCAACTGGTGGCGGTGCGTGCTGCCATGGCCCGCCAGGTTGAAGAAGGCATGGCCCGTGATGTTGGCAATGGTGGGCGCATCGCCCCCAGCCTCGGCCGTCCAGGCCATCTGCAGCGCGTTGTCGGGCGTGACGGCGATGCGCACCGTGAGCCGCACCGTGCCGGGCACGCCGTCATCCTCGGTGCGAAACACATGGCTCAGCACCATGGCATCGGCCTGTACCTCGTCCACCGCAAACACCTGAAAGCGGCTGCCGCGCGGCCCGCCATGGTGGTGGTGCGGGCCGCTGTTGGTGGGCAGCTGCAGCGTCAGCGTACCGCCGGGCAGCGCCAGTTGCCCGTTGCGCACCCGCCCGGCCCAGCGGCCGATGAGCGCGCCCATGGAGAGCTGGCCGTCCAGGTAGCCCTGCAGGCTGTCATAGCCCAGCGCCACATCCACCAACCCGCCCTGCCCGTCGGGCACCGCAATCTGCACCAGCCGCGCGCCGTAGTTGCTGATGGCCACCTGCATCCCGCCCTCGCCCCGCAGGGTGTAGAGGTCGGTGCGCTGGCCGTGCAGGTCTTGTTGGAATGCTTCGCGGTGGAGGGTGTGGGGCATGGGGGGAGTTTATGCGGGGGAGGGGGAGAACGGTATCCACCAGCATACCCGGCGCGGGAGGTTCAGTCCCATATGGTTAGTTCATCGCCGTGGTGATCCCGCGTCGCTTTGAGATAATCTGACAATGTCTTCTCGTCTAGACACCCTGATACAGCCACCGACTTGAGTAAATTCTCCATCGGAGTTCTATCCGTCATGCGTGATGCTGCAGAGCGATCAGGGACAATCAAATAAGCGGTCCTCTTTAAGTGTCTTTGGCGCAAAGAGAATTTTTCGCGAGTAACCTCAATAGTCTCACCATTGCATTTGAAATATCTTCGTCCTTGGATGGCTGAGTCCATGTAGCGCCCATCGAACAGCGTAGCGGCATCGGCGAAATCTTCGTTCGGTGAAAGTCGCCCGACCACAGCGCCATCGGAGTCCATCCATTGAAACGGCTCGTCCGCAGCCGCGAGAACGATAAAAAAGCTCCTATAACTACGACTGAGGTCTCGGTAGGCAATTATGTTTTCTATGAGGAGTTCATCAAGGTTATTGAGGAGCCAACGATGGCCCTCCAAACGGATGAATCTGACGCCTTTATCGTCACCTCCGTTCATGTACACACAGCAAAATTCCTCAACTCTGCATTCACGCGAAAAATTCGTGAGGAAATCTGTTATATCTTCCAACTTTGTCGAAAACCAAGTTTTATCAATCTTGTCGTAGGACATGCAGATGGCACGCTCCAGATCGTCTCCACGCAAAGTAGCATCGCGCCCGGGATTTCTAATTTTTTTTATCATTTCGCCCACCTTGGCAACACTCTGAAGTCGGGCAGTCGCGTCGTCAGGAAGACACGCATCAACCACCGCATCTAGTATGCGCAAATCAAGATGGGACGTGGAGGTCGAAAATCGTTTGCGACCTACACCTCTGTGCGTGCTGCCTGTTAAAAACCATTGAATGACTTGCCCAAGCGAAAACAGGTCGTTGGCGGGAATGGGGACATTTCCAGGGATACCTTGCTCCTTAGGACTAAAGAGGTAGTTACCCAACCGCTCGCCTTCACGCGTCTCGGATTCACGAGGAAAATCTTCTGAGAAATGGGCGATCCCAAGATCACCAATGACAAATGAATCCGAAGATTCATCAAAAAAAACATTCTCAGGCTTCAAGTCGCGATGGATGACCTGACTCGCGTGTAGATGGTCCAGGCCATTCAGCAGGTCTCCAAGGAGCTTCATCGCGCGCTTAGCCCGCTCCTCCTCCTCCAAGTCACTAGGCAGAGCGCCAATTTTCTTAAGACTCTTCCCATAGAGGCGCATGACGATCAGCGAAAATGTGCGTCCACTCAATATGCATTGGTCAAAGTGAAAGCTCCGCGCCACATTGGGATGAGTTGGAAGCTGTGCAGTACTAAAAAACTCATCTCTAAGGCGTCCCAATTTGCGAGCATCTTGGTGCTCTAGGAACTTTACAGCAAAAAACAATGGCCCTTTTTTGAATTTCAGTACGTGGGCATTTCCGCCCTGACCAATCATTTCCTCGAAGATGAATTCTCCAACGTCAGTACTCAATTCCGGAGTATTTTTGAAGTATTCGACAAGTCTGAAGTTTGACATTTTTTCCAATTTGTTATCCGGTATTTTTCGACGATGCGGTTGCAAGCAGTTATCATTCGAGGACTAAATGAAACTGCTAAAAGGCAACTCCTCGCGGTGATTCACATGAAAAGACGGTAGTCGTACGATCGATCAGAATACCTGTCGAGCAGTGCTCCGATCCTGGCAACGCGCCTCGACGTCTCAATGGTGGCCGGAAGCTGTCCGTAGAGATCGAAGCTGTTGAAATTCATCTTAGAAAGACCCAGGATTTCGGCAGCCAATGTCATCAAGTCGCTAGTTCCGGCGTGCCGCGTCAGTACAAGAGGTGCTGGAATTCGTCGCTTACCTTGGTAGTACGAGCGATTGGCTCTGAGCGCCGTCGAGGCGCCATGCACCCACAGAAGCGCAGTCACATCGTCCACAACGATCGTGGTGCCTCGATGAATTGGGTACCCGTCGATCTGCAGAGTGCCCGTCCTGTCGGCCTTGGACGATACATACCGCAACGTGTCGTCAATGTGGATTTGTAGGAGTTCCACACATTCCACCCCCTCCAAGCCCGCTTGCAATCCCTCGCGCTCCTCCTTCAAGAACGGCGTCTGCTTATGGACGACAACGCGCTTGGGCAGCCTGAGATTGGCCTCAAAGAAAAGCTCTCTTATGCCTTCGCCGAGACGCCGTGCATCGTCGAAGCCCATGAAGGGGTTCTTTCTGCGCATGATCGGGTTTTCGATCTTGCTCAGTCGGAACTGCAGGCCCAGTCCGTTGGGGCTGTAAAGGTGGCTACAGCCCAAGATGACATTCCCCTCCTCACCGGGCCGATGCCGCAGGCTATATCCGATGCCGACATAGGCGGAGTCCCTGTCCAAGCCATCAAGTGCCCAGGGGCTTCGCATGGCTTTGGCATAGGTGGCTAACGAGAGCCACCATCGAACCCTGCACTGCTGCGGGTGCTCAAGGGTGTCCTCCTCCAGAAACTGAGTGGCGATGCCTTGTGGGATGGCCGATGCCTTTACGAAGTCATGCAAGTCGAACTTTTCGCCCTCCGCGTCATAGCTTCGGAGCGCGGTCCACCGGGCTGGGACAAATACGAAGATCACACTGGGATTCGCCGCCGCCTTCAATGAGGAAATGGCTGCCGCTATCCGCGCACCCAGCTCACGTGCGGACGCCCTCGTCCAGTCGGCGGGCTCATCTATACCAACGAACCCTTTACCGCCCGGTTGCGTCACCTCCAGTCCACACTTGAACGCATTGCTGAAGCCCGGAAAGGTCAGCAAGTAATCTTCGTCTGAAGGGGTGGGGGCAACTGTCTCTTGCAGTTTGCCGAGATAGTCGCTGACTCGGCGCCCATCCCTCGAAGGAGCGATCAGGGCAACGCGAATTTTGGGAGCGATGCCGCTGTCGGTTAACAATGCGTCGAACGGCCGATCTCGCATCAAACCCCGGATGGGATGGGTATCGAACGCGGTGCCTTTTCCCGACTTCGGCAAGAAGGCCAGCCGAGGCTCCTTGATTTGCAACCCCACTTGAGAGGCTATGCGCTCATGCTTGTCGCTCAGCCTGACCGATTCAGCGCGCTCATCGGTGATCTTGGCAAAGAAAGGTCGATTCGAGACGGAGAACTTGACACCTTCATCAACGTCAGGAAAGCGAAGCGCAGTGTCGCGATCAGGCAGAAGTCTCTCGCGCCAGAATTCGAGGGCCACATTGAACTCAGCGTTGTGCTGGTAGCCGAGTACTTTTACTTTGACTGCGTTGGCCACTATTCGCGGCGCTTCCTTGCCTTCGGCATCGGTAATGAACAGGGTCGGCTTCAACACAAGCGCCAATGCACCGCTCACAGTCTTGACCTGCAGAATGACAGCCCAATGTGCAGTCCATTCCCGTCGCTCCACCCAATGCTTTCTAATGTTATGGGGGTACCAGATCAGACCTTCTCGATCGCATGGTAGCCCTGATTTCGCTGCCAGCGCCAAAGCGATAGCCCGTCGCATTAGGCTGTTGGCCGTCCCATCCTCGTATCGCAGGTCCTCGTCATTGAGTGGCACTCGTTTCACGTCTGAAGCGAGGTTTCCGGCGAAAGCCCGGTGAATCTGCTGCGGTGAGGCAAGCGCATACACCCGGCCTCGGAAGGGCGCGGCAACGAACCCATGCTCCTCACCAAGTGCTCGTAGCTGAGCCCAGACCGTTCCACGAGTTGGCCATTGGCTCAGGTCGAACTCGAGCAACTCACCAGGGGGCTGCATCGGAAATGCATTGCTCTTGACCAGACCGCTCACCGGCAGGTTTGGCAGGGAGAAAGCCGTCCGTTGTGTCGTGGGCGCCTCCTTGAACCTATCGAGGATAACGTCCACCCGATGCCGATCATCAGGTGGCGTCACATGCAAGGTGATGCGTCGCAGTACGTCGTCGAAGCCCACCCCAGGCACGAGGAAACGCTGCGGTTCAAGGCCAGTTGGGGTCTCCAGCACCCTTGCCACATCGCCGGTAGCCGCAGCGTCACCATATTGCGTCCAGAACATGGGCAGGCGTTGCTGTCCATGGTCCCGATATGCATCCAGGAATGCCTCCATCACGCTCGCGTCTCTGCCGCTGTAACCACAAACGAGCACGGGATGGGACCTCAATAAGGGGACTAGTGCCGCACGGAGTTCAGCCTCCTGTGATGCAAGCTCTGCCTGAGTGTTCTTGAGCGGGTCGTACCTGTAATCGCCATGCATAGAAACACACTGCAATTCTCCCAAGGCCATCGGACGCATCGCGCGCTCTTTCGAGTCCTGCCCAACCTCGACCGCGGCAACCCCATGGGCGGTTGCAGCTCGTGCGACAAGTCCATCGAAGTTTGTCGTCCAAACCGAACTCACCAAACCGCGCCTGGCTAGTTCCGCCAACAACTGGTAGCCCAGGCCGGGATTGGCGGCCTTCACCCAGTTCTGGAAATAGCGGCGGCGATCATCACTGCGCGTGTAACACTCCTCGATAAACACCGAGTACTCATCCGCAGCACCCTCCTTAGGAAATCGCTGCAGAGAATCCAGCCAGAGCTGAATTCTCTGCCGAACAGAAGGCAGTGAGAGTTCATCAAACTGTCGCTCAAGCCCAGGGTTGTTGGTGAGGAAGATCGACCGCTTCCACTCCCAAATGCATTGGGTGGCTGATGGCATTCCCGAACTCATGGAAGCACCTGCCCCTAAAAAAACCAGTAGCGGCTGGTCTTTCAACATTCCTATCGAACGCACCATCGCGTCCACCGACAGTAACTGGATCAAATGCAGTACTCCGCTTGTGCCACGCTCCGAATGGAACAACAGTCGCTTTCAACACGCCGAGGCTTTCACCGCTCCAGAACACTAATACGGAGGAAGGCCTCTTTCCCCTGTGTTAGTGCAAGCCCCGAAGGTTCCCACCGCCCCCCGTCCCATCTTCCGCAGCAGCCCTAGGAGACGGACCATTTGGAGTTTTAAAACCCGAGCAGAAGCGTCGAACGACGGCTGTGTCATCACCATCCACGTCCCGCGAGACCCGACTGGTTGATCGCACTCTAGAGGTGGGCGTAGTGCATCGTAACCATTTGCTACAGCAACGCAATTGATTTGTTGCCCCCCAAACGGGTGACGCCGGAACAGCATCTTGCTCCCCCTGCTGTTTGCAGCCCCTCACCCCCTGCACGCCTGGATGAAGCTGTTCAGCTCCCCATCCCGATCATGCTCATGCGGGCCCACATAGCGCGGCTCGGGATACACCGCCAGGTTCACCACCACCAGCTGCTCTGCGCGGTGGATGTAAATGCGCTGGCCCGAGTGGCCCATGGCCAGCATGGCGCCGTCGTCGGTGAGCCACCAGCCGTAGCCGTAGCCGGTGATGCCCAGCGAGCGGCGCGCGGGGTGGAAGTCTTCGGGGACGTCGAAGGCGCGCGTGGCCATGGCATCGACCCAGCCAGGGGGCAGGATGGGCTGGCCGTCCACCACGCCATCGGCTGCCACCAGGGCGGCCAGGCGGCCGATGTCGCGCAGCGACATGCCGGCGCGGCTGCCGGCGATCTCTTGGCCGCCTTCGGATTCGAGGGTGTAGTAGGCGTCGTCTTCCATGCCGCAGGGCTGCCACACCTTGGCGGCCATGTAGTCGGCCAGGGGCTGGCCGGTGGCGGCGCACAGCACGCAGCCCAGCAGGTAGGTGTCGCCGGTGTTGTAGTGCCAGTGGCTGCCGGGGCGGTGCTGTGAGGGCAGGGCCTGCAGCATGGCGAGCACGCCGCCGGGCACCTTGTCGGCCAGGGACTTGCTGTAGCGGTTCACGTCGGATTGCTTGTCGGTGTAGACCTCGGACCAGGCGACGCCGGAGCACATGGTCATGAGCTGCCGCACGGTGACGCCGGCGTAGCCGCTGCCCTGCAGTTGCGGCAGGTAGCGCACCACGGGGTCGTCCACGCTGGCGATGGCGCCGTCGCGCACGGCGGCGCCCACGAGCAGCGCTGTCATGGATTTCACGGTGGACATGGTGCTCCAGCGCTCGCCGGGTTGCAGGCCCAGGCCGTAGCGCTCCAGCACCACCTTGCCGCCTTGCATGACGAGCAGGCCGGCCACGGCGTTGCGGTCCATGAAGTCTTCGACGGTGCGCGGCTCGCCGCCATGGGTGTAGTGCGGCAGCAGTTGCAGCTCGGGCCCGCGCACCACGGGCCGGGGCGCGCTGCCGCGGCGGATGGTGCGGGTGGCAAAGAGCTGGTCGACGATGCGGTAGCCGTAGGCCTGCAGGGGCGGCGACCAGAGCAGAAAGTCTTCGCTGCGCGGCAGGTGCACGCGGGGCTCGGCGGTGCGGGTGGGTTCGACGGAAGGCGGGTTGGAAGTCATGGGGAGCTCGGTGGTGCGGTGCGTCGTCGTCATCACAGTGATGGGTCTCGGAACCTGGTCACTCGTTCTGGATACCCAGGCGCGCAATGATGGGGCCCCACACCGCCGCTTCGTCCTGCATGGTCTTGGCCACGGCTTCGGGGCCCAAGGCGGTGGGCGGGTCCATGAACAGGGTGCCCATGCGGGCCTTGACGGCGGGGTCGGCCCAGAACTTTTTCGTCTCGGTGTTCAGGCGGTCCACCACGTCCTTGGGCGTGCCCTTGGGCACCATCACGCCGTACCAGCCGCCGGCAGGGAAGTCCTTGAGCCCGGCCTCGTAGACCGTGGGCACCTGGGGCAGCGCGGGCGAGCGCTGGCTGCCGAACACCAGGAGCGGCACCACCTTGCCGCCCTTGGCCTGGGGCACCACGCTGGTGATGGCATCGGCGGTGACCTGGGTCTCGCCGCCGATCAGCCCCACCATGGCCGGCGCCGCGCCCTTGTAGGGCACGTGGGTCATCTTGAGGCCAAAGTGCTGCAGAAGGAACTCGACGTTGAGGTGCGTGGAGTTGCCCTTGCCGGCCGAGCCGTAGTTGAGCGTGTCGGGCTTGGCGCGGGCCAGCTTGACCAGGTCGTCCAGCGTCTTGATGCCCGAGGCCGGGCTGACCACCAGCACCTGCGAGGTGCCCGCGAGCATGAGCACGGGGTCGAAGTCCTTCACCGGGTCGTAGGCGAGGGTCTTGTACGAAAAGCGGTTGAGCGACATGTTGGACGTGCTGCCAAACAGCAGCGTGTAGCCGTTGGCGGGCTGCTTGGCGACGTAGCTGGCCGCAATGCCGCCGTTGGCACCGGGCTTGTTGTCCACCACCATGGGCTGCCCGAGCGACTTGCCCACATGGTCGGCCCAGGCGCGCGCCAGGCCATCGGCAGCGCCGCCGGCGGCCACGGGCACGACCACGGTGATGGGGCGCGCGGGGTAGGCCTGCTGGGCCTGCACAGGCATGACCGCAAGGCCCGCAAGAGCGAGCGCCAGCCCGGAGAAGAGACGACGTGTGGATGAAGCCATGGTGCGTGCTGCCTTCGCAATGAGTGGATGCCAGGCCATGCTAGGCACCGGGCGGCAGTACGTCCAATGCATAATTATTTGAAAACGCATTACCACAACTCATGCCCATGACCATTGGAGCCCCACCATGAACCTTCAGCAGTTCGAGCATTTGCTGGCCGTGGCCGAGACGGGCTCCTTCAGCCGCGCGGCCGAGCAGTTGTACCTCACGCAGCCGGCGCTGAGCCGCAGCATCCTGGCGATGGAGGACGAGCTGGGCGCCCCGCTGATCGAGCGCGCGGGCAAGCACAAGGCGCTCACGCCGCTGGGCGTGCTGGTGGCGGCGCGGGCGCGGCGCATCGGGCTGGAGGTGTCGGAGCTCAAGCGCAGCGCCAGCCTGCTGGCGGGGCTGGAGATCGGCGCGGTCAAGCTCGGCCTGGGCCCGGCGCCCACGGCCATGCTGGCGGTGCCGCTGCTGCAGCACATGCTGGCGCGGCACCCGCGCATCCAGGTCACGCTCTCCAGCGGGCCGGCCGAACTGCAGCTGCAAAGCCTGCGCGCACGCACGCTCGATGCGCTGGTGATCCACCGCCGCACCCTGCCCCCGGCCGATGACCTGGAGGTGGAGCTGTTCCCCGACATGCGCCTGGGCTTTGTGTGCCGCAGCGGCCACCCGCTGCACGGCGTGGCGCCGGTGCCGTGGGCCCAGCTGCGCGCCTACCCGCTGGCCGGCACGGGGCTGAGCGACGAGGCGGTGCACAGCCTCAATGCCCACTTTGGCCGCAGCGCGCAGTTCGGCAAAACCCTGCAGATCCAGTCCGACGAGGTGGCCTGCCTGCTCGACGTGGTGCGCAGCACCGACGCCGTGTTCCTGGGCACCATCGAAGCCGCCCGCGCGCTCATCGACCAGGGCGAGCTGGTGGAGCTGCGTCTGGCCCGCCCGCTGCGGCTGACCTCGCAGTTCGCCTTCGTCACGCTCGAAGGCATAGCGCAGGCGCCGGCGCTCAAGGTGGTGCGGGACTTCTGTGCGCAGCGCATGGGGGGTGGCGGCGGCTGAGGCGGCCCCTGCGCGGGCGAATGGCAGGGGCCGGGCGGCCCCCGCCCTCACACAAACTCGATGCCCTTGTTGATAAGCCCCACCAGGTCGATGCGCGTGGCATTCGCCTCCATGTTGCCCACCATCACGGCCGCGTCGCTGGCCGACAGGCCCTGGCCCAGCAGGGCCACCAGGGGCTGCAGCTCGGCGCTGGTGGCGGGGCGGCCGGCCACGTTGGTGAACAGCAGTTGGGCCACCTGCGCGGGCGTGCTGGCGCCCAGGGCGGTGAGGCCGATGGCGGCCAGGGCCTGTGGGCTCATGCCGGCGTCGAGCGCGCGGATGGCCTCGCCCACCAGGGCCTTGTTGGCCAGGGCCGCGGGGCCGCCCAGGGCGCCGAGCATCCTGGCGGCCTGGCCGGCGTGGCCGGAGAGGTCCAGCGCGAGCTGGGTGTCGGTGAGCTTGACGCGCTCGACGTTGCTCATATCCACCATGGCGCCATCGGTCAGGCGCTGCAGGGTAGTGCTGCCGTTGGCGTTGTGCTGCACGTAGGTCTGCGCCAGCGTGGCGGAGACGACCACGGTGTCGATGCCGGCGCCTCCGTCCACATACCGCGCCAGGCCCAGCGTGGGGGTGATGGTGTTGTTGCCGGCGTCGCCGCCCGCGGCCACCTCGCGCACATCCACCGGCACGATGCCAGCACTGGCCATGCCCTCGAGCAGTTGCGCCGTTGTCTTGCCGGCTGCCTGGGTGGGAAAGAGCTGGGCGAACGCGCTGGCCACCTGTTCGGCACTTTGGCCTGCCAGCGTCTTGATGACGGCGCCTTCGCTTTGCGTGAGGTCGCGGCCCAGCCATTTCTGGAACAGGAAGGCCGCGGCCCGCTCGGCCCCGCTCTGGGTCAGGGTGAGGATGGGGCCGGTCTCGAAGCGGATCTGCTCGACGTCCACGAACCAGTCGGAGACGCCGCTGGTGTTGTGCGTGAGCCGGACGCCGCCCCCGCTTTCGAGGTACAGGGTGTAGTCGGCGCGCGCCCCTGGCTGCAGGGCCACGTCGAAGCCGGTGCCGCCGTTCAGGTGGTCGCTGCCTGCGCCGCCGGAGAGGATGTCGTTGCCCGCACCACCGAACACGGTGTCGTCACCGGCATCGCCATAGACCTGGTCGTCGCCGGCCTCGCTGCCGATGGTGTCGTTGCCGGCGCCGCCATGCAGGATGTCGTTGCCGGGGCCGAGCACCATCCACTGGGCGCTGGCGTCGCCGCTGACCATGTTCTGCCCGGCGCCACCGACCAGGCGCACGCTGCCGACCACGGCGACGAAGTCGACGTTGTCGACCTGCACCACCGTGCCGCTGGGCAATGCGCTGGCATCGATGATGACGGCCTGCTTGCCGTCTGCGGCGGATGCGCTGCCCTGGATGACCAGGGGCTGCGAGCCGTCGTAGCCCGGGCCCAGGGTGGGCTTGATGATTTGCACGCTCAGCCGCTCATTGGTGCCCAGGGTGGCGTAGAACACGTTGCCGGCGTTGGTGAGCTCGCTGTTGGGGCCGGTGACGCGTTCGATGCGCAGGCCGAGTTCCGCCAGGGCCGCGGCGCCGCTGCTGCCGCTGGCCAGGCCTTCGGCCGTGAGGCCCACGCCGGCGGGCACGCTGACGAAGAGGATGGGGTGGCCGTCGGCGCCCTGGACGAGAGGGATGTCGGCCAGCGGCGAGGCCGAGCCCGGCGTGTCGGTGCGGCCCGGCGGCACCACGGGGATCGTGGTGACGGTAGCGCCCTGCGGGCCGGCGGCCGTGGTCACGGCCACACCGTCGATGGTGGTGGCGGGGGGCGGGGTACCGGTGTCGGGCGGGGGGTTGGTGTTGACCTGCAGGATCAGCGGGCTTGCCGCCGAGTTGCTGTTGCCGGCCTCATCGGTGAACAGGCTGCCGCCCAGGCTGGCGGTGATGGGCTGCTTGCTGCCGTCCGGTGGGGTGACGGTGAAGGTGTAGCGGGTGCCGCTGCCACTGAAGGCGGAGACGCTCCCCCCGGTGACCACGACGTCGGCCAGGGTGAGCGCGGCCGGGTCGCTGAGCGTGAGGGTGATCTGGGCGCTCTGCCCGTAGCCCACGGTACTGGCGGTGCTGGAGAAGGTGGCGGTGGGCGCCATGGTGTCGATGGCGTAGGCGGCCGAAAACGGGGCGCTGTAGTTGCCCGCGGCGTCGGCCACCCGTACGACCAGGGTGGAGCTGCCCGACAGGGTGCGGTTGGTGGACCAACTGACGTCGCCGATGGAGGTGGTCAGGGGGGTCCAGGTGGCGCCATGGTCCAGCGACAGCTGCACCCTGTCGCCAGCCACCAGGGGCGCGGAGAGGTTGCCCGAGATGGTTTGGCTGGCGACATTGGTGACCAGGTCGCCCGCCTTCCCGGTGTCGGTGAGGAACGATGCGCCGCCGGCCGCAGCGGTGGGCGCCACGGTGTCGATCAGCAGCGCGGGGATGGAGCCCGCCGCGCCCGCATTGCCTGCGGTGTCCGTGTAGCCACCATTGACGACGATCGTGGCGTTGCCTGCCGCTACCCCGGTGGTGGGTGTGAAGGTGGCGGTGTAGACCAGGGGGTTGCTGGTGGCGGCCAGGGGCCCCATCGTGCCGCCAGCGGCAGCGACGTTGCCGCTGGAAAACCCCACCGGCGCCTCGCTGAAGGTGAAGCTGATGACGGCCGGCGTGACGCCATTGGCCGTGCCGACATCGCTGGTGATCGAGACCGTGGGCGTGGACTGGTCGAGACTGTAGGGGGTGCTGGTTTCGCTGCCGACGTTGCCTGCGGTGTCCACCACGCGCACCTGCAGCATGCCGCTGGCCGTGAGAACGGTGTCCAGCGACCAGGTGGTGCCCGCCACGATGGCCGGGGCCCAGGTGCCACCGCCGTCGAAGGAGACCCGCACGGTGTCCATGGCCGCCAGGGGCTGGGAGAGGTTGCCGCTCACGGTTTGCGAAGCCACCCGGGTGATCAGGTCGGCGCCGCTGCTGCCGGAGTCCTGGCTGAACCGTGGCTGCCCGACGAGCGCGGCCACGGGCACCAGCGTGTCGTAGGTGATGGCCGGGCTGGCAGCACCCGTGCCGGCATTGCCCGCCGTGTCCTGGTAGCTGCCCGCGGTCACGCTGACCGTGGCGGTGGTGTGGTTGGCGCCTGGCGGGGGCGCGAAGGTGGCGGTGTACTCGAGCGGGTTGCCGGCTGTGGCCTTCAACGGGCCGAGCGTGCCGCCGGTGGTGGTGATGTCGTCTGCCGCGAAGCCGATGGGCGCCTCGCTGAAGGTGAAGGTGATCTGCGCCGTGTCGCCGACCTTGAGCGGTGCGGCCGCGCCGTGGGTGATGGTGACGCCGGGTGCCGACAGGTCCAGCGTGTAGGCCTGGCTGGCAATGGCACCGTCGACGCCCAACCCGTCGCTGACCTTGAGCGCGATGCCGTGGCTGCCGGAGAGCAGTGCGGCCCCGCTCCAGGCCAGCGTGCTGCCGCTGGCCTTGCTGGAGATGTCGGTCCAGCTGGTGCCCCCATCGAGCGAGCCCCACAGCGTGTCGCCCGCGTCCAAGCCGGCGCTCAGGGTGGCGCCGACGGTCTGGACCTGGGTGGTGGTGATGAAGTCGCTGTGGCTGGCGCCGGTGTCGGACAGGAGGTGGATGGCGCTGAAGGTGATGCTGTTGCTCATGCGGTTCGCGGGGGTGCGCAGGGCCGGTGCCGCCAGCGGTGCTGCGGCCATGGAGTTTGCTGCCTGCGTGGGGTGTGTATGTAGTGCCTGCTACATGCAGGGTAGCAGCACTGGCCGGCCCTGTCTGTCCCCAGAACTGATGACATGGGCGCCAGGCCGGGCGCGGGCGCGTCGCCCGCCGCGCCCGCGCAAGGCGCGGCGTGGGCGTGGGCCCCACCACCGGCGCGCGACCGGGGACGGCAACGCGGCGGGGTCTTCGCCGCCAGGCGAAATCGATCCCATCGCCGCCAGGCGAGTGGGACCGCCTCGCCGTCAGGAGAACTCGATGCCCTTGTTGGTCAGCCCCACCAGGTCGATGCGCGTGGCATTGAGCTCCAGGTTGGCTGCCATCACGGTCACCTCGTTGAACGAGACGCCGCTGGCCATCAGGTCCACCAGGGGCTTGAGCTCGGCCTGCGAGCCGGCGCGGCCGATGATGTTGGTCCACAGCAGCTGCGCCACCTGCGATGGCGTTTGCGCGCCCAGCAGCTGCAGGGCAATGCCCGCAACGGCCTGGCTGGTGGCCCCGGCGTCGAGCAGGCGGATCACCTCGCCCACCACGCCCTTGTTGGTCAACAGGGCCGGGCCGCCCAGGGCGCCGAGCAGCTTGGCCGCCTGGCCGGCGTTGCCATTGAGGTCCAGCGCCAGCTTGGTGTCGCTGAAGTTGATGCGCTCCACGCGCGTCAGGTCGAGCATGGCGCCATCGGTCAGGCGCTGCAGGGTGTAGGTGCCGTTGGCGTTGTGCTGCACATGGCTCTGCGCGAAGGTGGACGGGACCACCACCGTGTCGGTGCCCGCGCCGCCGTCCACCATGCGCGCCAGGCCCAGGTTGGGGCTGAGGGTGTTGTTGCCGGCGTCGCCAATGACGGTGGTGTCGCGCGCGTCCACACGCACCGCGCCGGCACTGGCCATGCCCTCCAGCAGCTGCGCGGGCGTCTTGCCGGCGCTTTGCTGCGGGAAGAACTGGGCGAACAGGGCGGCCACTTCGAGCGCCGTGGTGCTGGTGAAGGGCTGGATGATGGTGCCCTCGCCGGGTGTGAGCTCGCGCCCCAGCCACTTCTGGAACAGGTAGGCCGCGGCCTCTTCGGCCGCGCTGTGGGCCACGGTGAGGCTGGGGCCGCTGTCGAAGCGCACCCGTTCCACGTCGACCAGCCAGTCGGAGACGCCCGTGGCGGTATGGGTGAGCTTGATGCCATTGGCCTCCAGCACCACCGTGTAGTCCCCGCGCGAGCCCTCCTGCAGCGCCACGTCGAAGCCCGTGCCGCCATTGAGCTTGTCGCTGCCCGCACCGCCCGAGAGGGTGTCGTTGCCGGCACCGCCGAAGACGATGTCGTCGCCGGCATCGCCGTAGACCTGGTCGTCTCCGGCCTCGCTGCCCACGGTGTCGTTGCCGGCACCGCCGTGGATGGTGTCGTTGCCCGGGCCGAGCACGAGCCATTGCGCGGCGCCATCGCCGACGGCCATGTTCTGGCCGGCACCGCCGATGATGCGCACGGCGCCGACGACGGCGACGAACTCCACGTTGTCGACCTGGACGACAGTGCCCGCAGGCAGGGCGCGCGCGTCGACGACGATGGCCTGCTTGCCGTCACCGGCCGCGGCGCTGCCGTTGATGACCAGCGGCACGGCGGGGTTGAAGCCGGTGCCGGTGGTGGGCCGGATGGTCTGCACCACCAGCGCTTCGCTGGCACCCAGGGTGCCCAGGAAGTCCTGCGCCTGAGAGCCCAGTTCGGAGCCGCTGCCCGCCACCGAGTCGATGCGCCGCAGCAGCTCGGCCTGCGCGGCCGAGCCCGTGGTGACGAAGGTCTGCCCCACGGCCGTGATGCCCACGCCCGTGGGCACGCTGACGGACACGAGGGCATGGCCGTCGGCGGCCTTGACGATGGGGATGTCGGCCAGCGGGGTGCCCGAGCCGGGCGTGTCGGTCCGGTTGCTGGCGACCACGGGCACCGTGGTGGTGGTGGTGCCATCGGCCGCGGTGCTGACGATGACGGGCGTGCCATCCACCGTGGTGGAGGGGCCGGCCGTGCCGCTGACGGTGATGGTATTGCCGGTGAGGTCGGCGATCACCACGGCCGCATCGGCCCCGGCGTTCCAGTCTTCGGCGAAGGCGATGTTGTAGGTGGTCTTGTCGGTGGCGCTGGTGCCGGTCTTGTCCAGCAGCTGGTTCACGGCGGCCTTGTCGCCGGCGCTCAGCGTCAGGCTGAAGGTGGTGGCGTTGGTCAGGTCCACGTTGGCGGTGTCGGTCAGCAGGTAGGTGCCGCCGGCCTTGCCGGTGAAGGTGAGCTTGTTGGCCACGATGTCGTTGGCCGTGCCGGCCTTGGCCTGCAGGTTGGTGCCCGTGACCACCAGCAGCCCGGTGCCCATGTCGTAGGTGGCGCTGGTGGCGGCGGGCACGCCGACGTTGCTCACGGTGATGGCGTTGCCCGTGAGGTCGGCCACCACGGTGGCGGCATCGGCGCCGGCGGCCCAGTCCTCGGCGGCGGCCAGGTTGTAGGTCGTGCCGCCGGTGGAGCTGGTGCCGTTCTTGTTGATCCACTGGTTCACGGCCACGCGGTCGACCGTGCTGAGCGTGAGCGTGAAGGCGGTGGCGCTGGTGATCTCCACGTTGCCGGTGGTGGTCAACGCGTACGCGGTGTCGCCCTCGCCGATGAAGCTGAACTTGTTGGCCACGATGTCGTTGGCGGAGCCCGCCAGCGCGGTGAAGCCGGTGCCGGTGACCACCAGGGCGCCGCTGGTGGCGTTGTAGGTGGCGCTGGTGATGGTGGGCGCCGGCCCCGGGATGGTGACCGTGATGGCATTGCCCGTGGGGTCGGCGATGTTGCCGCCCGTGACCACGCTGTTCCAGTTGTCGTCTGCGGCCAGGTTGTAGACAGTGCCGCCCGTGGAGCTGGTGCCCGCCTTGTTGAGCAGCGTCTCCACCGCGGCGATGTCGGCGCCCGAGAGGGTCACGGCAAAGCTGGTGGCCGAGGTGACCTCGACGTTGGCCGAGGTGAGCAGCACGCGCGTGCCGCCCCCTTCGCCGGTGAGGGTCAGCTTGTTGACGGTGACATCGTTGTCGGCCCCGACGGTCCTGACCAGGTTGGTGCCCGTGACGGTGAGCACATGGGAGCTGGTGTTGTACGTGGCGCTGGTGATGGTGGGGGCCGCCACGCCGGAGACGCTGACGGGGTTGGCGGCGGTGTCGGCGGCGGCACTCGACTGCCAGCCCGCCGCGGCCGCCAGGTTGAAGGCGGTGGCGTCCACCGCCGTGAGGCCATTGCTGTTGAGCAGGCCGTTGACGTTGAGCTGGTCCACCGCGTTGAGCGTGACCGAGAAGGTGGTGGCGCTGCTGGCGTTGACGTTGCTGCTGGTCAGCGCGTAGCTGGCGCCGCCCTGGCCCGCCAGGGCGAGCTTGCCGACATCGACATTGCCGCCACTGGTGAGGTTGGTGCCGGTGACGGACAGCAGCCCGGTCGATGCGTTGTAGGTGGCGCCGGTGATGGCGGCGAGCGATACGACGGCCGGCTCGAAATCCAGGTCGTCCAGGGCCAGGGAGAGGTTGGTTCCCGCGAAGGTGAAACTGGTGATGTTCTGAAAATTGGCATTGGCCGTGGTGTTCACGTTCTGCTGCAGGATGGTCGCGCCACTGCTGGCATAGGTCAGGGCCGAGCCTCCTTCGGGGGTGACGGTGATGGTGCCATCGGCCGATGCACCGAAGCTCAGGCCATTGAGCCGGAAGGGGCTGCCATCGGCCGCCTCGACCTTGATGCTGGAAATGCCCGAGACGTTGGTACGGTCGAAGCGCAGAAAGTAATCACCCGCGTCGTTGCCCAGCGCCGACAGGGTGCTGTCGTTGGAGACCCTGTGGGTGTAGGTGCCCGAGCCCGTGACCGTGTACTTGATGCCGTCGAGCGTGAAGGTGGCCGTGGCAAAGTTGGTGATGCCATTGGAGTCGTAGTTTTCGTCGGCGGGCACGGCCAGCACCGCGGCATAGTCGGCCGGGCCCACCAGCGCCGGGGTGTGCACCGTGCCGTGCTGCCGCCCGAGCACCCAGTCGCCACCCAGCTGCGCCGAGCCGGTGAGGTTGGTGGACATCGCCACGTTGGCCCCGAACAGGTCGGACAGCGTGCGCAGCAGGGCGGCCCCCTGCGGGCCCGCGCCCGCGTGGCAACCGTAGAGCAGCACGTCGCCATCGTCGGCGAGCGCGCTGCCCATGGCGCGCAGCAGGTCGGCATGCCCGGCGGCGTTGCCGGCATCCAGCACGGTGGTGCCCCAGTGCAGGCGGCCCGGGCTGCCGTGGCTGAGCACATGCACGGCGCCGATGCCGCTGCGCCCCTGCAGGTGCGCAGCCATCTGCGCCAGGCCGTCGCCCATGCCGTCGAGCAGCACCAACTCGGCCCCGTCGGGGGCCGCGGTGGCCAGCGCCGCGGTGTCGTGCAGGTCGTTGAAGAGAAAGACCACCTGCACGGGGCTGCGGTGCGCGTGGGTGGGCTGGGCGAGGTCCAGGGGGTGGTAGGCCATGCTGATTGCATCCTCGTGCTGGCGGCCAGGAGACCGGATGCCTGTGGCCGCAGATCGCTCTGGGGGGACCGGATGCCCGCAGGGGCGTTCGGCTCGGGACACGGCACAACGTCCTGCGCTGGCTCAGCGCAGGACGGGATCTGCCGCGACAGCCCTTTTCTACCAGAAAGCTGCGGCAAGACGAAGTGTTAATTTATTGCAGGACCCCGGTCCATGGCATGGCGGGGGCCCTGCGCCGACCGCCGTAAGATGGCGGCCACTTGCGTGGCGGAAGGGTGCGGTGCGGGCAGCCCCCCCGCTCCCCCGCGCGCCGCGCCGCCAACCCCACCACCTTCAACCACCAGCAGGTACCGAACCTTGAACACCATGCGCCGTCTCATTGCCGCAGGCCTTGCCGCCACCCTGGGCTGGAAAGGGGCCTGGGGCCAGAAGGCCGAGGCGCGCCCGCCCACGGCCCCGGCAGCGCCGGAGCCCCCGTCGTCGGTGCGGCCGCGCCATGTGCTGTGCTTCCTCGGCAAAACGGCCGACCTGGCGCCGCTCCAGCAGGCCGCGTCGGCTGCGGTGCGCGATGTCGCGACCGGCTTCAGTGTGGACGGGGACTATTCCACCGCCAAGCCCGACGCGCGCATGCCGCGGTCCTTCGAGGTGAACCGCGACCGGGTGCTCGCCCATGCCTGGAGCACAGCGGACGAGCAGGCCGTCGCCAGCCACCGCTCCGTGCTCTACGTGCTAGGGCCGCCCATGGACCGGCAGAATACGGTCCAGGTCTCGATGGCCGCACTGCAGCTGGTGGGCCGCGTGCTCGATGCCGGGGCCGTGGCCGCCAAGGGCGAAAGCGCGGGCGTCGCGCACGGGATCGAGCGCTGGCGGGAACTGGTCCGCCAAGGCGCCCAGGCCCTGCAGTCCGGCGACCTGCTGGCACAGCAACGGGTGGGCCGCCTGGCCTTCGCCCGGCGCCCGATATCGGACAAGGGCTACCTGCAAAGCGTGGGCTTTCACCTGGTCGGCCTGCCGGAGGTGTACGTGCCGCAATCGCTGGGCACGGAGCTGCAGGCGGTGGCGCTGATGGATGCGGTGGTCGACGAGATAGCGCAGCGCGGGCTGGCGCAGGTGCTCAAGGAGCGCCGCGCTGCCCATACCTTTGCGTCCAGCTACGAAGAGGACGATTTCAAGTTCAATCCGTATGGGATTGTGCGGCTGGCGCGGTAGCGCAGTGGTGGGCGCGATCGCGCAGCGCCCTGCGCAGGCCCCAACCGCTACTGGCGGAAGGAGCCTCTGGGCCGGACCATCTGCTGCAGATTGCGCAGCTTGCGCGGGGCACGCTCGGTCCACATGATCTCTGCGCCATCGCCCAGGGGCTCGTACAGAGGCAGCACCTCGGTGATGCCCATGGCCTTCCATTGGACGGGCACGCCCTGCGGCCCACCCCGGTAGGGCGTCGCCTGCCCGCGTGCGATCGCCATGCCCTTGTCATAGGCCGCATCGAGGTTGTCGGCGCGCACCAGCACCGTGTTTTCCCACGACAGGAAGCGCGCTTCCTCGTCGTCCTTGCCATCGTCATCCAGTTCAACGAAGCGAAGCAGGTACGAGACGACGTACCAGCCCACCGGAGAATGGTTCTTGTCGTGGGTCATGGGGTTCCTTTGGGGTCGGCAGGCGTGGTGGCGGGCGTGCAGCGCCGCGACCAGCGGGGCCCGCCTGCGCCATGGCGTCCATGGTTGCGGCGAATTTTGCAGTAGAGGGCCTGTCCGGTACAGCCCGCACGCTCACTTCCCCGCCCCACCCGGCCCCGCATCGCGCGTCACCAGCCAGATCCCCGCGCACACCAGCACCAGCGCCACGAGGTTCTTCCACTCCCACAGCGCCTCGCCCAGGAACACGGCCGACAGGGCCGCGCCGAAGATGGGCACGGTGAAGTTGAACACCGTGACCTGGCTCACGCGGTTGTGCTTGAGCAGCAGGCTCCACAGCGAGAACGCGGCCGAGGACAGCAGGGCCAGGTAGACCAGCAAGGTGGTGGATGCGGGCGTGAAGCCGGTGAGCGAGCCGCCCGCGCCCCAGCCCATGGCCAGCAGGGCTGCGCCGCCGATGGCCAGTTGCCAGCCGGTCATGACGACCGAGTCCATGCGCTGCGAGAGCTGCTTGCCGTAGATGCTGGCGGCGGCCAGCACCAGGGCGGCGAGCACCACGAAGCCTTCGCCCAGCAGGGTGAAATCGAGGTCCAGGCTGCCCCGGCCCAGGTTGACCACCATGACGCCCGCAAAGCCCACCACGCAGCCCCAGAGCTTGGCGTGGCTCAGGCGGTCGTTGTGGTAGACCCAGTGCGCCAGCAGCACGCTGAAGAAGGTGCCGGTGGCGTTCATGATGGAGGCCTTGACCCCCGTGGTGTGGGCCACGCCGACGTAGAAGAACACGTACTGCAGCGCGGTCTGCGCCAGGCCGAGCAGCACCAGCTGGCGCGGTGCGCCAGCGCCCAGGGCGACGATGCTGCGGCCGCTGGCGATGGCCCAGGCCAGCAGGATCAGGCCGGCGCCCACGAAGCGCCAGCCCGCGAACACGAGCTGGGTGGGGATGTCGCCCTTGGCGATGCCGAACCAGGCGTAGCCGGTCTTGATGGCGGGGTAGGAGCTGCCCCAGAGCAGGCAGCACAGCAGTGCCACGGCGACGAGGACCTTGCGGTCGGCGAAACGGGAAACAGCCCCCATGCGGAAATCTTTCTGTCAAAAGGAAAACGAGGCGCCAGGTGCGCCCCAAAGGAAACGAGGCGCCCATAGGCGCCTCGTGGATGCTATCGGTGATTGCAAAAAGACGCAGGGGGCCGGCCTCGCCGCCGAGCCCCCTGCGCTTCACCCACCACCTTTGAGAACCAGGTCCGGCAGCCACATGGAGAACTGCGGCACGTAGGTCACGAGCATCAGCGCCACGATGAGCGCGCTGTAGAACGGCCAGATGGTCTTCATCACCTCGCCCACCGACACGCCGCCGATGGTGCAGCCGATGAACTGCGTGGTGCCCACGGGCGGGGTGTTCAGGCCCAGGGCGCAGTTGATCAGCATGACGATGCCGAACTGCTCGGTGCTCATGCCGAACTGCTGGCAGATGGGCAGGAAGATCGGCGTGCAGATCAGGATGGTGGCCGCCATGTCCAGGAAGGTGCCCAGGATGAACAGGATGATGTTCACGCACAGGAAAATCACCCAGGGCGAGGTGCTCATGGACTTGAGCGCATCGCCCGTGAGTTCGGCCACGCCGTACAGGCCGATCAGGTAGCCGAACATGGACGAGATGCCGATCAGCAGCAGCACGGTGCCCGTGGTCTTGACGGCCTTGGACGCAGCCTTGAGGAACTGCTCACGCGTGAGCTTCTTGTAGACGAGGACCGAGAGTATCAGCGCCCACAGCACCGCGACCGACGCCGACTCGGTGGCCGTGAAGGCCCCCGACAGAATGCCCGCGATGATGATGACCACCACGGCCAGGCCGGGGACGGAGGCGCGGAACGAGATCCACACGATCTCCCAGCCGGGGAAGGTGCCGGCGGGGTAGCCGCGCTTGACGGCCACGAAGTACGCGGCAGCCAGGTTGCAGATGGTCAGCAGCAGCGCGGGCACGATGCCCGCGAGGATCAGCGCGGCGATGCTCACCTTGCCGCCGGCAGCCAGCGTGAAGATGATGAGGTTGTGCGAGGTGGGCATGAGCGCGCCCACCAGCGAGGCGTGCGTGGTCACGTTCACCGCGTAGTCGGCGTGGTAGCCCTCTTTCTTCATCTGCGGGATGAGCACGGCGCCCATGGCAGACACGTCGGCCACGGGCGAACCCGAGACGCCGCCGAACAGCGTGCAGGCCAGCACGTTGCTCATGCCCAGGCCGCCGCGCACATGGCCGGCCACGCTCTTGGCGAAGTTGACGATGCGGTCGGCAATGCCGCCGTACATCATGATCTCGCCGGCAAAGATGAAGAACGGGATGGCCAGGAACGAGAACGGGTTCATGCCCGAAATCATCTGCTGGAAGCCCACCGCCAGCGGCAGGCCTTCATAGAGGATGGTGGCCAGCGAGGACAGGCCGATCGAGAAGGCCACGGGCACGCCCAGCAGCAGCAATAGCGTGAAGGTCACGCACAGAATGGTCAACGCCATGATGGAGATCTTTGTAGGGACGTGAGGGAGCGGAAAGGAGGCTCAGAAGCTGGGCATCAATGCCAGGCCGGCTCGACCTCGACGCCACGCAGGATGGCGATGATGTGCTCCAGCGAGAACATGGCCACCAGCACGCCGGCCATGGCGGGCGGCACGTACTTGAAGGCTTCGGAGATACCCAGCGTGGGGATCTTGTAGGGCGCGACCGATTCGGCCAGCACGCCGCAGTTCCAGGCCATCACGACGCCGAACAGCAGCACCAGCGCGTGGATCAGCAGTTCGAGCTTGACGCGCAGCCAGTCGGGCGCCAGCACCAGAAAGGATTCGAGGCCGATGTGGCCTGCGTCACGCACGCCCACGGCCATGCCCAGCATGGTCACGTAGAGCACGAGCAGCACGGCGCCGCTCTCGGCCCAGGTGGGCGTGTCGTTGAAGATGTAGCGGCCGATGACCTGGTAGAGCACCGCACCGACCAGGAGGACGAGCCCCCCTACCCCGAGTTGCAGGCAGGTGCGCGCAATGAAAGCGCAGAGTCGCGTGTACATAGTGGACATTCAATAACAACAACTGGAAAGGGGCAGGCGGCGGGCTGTTCGTTCCCCGTGCCGCCTGCCCTCAAGGCTCACTCTGGCTCTTTTCCTTACTGCACGGCGTCGATGCGCTTGACCATGTCCTGCAGCTTGGGGTCCTTGAGGAACTTGTCGTAGACCGGCTTCATGGCGGCCTTGAAGGCGACCTTGTCGATCTCGACGATCTGCGCGCCGCCGGCCTTCACGGTGGCCAGGGACTTTTCTTCGCGCTCGTCCCAGATCTTGCGCATGTAGCCCACCGACTCCTTGGCGGCGGCGCGGATGGCCTTCTGGTCATCGGCGCTCAGGGTGTCCCACACGCGCTTGCTGAACAAGAGGATCTCGGGCGCCATGGAGTGCTCGGTCTTGTTGAAGTACTTGGCGACTTCGAAGTGGCGCGAGCTTTCGTAGCTGGGATAGTTGTTCTCGGCAGCGTCCACCAGGCCGGTCTTGAGCGCGGTGTAGACCTCGCCGAAGGGCATGGGGGTGGCGTTGGCGCCCATGGCTTCGAGCAGCGAGACCCACAGGTCGCTCTGCTGCACGCGCACCTTCATGCCCTTGACGTCGGCCAGGGTCTTGACGGGCTTCTTGACGGTGTAGATCGAGCGCGCGCCGCTGTCGTAGAAGGCCAGGCCCACGAAGCCCTGCGATTCGCAGTCCTTCAGGATCTCGTCGCCGATGGCGCCGTCCAGCACCTTGCGCATGTGTTCCTTGTCGCGGAACAGGAAGGGCATGGTGGGCACCATGGTGGCGGGGCAGATGTTGTTCATGGGCGCGACGTTCACGCGCGTCATGGCGATGGCGCCCAGTTTGGTCTGCTCGATGGTGTCCTTCTCGATGCCCAGGGAGCCCTTGGCGTAGACCTTGATGCTGTGCTTGCCGCCGGTGGCCTTGTTCAGGGTCTCGCCCATGTGGCGCACGGCCAGCACGGTGGGGTAGTCCTCGGGGTGGATGTCCGACGAGCGGAATTCGGTGGCCTGCGCGGCCAGGCTGCCGAGCAGCACGCCGGCGGCCAGCGCCACGCGGCCAAAAAGGTGTGGAACGTTCATGGTGGTTGTCTCCTGGGTTGAAAGGGGGTGTACGGTGCGGTGCTGCGGCTGCGGCGTCGGCGCTCAGGCAGCGCGGTACGGGGCTTCTGCGAGCCCACGCACGCCGGGGCGGGCCACGAAGACCGCGCCGCCGTGGGCAATGTCGTCGCCCTGCGGCTGGCCGGGGCGGATGGAGGTGATGAACAGCAGATCGAGGTCGGGCCCGCCGAAGCTGCACATCGAGGGCTTGCTCACCGGCACGGCGAGCGAGCGGTCGAGCACGCCCGCGGGCGTGAAGCGGTGCACCAGGCCGGCGTCGTTGCCGCAGATCCAGTAGCAGCCGTCGGCGTCGATGGCGCCGCCATCGGGCCGGCCGGGCAGTTCGCGCATGTCGGCGAACAGGCGGCGCGGGCCCAGGCTGCCGTCGTCGTGCAGGTCCAGCGTCCAGACCTTCTGCACGCTGGGGTGGCTGTCGCTCAGGTACATGGTGGCGCCGTCGGGGCTGAAGGCCAGGCCGTTCTGCGTGACCAGGCCTTCGACCTGGGGCACCGAGAGGCCGCGCGCATCCTGCCGGTACAGGCTACCCGCGGGGCGGGCCAGGGCCATGTCGCGCACCATGGTGCCGGCCCAGAAGCGGCCCGCACGGTCGCAGCGCCCGTCGTTGAAGCGCATGCCCTCCTCGGGGTGCTGCACGGCCGAGATCAGGGTGCAGGCCAGCGTGCCGTCGTCGGCCGGGCGCAGGTGAAAGAGGCCCGTGTCCATGCCGGCGATGAGGCCGCCATCGGCATGCAGGGCGATGCAGGCCAGGCGCTCGGGCGTGGCCCAACTGGTGAGCTGGCGGTCGGCCCAGCGCAGGCGCCGCAGCGCGCGGCCTTCGATGTCCACCCAGTACAGTGCCTGCTCGGCGGGGCTCCACAGCGGGCTTTCGCCCACCTGGTCGCGGTGCCCGGGCAACAGCAGTTCAACAGCGTCGCTCATTCGAACGGCGCCGTGCGCACGAAGGGGCCACCCTGGTAGATGACGGCGGGGTCGGCCATGTCGGGCGCGGGGTCTGCCGCCTCCACCTTGGCGCGGAATTGCTCGGAGCTGTCTTGCGGGCGGTAGCCGATGTGGCGCGCCAGGGTGTTGTCCCACCAGGTGGTGGTGTTGTCGCCCATGCCGTAGATGGTGCTGTGGCCCACCACGGGCGCGGTGAGGCTGGCGACGACCAGGCGCTCCAGGTCGTCGTAGCTCATCCAGGTGGCGAGCATGCGGCGGTTGCGCGGCTCGGGGAAGGAGGAGCCGATGCGCAGGCACACGGTCTCGATGCCGTAGCGGTCGAAGTAAAAGCGCGACAGGTCTTCGCCGAAGGCCTTGGAGACGCCGTACAGGCCATCGGGGCGCGCCGGGTCTTTGAGGCCCACGACCTCGTCCTGGCGGTAGAAGCCGGTGACATGGTTGCTGCTGGCAAAGATCACGCGCTTGACGCCCTGCTTGCGCGCGGCCTCGTACAGGTTGTACACGCCCACGATGTTGGCGGGCAGGATGGCGTCCCAGGGTTGTTCGGTGGAAACACCGCCCAGGTGCACCACGGCGTCCACGCCGGCCAGCAGTGCGTGGATGGCGGCGGCGTCTTCCAGTTGGGCGGGGCGCACTTCTTCGCCCGCGGCCTCGGAACCCAGTTCGGCGATGTCGGACAGGCGCAGGGTGGTGCAGTAGGCCTTCAGACGGGTGCGCAGCTCACGGCCCAGACCGCCGGCGGCACCGGTGAGCAGCAGGCGGTTGAATCGGATCGGTGTCGGGTGACAAGGCATGGAAATTCAGGTGGTTCTTGGTACAGTGGCGGTATGCTCTGTTGCACGTCATCAGTTGTCGTACAACGCGAATGCAATGTACTCCCAAGCGCCCCCCGATCACATAGGGATAACACCGAGAAATGAACACCGCCATCGCCCTTCGCCGCAAGCCCCGCACCCTCGCCCTGGAGCTGGTTGAATCCCTGGGTGACCGCATCCGCGACGGGCGGCTGGCGCTGGGCGACAAGCTGCCCACGGAGGCGGCCATCATGGCGGAGTTCGAGGTCAGCCGCACGGTGGTGCGCGAGGCGATTTCCAAGCTGCAGGCCTCGGGCCTGGTGGAGACGCGCCACGGCATCGGCACCTTCGTGCTGGGCCTGGGCCAGGCCCCGGGCTTCAAGATCACGCCCGAGCAGTTCAGCACGCTGCGCGACGTGATCGCGGTGCTGGAGCTGCGCATCGGCGTGGAGACCGAGGCCGCCGCACTGGCCGCGCAGCGCCGCACCGAGGCCAATGTGGCCGCCATGCGCGTGGCGCTCGACGCCGTCACCAAGGCCGTGGACGAGGGGCGCGATGCCGTGGCGTCGGACTTCCAGTTCCACCTGGAGATTGCGCGCGCCACGCAGAACAGCCATTTCGCCGAGCTCATGGGCACGCTGGGCAGCATGATCATTCCGCGTGCGCGGCTGGAAGCCGGCGACAGCGAGGGCGACCTGCGCCAGTACCTGCGCCGCGTGAACGGCGAGCACGAAAGCATCTACGACGCCATCGTCGCGCAGGACCCCGATGGCGCACGCGCGGCCATGCGCACCCACCTGGCCAACAGCCGCGAGCGCCGCCGCCGCGCCCAGGCCGAAGCAGGCTGAGCCCCGGGGCCTGGCCCCTCCCTCCACCCCCAACGCCCCAGGCCGACGCCCCGCCCAGGCGGGCGCGTCAGTACTAACCCGCAGCACCCGCTTTGGCAATTTGTTGTACGATGACATACAACGAATTGCCAGATGACGGCCACCGCCACCGCCCCGAAAGGCCCGGCGCAGGCCCTTGTACGCCTCATTGCCTGGGAGCCTGTGTCCAATGACCCCACCGAAATGCGCGCCGCCCGCCGGCATGGGACCCTGTGAGGTCAGACATCTGCCTGCGCCGGCCCGTGCGGCCACCGCAGGCTGAGCACCGCGGCCCCTCCCCCCGCAGCACCCACCGCCCCTTTCTGCCTTTGCCGGCCCGCGCCCCACTGGCGCAGGGCCCGGCCTGCCCCATCCACCCCAAGGAGCCCATCCGCCATTTCCACCATCCAACGCTTTCATCAACCCTGAAGAAAACTAGAGACGAGACGAGAGAGACAAACACCATGCAAAAGAAGCACATTTCCCAGCTGTCCCTGGCCGCCTGCGCGGCACTGCTGGCCGCGGCGCCCGCGGCCCAGGCCCAATCGAGCGTGACTCTGTTCACCCTGGTCGACCTCAACGTCAGCCACTACAGCGCGGGCGCGCGCTCGGGTGGCGGCAGCGTGACCTCGATGAACGACGGCACCACCAACGGCCTGAACGGCTCGCGCTGGGGCATCCGCACCGTGGAGGACCTGGGCGGTGGCCTGAAGGCCGGCGTGCTGCTGGAAAACGGCTTCAATGCCGACAACGGCACCTTCGCCCAGGGCGGCCGGGCCTTCGGGCGCCAGGGCTTCGTGTGGCTGTCCTCCGCCTCGGTGGGCGAGCTGCGCCTGGGCCGCCAGTACATCCTGGAAGACTCGGTCATGGGCCTGAGCAACCCCTTCACCAACGCCCTGACGCTGAACCCCGGCACCGGCGTGACCAATGCCGGCAAGGCCCTGCCGCTGTGGCTCAACGCGCCGCGTGCCGACAACGTGCTGCAGGTGCAGACCATCAACTACAGCGGCTTCCAGGCCGCCGCCCAGGTGGCGCCCGGCGAGGGCACGGCCGACCGCTTCTACGGCATCAAGCTGAGCTACGCCCAGGGCCCGTTCAACAGCGCGCTGTCGTACGAGTGGAACCGCTCGCGCACCACGGGCGACAACGTGAACAAGTCGCTCACGGTGGCGGCCAACTACAACTTCGGCGTGGTCAAGGTGCTGGGCGGCGTGCAGCGCAACCGCGACCTGGCCACCACCTCGGTGAACGGCGCCTTCACAGGCAACAACCTCACGGTGACCGGCACCAGCACCTTCGCCATGGACCACAGCGACGGCAGCACCATCGGCGTGGAAGTGCCCGTGGGCTCCTTCGTGCTGCTGGGTGCCAACTACACGCGCGTGAAGTACGCCAACGCGGCCGGCCAGAACGACACCCTGGGCAAGGTCGCCGTGGGTGCGCGCTACGCGCTGTCCAAGAACACCTTCCTGTATGCGTCGGCCTCGCAATCGACCGGCGGACTCAAGGATTTCATCAGCCAGAAGAGCGTCACGCAGATCGGCGTGCGCACGGCTTTCTAAGGCAAGTCAGAATGGACCGCCCAGCACCGCACACCGGCAACCGCTGCACAATGCACTGCTTCGCGCAGGCGCCTTGCTGCTGCGACCAGGCCCGTGCGGTGGGCCGGCGGCCCGTTCGGCACTGTTGCCACCACTTTCCCACTACCTGCACCACACCATGCACGCAAACCTGATTGGCGGAACCTGGACCGAAGGCGTCCGCGGCTACCGCAACACCAACCCCTCGGACACCCGCGACGTGATCGGCGACTACGCCGTGGCCAGCCGCGAGCAGGCGCTGGAAGCCGTGTCGGCAGCGCACGCCGCCTTCCCGGCATGGAGCCTGTCCACGCCGCAGCAGCGTTTTGACGTGCTGGATGCCGTGGGCAACGAGATCATCGCGCGCAAGGCCGAGCTCGGTGACCTGCTGGCCCGCGAAGAGGGCAAGACCCTGCCCGAGGCGATTGGCGAAGTGGGCCGCGCGGCCGCCATCTTCAAGTTCTTTGCCGGCGAGGCACTGCGCCCCGGCGGCGAGGTGCTGCCCTCGGTGCGCCCCGGCGTGGGCATCGAGATCACGCGCGAACCCCTGGGCGTGATCGGCATCATCACCCCCTGGAACTTCCCCATCGCCATCCCGGCCTGGAAGATCGCCCCGGCGCTGGCCTACGGCAACTGCGTGGTGTTCAAGCCCGCCGAGGTGGTGCCCGGCTCCGCCTGGGCGCTGGCCGACATCCTGCACCGCGCGGGCCTGCCGGCCGGCGTGTTCAACCTGGTGATGGGCCGCGGCTCGGACGTGGGCCAGGTGCTGCTGGAAGACGAGCGCATCGCCGGCGTGAGCTTCACCGGATCGGTGGGCACGGGCCAGCGCGTGGCAGCGGCCTGCGTGCCGCGCGGCGCCAAGGTGCAGCTGGAGATGGGTGGCAAGAACCCCTTCGTGGTGCTCGATGACGCGGACATCAACGTCGCCGTGGGCGCGGCCATCAACAGCGGCTTCTTCTCCACCGGCCAGCGCTGCACGGCCAGCAGCCGCCTGGTGGTGACCGAAGGCATCCACGACCGCTTCGTGGCCGCCATGGTCGAGAAGATGAAGACCTTGAAGGTGGACGACGCACGCAAGGCCGGCACCGACATCGGCCCCGTGGTGGACGACCGCCAGCTGGCGCAGGACCTGGAGTACATCGGCATCGGCCAGCAGGAAGGCGCCAAGCTGGCCTTTGGCGGCGAAGCCCTGGAGAAGAACGCCGACGGCGCGCCCGGCTTCTACCTGCGCCCGGCCCTGTTCACCGAGACCACGCCCGGCATGCGCATCAACCGCGAAGAAATCTTCGGCCCCGTGGTGAGCGTGCAGCGCGTGAAGAACTACGAGGAAGCACTGGCCCTGGCCAACGACACGCCCTTCGGCCTGGCCAGCGGCATCGCCACCACCAGCCTCAAGCACGCCACGCACTTCAAGCGCCACGCCCAGGCCGGCATGGTGATGGTGAACCTGCCCACGGCAGGCGTGGACTACCACGTGCCCTTCGGCGGCCGCAAGAGCAGCAGCTACGGCCCGCGCGAGCAGGGCCGCTATGCCGCCGAGTTCTACACCACGGTGAAGACGGCGTACACGCAGGCGTGATGGCTGCTTGACGGAAATCAATCGGGCGCCCTGGGCGCCCGATTTGCTTTGGGCGGCTTGCCGGCATAATTGCGCCCCATGCACGCCCTTCGAACCTTTGCCGCCCTGCGCCTTCTGGTGCTGGCCTGGTTCATGGCGTCCATGGGCGTGGCCATCGCCTCGCCGCTCGTGAACCCGCAGGCCATCGAGGTGATCTGCTCGGGCGCGGGCACCATCAAGCTGCTGGTGCAGACCGACGATGGCGCCGTGGAGATGGGCAGCATGGGCATGGACTGCCCGCTGTGCTCCATCGCCAGCGCCCCGCCCCCGGTGGCACTGGCCACCCTGCCCCTGCCCCAGCCCTTGGCGCATGCCCTGCAGCCCGTGGAGGCGGCGCGCATCGCGGCCATCACCGCGGCGCCGCTGCCCGCGCGCGGGCCACCGACCTCTCTCTGACCTGACCGCCGCACGCGTGGCCCCGGACCGCCCGGGGTTGCGCAGCTTGTCCCGTCGTCCGTGCGCGGACGGTGCGCACCGGCAGCCCGGTGCCATGCCGTCCGCCAGAGAGTTTTTTGCCATGTCCCGTTCCCTTTTGGCCGGTGCTGCCGCGCCCGCCCGCTTCTTCCCCCTGTCGCCCCTGTGCACCGCCATCCTGGCCCTGGTGCCGCTGGCCGCCACGGCGCAGACGCCCACCCTGCAGCCGGTCGACGTGGTCGATGCCGCGGCCCAGCCCAATGGCCGGCTGCAGCTCGACACCCCGGTGGCCACGGGCAGCCGCCTGGGCCTCACGGCGCGCGAGACGCCGGCCTCGGTCACCCTGGTGGACCGCGCCACCATCGACGCGCGTGGCGCGCAGGACACGCAGGAGATCCTGCGCGCCGTGCCCGGCATCAGCGCGCACAACGCGCCCGGCTCCATGGCCGCCAGCTACCGCGGCTTCACGGCCAACTCGGTGGCCCAGCTGTACAACGGCATCAACCCGCAGTACGGCAGCGCCACGCGCGCGGTGGACAGCTGGATCTACGACCGCGTGGAGGCCATCGGCGGGGCGTCGAGCTTTCTCTACGGCTCGGGCGGCGTGGGCGGCTCGATCAACTACCTGACCAAGACGGCCGAGCGCGGCAATTTTGCCGAGGGCCAGGTGCGCGGCGGCTCCTACGGGCTCAAGGAAGTCTCCGTGGGGCTGAACCGGCAGATCGCAGGTGGCGCAGGCAGCGCCGACCCCGCGCACTTCGCGCGCATCGACCTCAACCACCGCGATGCGGGCAGCTGGACCACGGGCACGAAAACCCAGGCCACGCAGCTGGCCACCTCGCTGCTGTCGGACCTGGGTGGCGGCTTCACCCACACCCTGGCCTATGAATACCAGAAGGACCATGTGGACCGCCCCTACTGGGGCACGCCGGTGCTCAACCCCGCCGTGGGCGCGCTGCACATCAACCCGGCCACGCGCTTTGCCAACTACAACAGCGCCGACGGCGTGTACGAGCACCGCGTGCAGTGGCTGCGCTCGGTGGCGCAGTGGCGCGTGTCCGACGCGCTGCAGCTGCGCAACACCTTCTATGCCTACGACGCGCTGCGCGACTACCGCAACGTGGAGATCTACACCTTCAACGCCGCCAACACCGCCGTGGCGCGCAGCTCGCCCTTTCTGCAGCGCCACGACCAGACACTGCTGGGCAACCGCATCGAAGGCACCTGGCAGGGCCAGCTGGCGGGCCGCAAGAGCGACTGGGCCTTTGGCCTGGATGTGAGCGTGAACAAGCAGACGCGCTTTCCGCTGGCACCATCGCTCACCGTGAGCACGGTGGACCCGACCCGCTTCAGCACCGAGAATTTCTTCGACATCCCGGGCCTGTCGCCGACCTACAGCGCCGACAAGGACAACAAGGCCACGACCACGGCGCTGTACCTGGAAAACCGCACGGCACTGGTGCCCGGGCTCAACCTCGTGACCGCGCTGCGCCACGAGCGCATCGGCCTGGACCTGGTGAACCGCCGCGCCGTGACCGCCGCCGCGCCCGCCACTTTCAGCCGCGACTACCACCCCACCACGGGCCGCCTGGGCCTGGTGTGGGACATCGCGCCCGGCGCCAGCCTGTACGCCCAGGCCTCGAACGCGGCCGACCCGCCCTCGGGCTCGCTGGCCTCGGCCTCGTTTGCCGATGTGCGCAACAACAGCGAGCTGACCACGGGCCGCCAGGTCGAAGTGGGCAGCAAGTTCGACTTCTGGGACGGCAAGGGCAGCGCCACGGTGGCGGTGTACGAGATCCGGCGCCAGAACATCGCCTCGCAGGACCCGGCCAACCCCAACCTCACGCTGCTGGTGGGCGAGCAGTCCTCGCGCGGCGTGGAGCTGTCGGCCGGCCTGCGCCCCAGCGCGCAATGGCAGCTGCAGGGCAACCTGGCGCTCACGCGCGCACGGTATGAGAACTTCGTGCAGGGTGGCGTCTCCATGGCGGGCAAGGTGCCGGCCCTGGTGCCGCAGGCCGTGGCCAACCTCTGGGTGTCATACGCCATCACGCCCACCGTCACGGCCAGCGCGGGGCTGCGCCATGTGGGCAAGGTCTATGGCAATGCGGCCAACACCAAGTACTGGCCCTCGTACACGCTGCTCGACCTGGGCCTGGGCTGGAAGCTCGGCCCCGCGACCACGCTCACGGCGCGCATCCGCAATGCCACCGACCGCACCTACGCGGCCGAGGTGCGCGACCAGGTCTACCTGGGCGCGCCGCGCACGGCCGACCTGACGCTGCACACCGCGTTCTGACGGAGGGCCCGCAGCATGCAACACGCCAAGCGCTGGTTGTACCTGGTCCACCGCTGGGCCGGCGTGGTGCTGTGCGCCTTCTTCGCCATGTGGTTCGTCTCGGGCGTGGTGATGATGTACGTGGGCTACCCCAAGCTCACGGCCACCGAGCGCCTGGAGCACCTGGCGCCGCTGCGCGGTGCACTCATCGCGCTGGAGCCCGCCGCTGCACTGCGCGCTGCGGGCCTGGTCGGCCAGCCCCTGGCCGACCTGCGCCTGGCCGTGGCCAGCGGCGGGCGCGCGGTCTACCTGGTGCAGCCCGAGGGCGCACCCAAACGCAAACCGGCCACGGTGGTCGATGCCACCACCGGCCAGGTGCTGCGCGGCGTGGACGCGGCCTGGGCCACGGCCACGGCGCAGGCCTTTGCCGGCACCACGGAGGGCGCGCCGCGCCACCTGGGCACGCTGGACGAGGACGCCTTCACCCATTCGCGCGCACTCGATGCGCACCGCCCGCTGCACCGCCTGGCCCTGGGCGATGCGGCGGGCACCGAGGTCTATGTCTCGGGCACCACGGGCGAGGTGGTGCGCGACGCCACGCGCAGCGAGCGCGGCTGGAACTATGTGGGCGCCTGGATCCATTGGCTCTACCCGTTTCGCGGCAATGTGTTCAATGCCTGGTGGGCCGACATCGTGAACGGGCTGTCCATCGCAGGCATCGTGCTCACCATCACGGGCACGGTGGTGGGCGTCATGCGCTGGCGCTTCACGCGGCGCTACAAGAGCGGCTCGCGCTCGCCCTACCGGGGCTTCATGATGCGCTGGCACCATGTCTTCGGCCTGCTGTTCGCCGCCGTCACGCTGACCTGGATCTTCAGCGGCCTGATGTCCATGAACCCCTGGAAGCTCTTCGACAGCGGCGCACCGGCCCTGCGCACCCAGGCCATGCACGGCGGCGCACTGACCGTGCCGGCAGGGGCTGCCAGCGTACAGGCCCTGCTGGCGGCGGCATCGCCCAACACGCGCGAGCTGCGCTGGGTGCGCCATGCCGGCCACACCCTGGTGCTGGCCGCCAGCCCCACGGGCGCGCCCGCCGTGCTGGACGCCGCCAGCGCGCAGGCCCGGGCCCTCGACCCGGCGGACCTGCAGGCCGCCGCCGCGCGCCTGCTGCCCGACGCCGTGGCGCGCACCGAGTTGCTGCGCGGGTACGACCTGCACTACTACAGCCGCGCCGCGCACACCATGACCGGCGGGGGCGACAACAAGCCCCTGCCGGTGCTGCGCGTGGTGTTTGCCGACGCACACGCCACCTGGGTGCACATCGACCCGCACACCGGCGCCGTGCTCGACAAAAGCGACACCCACCGCCGCGCCAGCCGCTGGCTGTTTGCGCTGCTGCACAGCTGGGACTGGGGCCCGCTGCTCGCGCACCGGCCGCTGTGGGATGCGCTGCTCATCGTGCTGAGCCTGGGTGGCGCGGTGCTCAGCCTCACGGGCGTGGTGGTGGGCTGGCGGCGGCTGGTGCGGCCCTGGCGTGGCCCGGTGCAGGCGGCCCAGCCCGCGGCAAAATAAGTTTGAAACTTTTTGTTTCTCGGATATACACTGCGTAACACCTGGGTGGCGCGCAGCAGGCAGCGCTTGCCGCGCGCCCCCAGGCCCCGCCATTTTCAACACCAAAAACCACCTGGCAGAGGTCTTTCATGCAATCCATCCGCACCGCGCTCACGGGCGCCCTTCTCGTGCTGGCCGCCGGCACGTCCGCCCTGGCCGCAACCGACTACAACACCCCGCCCGCAGGCGACGGCCAGTACCGCCAGTGCCTGAGCTATGCCGCCAAGCTGTACGAGGGCGGCGACGAAAAGAGCCCTATCCGCGGCCAGACCAAGGCGCAGGCCTGGTGCACCTGCATGTGGAACGAGACGCCCGACGACTTCAAGGGCAACCTGGTGACCTTTGCCGAAACGCGCAAGGGCAAGGAGACGAACAAGCTCTGCGAAAAACACGCCGACTGGCACGAATAAAGCCGATTGGCCCCATCGGCAAGCCGCCTTCGGGCGGCTTTTTCATGGGCGCGGCCCCGGCATCAGTCCGCGCGGCGCAGCGCCAGCGAGACCACGCCGCACACCAGGCTGAGCCCCGCCGCGGCCAGCAGCGCGGCGTGGTAGCCCGCCAGCTGCGCGGCCTGGGGCACACCGCCGGCGCCCTGCGCCACGGCCCCGGCGAGCGTGGCCAGCGCGGCCACGCCAAGGGCGCCGCCGAGCTGGCGCGCGGTGTTGGCCAGGCCCGAGGCGAGGCCTGCGTCCTGCAGGGGCACGCCCGAGGTCACGGCATGGGTGGCCGCCAGGATCACCAGGCCCAGCCCGCCGCCCACCAGCAGCGTGGGGCCCAGCACCTGGGTGAGGAAATGCGCTTCGGCCGGCATCGCCGCCAGCCAGGCCAGGCCGGCCGCGGCCACCAGCGCGCCCCACAGCGGCAGGCGCGCCGCGCCGTTGCGCGCCAGGCGCCCGGCAAACACCAGGCGCGCAGCCGCCTGCGCCACGCCCATGGGCAGCATGGCCAGGCCCGTGTCGCGCGCGCTGTAGCCCGCGCCATGCTGCAGCATGGCCGACACCAGGAACACCGAGGCCGTGAGCGTGGCCCCCAGGCACAGCATGAGCCCATTGCCCACGCGCAGGTTGGGCAGCGCAAAGATGGACAGGCGCACCAGCGGGCTGGCGCTGCGCGCCTCGATGGCCACGAACAGCGGCCACAGCACAGCCGCTGCGGCCAAAGCGCCGAGCACGGTGGGCGAGCCCCAGCCCAGCTCGGTGGACTGGGTGATGCCGTAGACCAGCGCCACGCTGGCCAGCGTGGAGACCAGGGCGCCGGGCAGGTCCAGCGGCGGGCGCGTGCTGCGTGGCGGCGGGGCCAGCAGGCTGGCCGCGACACCGGCCATGAGCGCCAGGCCCACGGGCACGTTGACGAACATCACCCAGCGCCAGCCGGCCAGGTCGGTGAGCAGGCCGCCGATCACCACGCCAAAGGCAAAGCCCGCTGAGTTGAGCGCCGCCCACAGCGACATGGCGCGCGCACGGGCGGCCTTGTCGTGGTGCGTGGCGGCCATCACCAGCGCCATCGACGAGGTGGCCAGCACCGCCGCGCCAACGCCCTGCACGGCGCGCGCCGCCAGCAGCCAGGGCGCGCTGCCGGCCAGGCCCGCGGCCAGGCTGGCCAGCGTGAACAGCGCCAGGCCCGCCTGCAGCACCGGGCGGCGGCCATAGAGGTCACCCGCGCGCGCGGCCAGCAGCATGCAGCCGCCCAGGGCCAGCAGGTAGGCATCGATGACCCACTGCAGCGCGGCATGCGACAGCTGCAGGTCGCGCTCGATGGCGGGCAGCGCCACGTTGACGATGGAGCCGTCCATGACGACCATGAACGAGGCGGTGCAGGCCATGGTGACGATGAGCCAGGCCGGCAGGTGGGGGCGCAGCATCGGCGCGGGCGGGGAGACAGGGAGGGGAACAGCGGACATGGACAGGCTCCGATAACAAAAAAACAAGCCTGCAGTCTCGACCGGGAGGGGCATGGAGTGATAACGTCATATGGACGTAAAACAATGAAATCCGGCCATGGCATCTTCCGCCCCTGATTCCCGCGTCTCCGTGAACGAGGCCTTTCGCGACCTGAGCGAGCGCGCCGACGGGCCGGCGCTGATCGCCGTGTGGGGCACGCACCAGCCCACCAGCGAATTCCAGCTGGGCACGCGCGAGACCGGCTGGCACGGCCACCTGCGAGGCCAGCTGTTCTGCATCGAGAACGGGCTGGTGCACATGCGCACGCGCCAAGGCTCGTGGCTCATGCCACCGCACCGCGCAGGCTGGATCCCGCCGGGCCAGGAGCACACGGCCAGTATCAGCGGCGTGACCAGCGGCTGGAACGTGGTCATCACCCCCGAGGCGGCGCGCGGCCTGCCGCAGGCGCCCTGCGTCTTCGGGGTGAGCGAGCTCTTGCGCGCCCTGGTGCGCCGCGCCGCGGCCTGGACGAACCAGGAGGCGCTGACGGCACCGCAGCGCCGCGTGGCAGCCGTGCTGCTTGACGAGATGAAGAGCGCACCGCACGAGCCCCTGCACCTGCCCATGCCGGCCGACCGGCGCCTGCTGCGCATTGCCAAAGCCGTGCTGGCCGACCCGGGCGACGCGCGCACGCTGGAGCAGTGGGCCGACTGGGCCGGCCTGTCGCCGCGCACGCTGAGCCGGCTGTGCCAGGCCGAGCTGGGGGCCAGCTTTGCGCAGTGGCGCCAGCAGGCCGGCCTGGTACATGCGCTGGAGGCGCTGGCGCGCGGCGAGCCGGTGGCCAAGGTGGCCGATGCGCTGGGCTATGCCACGCCGAGCAATTTCATCGCCATGTTCCGCCGCGCGTTCGGCACCTCGCCCGCGCGCTACTTTGCGCAGCGCAGCGGGCGAGAGGACTGAGCGCGCCCTTCAGGCGGGCTCGTCTTCCTCGTGCTCGCGCCCGGGCAGCAGCAGGTTCAGCGCCACGGCCACCAGCGCGCCCACGGTGATGCCCGAGCCGAAGACCTCGCGCACAAAGGCCGGCATGCGCGCCAGCAGGTCGGGCCGCACCGTGACGGCCAGGCCGCAGCCCAGCGACACGGCGATGATGAGCGTGTTGCGGCGCGAGGGCGCGGTGCCGGCCAGCATGCGGATGCCAGCCGCGACGATCATCGCGAACATCATGAGCCCCGCGCCGCCCAGCACGGGCTGCGGAATGGTCACCACCAGCGCCCCCAGCACCGGGAACAGCCCGGCCAGCAACAGCAGCACGCCCGTGAGCGTGACCACATGGCGGCTGGCCACGCCGGTGAGCGAGACCACGCCCACGTTCTGCGCAAAGGTGGACAGCGGCGGGCTGGACATCACGGCCGCAAAGGCCGAACCCACGCCGTCGCACAGGATGCCGCTGGCCAGGCGCTTACCCGGGATGCGCGTCTGCGTGGCCGCGCCCAGCGCCATGAAGGTGCCCGTGGTCTCGACGATGGTGACCAGGAAGGCGATGGACATGGCGACGATGCCCGACACCGGGAAGGCCATGCCGAAGTGCAGCGGCTGCGGGATGGCGAACACCGGTGCCTCGCGCACCTGGGTGAAGTCGATGAGCCCGAGCGCCAGGCACAGCACATAGCCGCTGGCGATGCCCAGCACCACGGCGCTGGCCGAGACAATGCCCTTGCCCCACTGCACAAAGGCAATGACCAGGGCCAGCACAAAGCCCGCAATCGCCAGGTGGCCCACGGCGCCATAGTCGCGCGCGCCCACGCCGCCGGCCGCCCAGTCCACCGCCACGGGGGTGAGCGACAGGCCGATCAGGGTCACGACCACGCTGGTCACGGTGTGCGGGAAGAAGCGGCGTATCACCGGCATGAAGAAGCTGCCCACGATCATCACCAGCGAGCCCACGAGCGAGGAGCCCAGGATGCCGGCCACGCCATGCTCCAGGCCCACGCTGATGCCCGCGCCGACAAAGGCGAAGCTGGTGCCCATGACACAGGGCAGGCGGATGCCCACGGGCCCCACGCCCCTGCACTGGATGATGGTGACGATGCCCGAGCCCAGCAGCGCGGCATTCACCAGCGCCACGATCTGGTCGGCCGGCAGCTTGAGCGCGCCGCCCACCACCAGGGGCACAGCGATGATGCCGCCGAGCGCGGCCAGCAGGTGCTGCAGCGAGAGCAGCACGGCGGTGGCGAGCACCGGGGGCCGGTCCTCCACCTGGTAGAGCAGTTGTTGTTCCATGGTCTTGTCTCCTTGTCCGTTGGCCCTTTTTTTGTGGGCACTTGTCGTCATGTGAGGGATGCGCGGTACGGGGTCGTCGGGTGTCTGGCAGCGGCTCCTTGTGTGCAGTGGCGGGCGGCATGCGCCCAGGGCCAACCGGGCCCGCCCGCGAAGGGGCAGCCCGGTGGGAGTTGGGAAATGGAACGATCAGTGGCCGGCGGCAGCCCGCTCGAACAGCGTCTTTGCCAGCGCGTTGTGTCGCCCCAGCACCACGGGCAGGTCGGCCGTGAGCAGGCGGCCGCGCTCGACCACCACGCGGCCGTTGATGACACTGGTGTCCACGTTGGCGGGGGTGCAGAACACCAGGGCGGCCACCGGGTCGTGGCCCGCGCCCGCATAGCCCACGGCGGACATGTCGAAGGCCACGAAGTCGGCCGACATGCCGGGCGCCAGCGCGCCGATGTCGTCGCGGTTCAAGACCCGCGCGCCGCCCAGGGTGGCGATCTCCAGCGCCTCGCGCGCGCCCATGGCGGCCGGGCCGTGGCCCACGCGCTGCAGCAGCAGGGCCTGGCGCGCCTCGCCCAGCATGTGGGCGCCGTCGTTGGAGGCACTGCCGTCCACCCCCAGGCCCACGGGCACGCCGGCATCGCGCATGCTGCGCACCGGTGCGATGCCCGAGGCCAGGCGCATGTTGGAGCAGGGGCAGTGCGCCACGCCCGTGCCGGTGCGCGCGAACAGGGCGATGCCCTCGGGGTCGAGCTTGACGCAGTGCGCATGCCACACATCGCGGCCCACCCAGCCCAGGCTCTCGGCGTACTGCGCGGGGGTCATGTCGAACTTCTCGCGCGAGAAGGCCACGTCGTTGTCGTTCTCGGCCAGGTGGGTGTGCAGCGACACGCCGTGCGCACGCGCCAGCAGGGCCGATTCGCGCATCAGCCCGCGCGTGACCGAGAACGGCGAGCAGGGCGCCAGCACCACGCGCAGCATGGCGTGGCGCGAGGCGTCGTGGTACTGCTGGATCAGGCGCAGGCTGTCGCGCAGGATGGCCTCTTCTTCTTCGACCACCGCATCGGGCGGCAGGCCGCCCTTGCTGCGGCCCAGGCTCATGGAGCCGCGCGCGGCGTGAAAGCGCATGCCCATCTGCTGCGCGGCGGCGATGGCGTCGTCCAGACGCGCACCGTTGGGGTACAGGTACAGGTGGTCGCTGGTGGTGGTGCAGCCCGAGAGCATGAGCTCGGCCATGGCCGTCTGGGTCGACACATGCACCATCTCGGGCGTGAGGTGCGACCACAGCATGTAGAGGTTGGTGAGCCAGGAGAACAGCTCCGCGTCCTGCGCCGCGGGCACGGCGCGCGTGAGGCTCTGGTACATGTGGTGGTGGGTGTTGACCAGGCCGGGCAGCAGCACGCGGCCGCGCATGTCGAGCACCTGGGCCCGGCCCTCGTCGGCCATGCGGCGGTAGTGCAGCGGCAGCTCGGCCGTGGGGCCCACCCACTGCACGGCGGGGCCGTCGGCCACCAGGGCGCCATCACGGATCTCGCGGCGCTGCGCGTCCATGGTGACGAGGACATCGGCGTTCAGGGCAATCAGGGTGCTCATGGGGCGGCTTCTCTTTTGGCAGATTCGATGCCGCCAGTCTAGGAATGCTGGCGCCTTGGCGATAGCGCCGAATTGCGCTTGCAGTGTCCACAAAATGTGGACACCCAGGATGCCCTGGCTTCAGCGTGCCGTGGCGAACAGGCGCGCCAGCGCATCCGTGATGTTGGCCGCCATGAGCTCGGCCGCGGGGCTGAGCTGCCCCTTGGCGCGCGCCGCCAGCACCAGGGTCTGGCGCGCGAGGTGGGGGTCGCGCAGCGGCACGAAAACCAGGGCGTTGCGCGCGCGCTCTTCCATCACGTCGAGCGGGTTGAGCAGCGCGATGCCCTCGCCCAGCACCACCAGGCGCAGGATCAGCGCCATCGAGGTCGACTCGGCCACGGGTGTCACGGTGATGGCATTGCGCGCAAAGGCCTCGTCGAGCAGGGTGCGGATGGTGAGCTGCGGCGCCGGCAGGATGAGCGCATGGCCGATGCAATCGCTGAGCAGCACGGAGGACTGGCGCGCCAGCGCGTGCCTGGGCGGCACCACGGCGCCGATGGGCCATTCGCTGGCCGAGAGGGTGCGCAGCGCGGGCTTGAGCGAGAGGTCGTAGCCCAGGCCCAGCTCGGCATCGCCGCGCTCCACGGCGGCCGGGATCTCGGTGATGGGCAGGTCGATCGCGCGCACCGCGATGCCCGGGTAGCGCTGGCGAAACGCATGCACCAGCGAGGGCAGCAGCGAGCCCGCCAGGCCCGCCGTGGTGGCCACCGTGATCTCGCCGCGGCGCTCGTCCTTGAACTCGGCAATGCGCTCGCGCAGCGCCGCATGCTCGCGCAGGGTGCTGCGCACATGGGCCAGCACCATCTCGCCCAGCGGCGTGAGGCGCAGGCGGTTGTGGATGCGGTCGAACAGCGGCGCGCCCAGTTCCGCCTCCAGGTCCAGGATCTGGCGGTTGACCGCCGTGGGCGCCACGTGCAGGTGCTCGGCCGCCTTGCGGATGGAACCGCGGCGCACCACTTCGTCGAGGTAGCGGAGAACTCGGGCGTGCATGGGGAGCAGGTTACCCGGTTTGCCGCCAAGTGCTGCAGATGCACGGCTTCAAGCGGCTCACAAAACTCAGCGAAGCGGTTCTGGCTAGGCGCCACACCTCGTAGCTATCGCAGGCAGTACGAGCAGTACGACAAGACGCGGCAACGACGCCAGAAGAGTTTTTTGAGCCGCTCTCAGCGCTTGCCGGAGCGCAGGGTGCGGCTGAGCAGTATCACCGGCACCAGCCCCACGGCCACCAGGGCCAGCGAGGGCAGCGCGGCCTCGCCCAGGCGCTCATCGCGCGCCAGTTGGTAGGCCACCACGGCCAGGGTGTCGCTGTTGAAGGGGCGCAGCACCATGGTGGCGGGCAGCTCCTTCATCACGTCGACAAAGACCAGCAGCGCGGCGGCGGCGGTGGAGCGCTTGAGCAGCGGCCAGTGCACGCGCGCCAGCAGGCCCGCGCCGCCGGTGCCCAGCATGCGCGCCGAGTCGTCGAGGCTTTGCGGGATGCGCGCATAGCCGCTTTGCATGGACTGCAGCGCCACCGCGCAAAAGCGCACCAGGTAGGCCCAGACGATGCCGGTGGCAGTAGCGGTGACCAGGGCCCCCAGGCCCCACTGGGGCATGGCCGCCTGCAGCCAGCCCACCGGCAGCAGCAGGCCCACGACGATGACGGCGCCGGGCACGGCATAGCCCAGGCTCACCAGCTGCACCACGCCGCGCGCCACCGCGTCGGCGCTGCGGCGCACGGCAAAGGCCAGCGCCAGCGCCACGATGACGGCCAGCACGGCGGTGATGGCGCCCAGGCGCACGCTGTTGCCGGCCCATTCGACGAAGCGCGCCCAGGGCAGCACCGACCAGTCGGCCGCCAGCGGGCGCAGCATGAAGACCACGGGCGCGACAAAGCCCATGAGCACCGGCAGCCCGCACACGGCCCAGGCCAGCAGCCGGCGCCCGCCGCGCAGCACCAGGGGCTGGGCCTCGGCCGAGCCCGCACGCCCCAGGCCGCCGGCAAAGCGCATGCGCTTTTGCGCGCGCTGCTCCAGGTGCAGCAGGGCCATCACCACCACCAGCAGGATGGTGGCCAGCTGCGCGGCGGCGAGCCGGTTGTCCATGGACAGCCAGGCCTTGTAGATGCCGGTGGTGAAGGTCTGGATGCCGAAGTAGCTGGCCACGCCGAAATCGGCCAGCGTCTCCATGAGCACCAGGGCCACGCCCGCCGCCACGGCCGGGCGCGCCAGCGGCAAGGCCACGGTGCGGATGCGGCGCGGCAGCGGCGCACCGAGCAGGCGCGCGGCCTCCATCAAATGTGCGGCGCGCTCGCCCAGCGCGGTGCGCGCCAGCAGGTAGACATAGGGGTAGAGCGAGAAGATGAACACCCAGACCGCGCCGCCCAGGCTGCGCACCTCGGGCAGCAGCCGGCCTTCGAGCCCGAACGTGGCGCGCAGCCACACCTGCAGGGGCCCGCTGAACTGCAGGAAGTCGGTGTAGGCATAGGCCGTGACATAGGCCGGCATGGCCAGGGGCAGCAGCAGCAGCCATTCCAGGGTGCGCCTGCCGGGGAAGTCGAACAGCGTGACCGCCGCCGCCGCCCCCGTGCCCACGATGGCCGCGCCCAGCGCCACCAGCACGCTCAGCCACAGGGTGGTGACCACATAGCCCGGCAGCACGGTGGACGCCATCTCGCGCAGGATGGCGCCGGCCTGCACATCGGTGTGGCCAAAGGGCAGCCACGAGGCCAGCACCGCCAGCACGGGCAGGACCAGCACGCCTGCAAGCAGGACCAGGGGAATGGTTTGGGGGCGAAAGGGTGTGCGGCGCAAGGCGAAAGGGCTCGGCAAAGAGATCAGCGCATGCCGGTCCCGGCACAAGGCACCAGGGAAGTTCGGGAATGCAAATGCGAATTTTAAGCATTTGGCCCCGGCCACCTAAAATGGGGCCATGTTTCTTGAGGTCTCCCAACTCGAAGTGCGCTATGCCGGCCGCGCCCGCGCCGCCGTGCAGAACGTGTCCCTGGGCCTGCGCGCGGGCGATATCGGCGTGCTCATCGGCCCCTCGGGCTGCGGCAAGACGACGCTGCTGCGCGCCGTGGCGGGGCTCGAGCCCGTGTCGGGCGGGCAGATCAGCCTGACCGGGCAGGTGGTCAGCAGCGCCAGCGTGAGCGTGCCGCCCGAGCAGCGGCGCATCGGCATGGTGTTCCAGGACTATGCGCTGTTTCCGCACCTCTCGGTGGGGCGCAACGTGGCCTTTGGCATCCACCGGCTGCCGCGCGCCGAGCAGGCCGCACGCGTGGCCGAGGTGCTGGCCCTGGTGGGGCTTGAAGGCAGCGAGCAGCGCTTTCCGCACGAGCTCTCGGGCGGGCAGCAGCAGCGCGTGGCGCTGGCGCGCGCCCTGGCGCCGCGCCCACAGCTGATGCTGCTGGACGAGCCGTTTTCCAACCTCGACGTGGACCTGCGCGAGCGCCTGGCGCACGAGGTGCGCGGCATCCTCAAGGCGGCGGGCGCCACGGCGCTGTTCGTCACACACGACCAGCTGGAGGCCTTTGCCATCGGCGACGCGATCGGCGTGATGCACGAAGGCCGGCTGCACCAGTGGGACGATGCCTACACCCTGTACCACCGCCCGGCCACGCGCTTCGTGGCGGACTTCATCGGCCATGGCGTGTTCGCCCCCGCCACGCTGGTGCAGCGCGGCAGCAACGTGGTGGCGCAAACGCCCGTGGGCGAACTCACCGACCTGGCCGAGTGCCCCCTGCCCGCGAGCTACCCGGGCGGCGAATGCGATGTGCTGCTGCGTGCCGACGACATCGTGCACGACGACGCCTCGCCGGTGCAGGCGCAGATCGTACGCAAGTCCTTCCGCGGCTCGGAGTTTCTGTACACCCTGCGCCTGGCCAACGGCCAGACCATGCTGGCCCATGTGCCCAGCCACCACGACCATGCGGTGGGCGAGTGGATCGGCATCCGCGCCGAGGCCGACCATGTGGTGACCTTCCCGCGCGAGGCAGCAGCCGCGGCCAGCGCGGCCTGAACGGGCAGCGCAGGGGCCGCCGGGGCCACTGCCCCTCACCGCCATCATCATCGAAACGTCACGGCGCCGTCATGCAGGGCGGCAAGAATCGGTTGCAATTCGTAGCATCATCGGTTCTACCCGCATGCCTCTCCTCGACCCGCGCCCGGCCATGGCGGCCGGCGGCGCCCCTGACCTCGCCCCTGCTGGAGCCGCCGCATGAACGGCCCCGATTTCGAACGCTTCCAGGCCAACGCGCAGGACTGCGGCGTGCTGTTCTACTACGCGGGGGAATTCACGCCCGCCGTGGTGGCCGCGGCGGCCGACTCGCTCAAGCAGCGCCTGGCCACCGAGGACGCCTCGGGCCCGGCCAAGCGCAAGCTGTTCTCCACCTTTGTGGAAATGGCGCACAACATCCTGCACTATGCCGTGCCGCCCGAGGACGATGGCGCTGCGCCGCTGGCTGCGGATGCGGCCCCCGGCCCCAAGGGCGCCATCGGCGTGGGCAAGGACCTGCCCGACCACGGCCAGGAGGCTGCCGAGGCCGCGCCCGCCCAGTACTGGATCGTGTGCAGCAACGCGGTGGACATCGCGCACGTGCCGCGGCTCACCGACAAGCTCGACACCCTGCGCGCCATGAGCCTCGAAGAGATCAAGCAAAGCTACCGCGAGCAGCTGCGCAATGCCGACCACAGCGCCAACGACACGCTGAGCAAGGGCGCCGGCCTGGGCCTGTTGACCATTGCGCGCGACGCCAGCGCGCCGCTGGAATACAGCTTTGCCCCCAGCCCCGATACCGAGGGCCGCACGGCACAGTTCCACGTCAAGGCGAGAATTTAGAGAGCACCCCCTGAGTCGCTTCGCGCCCTCACCCCTCTCTCATATTGCTTCGCAATCTGGGAGGGGGACGCCCCCGGTGCGGCGGGGCGGCCCTTGCACGGGGGCACTGGCCTCGGCCGCGCCAGTTGCATGCGGCGCGCCCACAGGGGGTAAAGCTCAGTCCAGGAAGCGCCCCGCGTGCTCCGGGGCGGGCACCATGCAGACCTCGGACCGCCCCCAGATGCGGTAGCGGTTGCGCGCCACCAGCCGGTACAGCGCATCGCGCAGGGGCGCCGGCACCAGCCAGCCCACCCAGGCCAGGCGCCAGGGCCAGCCCAGGCGGTGCAGGATGCGCAGGATGGCGGCCGTGTGCTGCCAACTGCGCCCGCCTTCGATCACCAGCAGCGTCTGCAACCCCTCACCGGCCGAAAGGCCCGCCTCGTTCAGCAGGCGCGCGCCCTGCTCGCCCTGCATGGAGGCAAAGCGGATGCGGCCCTGCCGGTCATGGCGCAGCAGGAACTGCACCCAGCCGTTGCACAGCAAACACTTGCCATCGAAGACGACAATCATGGTGGCTAAACCGGCACCCGCAGATGCCCCTGGTAGGCCACCACGCGGCCGATCCAGGGTACGGTGGCCTGCACCTCGAAGTGCAGCTCGTCATCGCCCTGCCCCGTCTCGCGCGCCACGATGGCGGGCTGCAGCCAGCGCGGGCACGGCAGGCCCAGAAAGCGCATGCGCACCAGGCGCATCTCCAGCCGGCCGCCCTCCACGGCCGACAGGCCGAACAGCAGCCGCGCCGCGCCCATGTGCTCCTCGACGAAGCCCGGCGCCTCGCGCAAGGTGGAGCGCATGGTGCGCGTGGGGAAGATGCGCGTCCACACCTCGGCGCTGGGCGTGGCATCGAGCTCGAAGCGGATCGCCCCCTGCCCTGCCTGCTGCGGCGCACCCAGGCCCCAGGCCAGCACCCGGCCCAGCAGCGATGCGGGCGCCTGCACCTGCACCTGGCCATGCAGCACCTGCGGCCCCGCCAGGCGGTGAAACCGCGCCACGGGGGAGGACAGCCGATCGAAGTCGCCGCCCATCACGCGCTGGTACAGCGTGGCGGGTGCGGCAGGGGCAATGGTGTCGTTCATGGGACCTTGCATCCAGGACAAAAGCCTGTGTTGGCCCAGTCTACCCGCCTTGGTGCGCAGGCAAAAAAAGCGGGCCGGAGCCCGCGCACGCACATTCGCCACTCAGAAGGTGGGGATGTATCCGGCGTGCCCGAGCAGGCCGCCACAACACGCGCGATCTAGGCGCAAAGCGGAGACATAGCTCGGGCTATGGCGAGCATTTGCAACGACGAGCGCGTGTGTTTTGGCGGGATGAGCGGGCATGCCGGGTGCATTCCCACCTTCTTAGCCCTTGGGCTTGCGCTGGAGGGCTTCCAGCGCATTGAGGTCCACCTGCGAGAGCATGCCGCGCAGGTCCTTCACGCCCACACCGTCGCCTTCGATGCCGACCACCAGGCCGTTCTTGAGCACGGTCTTGAACTCGGCGCGGCTGCCATCCTTCTGGTAGCTCTGGTGCAGGGTGCGGCCGTTTTCCTGCCAGGTCTTCTCGGCGCTGGTCTGGTCTTCCTTTTCGCCCTGGCCCATGCCCATGGCGAGGGCCGCCATCTGGCCCAGGCCGCCGATGTCGATGATCTCGATGCGCACGCGCTTGTCGCCGCTGCCATAGGAGGCGCTGGCCTGGCTGGTGGGCAGGCCCAGGGCCGCACCGTCCTGCACGTCAAAGCCCGTGCGCGGCAGGTCGGCCAGCTTCTCGGGCAGTGCGGCCTTGAGCGACTGGGCCGCCACGGCCTGGCCGCCACCCATCATGCCGGCGGCAGCCGCCACGGCACCGCTGTTGGCCGCGGCAATGGCGGCGGGGTCCTGGCTCTTCTGGGCCTTTTCCATCTGGCGTGCGGCCTCTTCCATCTTCTTGCTCGCGGCTTCGAGGCCGGCCGTGTCGATGGTGACCTTGCCGCCGGGGGTGTTCACGGAAATCGCGGGCGCATCGGCGCCGCCGAACAGGGCGGGGCCACGGGGCGCAAACAGCGTGCTCACGGCGCCGATGATGACCCCGACCACGATACCGGCCACGATCACCACGGCGGTGTAGGCAATGGTCTTGTCCGGGTTGTTCTTCATCAGGACTGGCAGGCCCAGGTAGACCAGGTAGATGGAATACAGCGAGGCCAGCATGCCCAGAATCCAAAGGGCAGGAAGCATCATGAAGATGCCGCCCAGCAGCGCCGCGGTGCTGCCGTAGACCGCCACCTTGAGCGCCTGGATCTGGTTCTTCTGGCCGCCGAAGGTCGGTGCCAGCGCGTCGATGAGGAGTCCCAGCACGAACACGCCCACCAGGCTCAGCACGTACGAGACCACCATATTGATCAGGCCCGAGAAGATGGGCACGCGCACGGTGAACCCGAAGCCGCCATAGCCAACCAGCGATGCGCCGATGAAGCCGCAGACCGCCGGGATGATCGCCAGGATCATCAGGTACTGGGTGTACAGGCCGGCCACATCGGCCGGCTCGGCGTCGATGGTGGCCCACTCCTCCTTGGGTTTGAGAAGAATGTTCTTGACGCGTTCAATCAGGTTCATGGCGGTGCCCTCCCGGCAGTGTGAATGGACGCCTGCGCCCTCGACATGGAGGCAGGCAGGCTGGCTGGTCAACTGGTGCGGACGATAAGGCAATTGCAGGGGTTTCCACGCCCCATCCCGGCTCCCTCGCGCCGCAAATGTGGAATATGCACGGTTTCGGGCGGGCAGGCTACTCCGGCTGTCTGGGAGCGGGCAAACGGGGCCGGCTTGCAGGAATCGCGGCGAGCGATACAGTGGCACCGAGTATCCGCCCCGCAGTTCCGCGCAAGGCGGCCGAGGGGGCGAGCCATGAAATTCAGCCACGACACGGAGGGGAAGCTGGTTCCGACCGAGGTACTGGCATTGCAAGCCTGCGTTGCCGACGTGGAACAACAGCTTGACGACAGACCCTTGGCAAAGCGGGCCGATGACATTGCCCACCTGACATCGGCGCTGGCCCAGCAGCCCTGCCCAGGGCTCAGCGACGCAGACAACCGCATACTGGCGCTGTACCAGGAAGGCATTCTTGATTTCCGCCATGTGTTCGACCACTTCGGGCAGCGGCTGGTGGCTGCGATGGTGGATGCCCCGGGTGAATGAACGGCCGGCGCTGCGCTGCAGGCATGACCGACGGCATCTCACGAGGCCCCAGCGCCCAGGATCCGCAGAATCTCGCGTTTCTTGCGCTGGCGCTCCGGGTCCACAACGGACAGAAACGGCACGGCATGGCATGGGCCATGGGACATGCAGGCAAGCTGCGGAACCACCTCCGACAGGTCTTCTGCCACCTCCAGGGCGGGCCGAAGCGCTGCGTCTTGCCACGTGCGCACCTGCAGGGACACGCCCTGTGCCACCAGAAACCGCACCAGGGCGGGTGCGTACCGTTCGATGGCGACGCCCAATGCACTCATCCCTCGCTCATCGGTCGCACCGAGATCCACACCACGTTCGTGCAAGGCCTCCAGCACGGGCAGCGCCACATCTCCCTGCCGTGCCACGGACACCATGGCATCGCTTGCATTCAAGAGCGGCGCCCCGTTGCGCAGAAGCCAAAGCTGGTTGGCGATGATCCGGGTCGCCCCCAGCGGCTCCCCGCCCTCCACGCTACTGGTATCGGCACCCGCCTGCTTCATGAAATCCAGGACCTCCACGCTGGCATAGCCCAGCGCTTCCCGCAGAGGAGTGGTCTGCGGGTTGGACGGAAAGGTAGGCCCCTTGGCATTGATATCCAGGCCCCAGCCGAGCAGGCGCTGCACATCGGCAACCGTCTTCAGCCGGGAGGTGTGGAACAGCGTGGCGCCCTGCGCGGTCCGGCTGGCCGGATTGCCACCCCAAGCCAGCAGGCGCTCCAAAACGGCGGGTTTTCTGCCAGCGTCAACCACCATGTCCGCATCGATGAACCGCTGTGCCCCACCCGCGAGATAGGCGTCGACCACCTGGGCTTGATCGATTCCGGCCACCGCACATTGAAGCCCCGCCGGCGTGCGGGACTCCGCCCCTGCCGCGTGCAGCAAGCGGATGACGGTGGCGCGCTCGGTCGCTCTGCCCTCCCCCTCGCATGCGGCCTGCAGCAGCGCGTCCAGCTGGTTGCCACCAAGGGCTCGGCCCTCGCGACGCAGCCAGTCCGTGAAGTAATCGAACTTGCCGAAAGCCAGGGCCATCCCGGCAATCTCGATCCGCTGCATGCGGGTGGTGGCGATGCCTGCATGGGGCAACCGGGTGAACAGGTCGTCGCGCCGGTGCTGCAGCGCTGAACGGTACAGGGTAGGAGCCCGTACCCAGCCCGTGCGGGCCAGCGACCGAGCCACCACCATTGCAGAGTCGCCTTCCGTTGCGAGGAAGGCGGCTTCCCACCTGACAAGGCGACACTGCGGGGAAGGGGGCGAGTAGCGATACCTTCCGTCGGAGATCGACTCCAGCTCTACCCGGCGGTTCTTCATACTGCCAACGTCAGTGGCATCGTCCGCCACAGGCTGGCGTGCGCCCTTGCCCTCGGCGTGGATCCTGTTCGCGTCCCACCCTGTATTGGCCACCAACCATTCCTTCACGGCGAGCGCCCTGGCCAACGACAAGTCTTTCGCATTCCGCTCCCGTGGCGATGCATGTCCAATGACCACCATCTCCTTCAGCGGTTCCGACCCCGCCTTGCATTTCTGCTGGTCGAGATAGTCGATTTGCTCGCCCGAGAGGACGGACGAGCCCGGATCAAAATAGACATCGCCCACAATCTTGAAGGCCCAACCAAACGACGGCACCAGCGCCACCGCCAGCACCGCCATCGCCCGGGTGCATGTGCGCAAGAAGATCATCAGCAGCATCACCGCACTCTAATGCAGCCATTGCTCGCGCACCAAGCACGGTGTGCGCGCCGCGGCCAGCACGCGCAAAAGGGTTCACAGGCGGCAGGGCGACGCGGCCCTCGCACCCCCTCTGTACGTCACTCACCCTGCACGGGCGGCGCAGCCACCGGCTCGCGCGGCGTCTCGGAAGGCGATTGGGAGGGCGGTAGCTCCGGCGTCTGGGCCGGCGTCTGGCTGGGCGGGGGCGCGGGGGTCTGCTGCGGCGTGGTGCTGGTCGATGGCACCGGGGGCTGGTAGGGGGACGATGCCGGAGGGACCGCCGGCCGCAGCCCGGGCACGATGGCGGGCGTGTTGACGCCTTGGGCCACGGCGGCCATGGAACTGAGGGTCAGCACGGCCCACACGCTCAGGTGTTGAACGAATTGCATAGAGGCTGCCTCCATCAAGGATGGGCAGAGTGTCGCACTGGCGGACCCCGCTCGAAGTCGGACAACAACCCTTTCGGAGCACCCGAGAAACTCCTGCAGACCAGTGCCAGGCCGTTTCACCCCCGCCGCAACCGATCCACCGCCCCCTGCAAATCCTGCGTGAAGACACGCCGGTCCCGCCCTGCGGGCAGCTGCGCCTCGCCATAGTGCACCACGGCCTCGATGGCCGGGGCGCTCAGGGTGCGCCAGATGGAGCCGACCAGGGTTTCGTCGCCGATGTAGCTGGGGGCGAAGCTCAGCTCGCCGGTGCTGCGGTCGACAAAGCGCAGGCCCACGGGCTGAACCGGGGCATTGGCGGCCACGGCGGCCTGGATGAGGTTGGCGTGAAAGGGCAGGATGTCGCGGCCGTCGCCGGTGGTGCCTTCGGGGAAGACGCCGAGCACCTCGCCGCGCTCCAGCGACTCCTGCATGGTGTGCACCATGCGCAGGGCGTCGCGGCGCGAGGCACGTTCGATGTACAGGGTGCCGGCGGCAGTCGCCAGGCCGCCGATGAGGGGCCAGGCCTTGACGTCGGACTTGGAGACAAAGCGGCAGTGGCGTGCCGCGTGCATGACCGGGATGTCGAGCCAGGAGATGTGGTTGGCCACCAGCATCACCGGGCCGGTGACCGGCGGCTGGCCCAGCAGGCGCAGCGTGATGCCGGCCTTGGCCAAAAGCTCCATGGACCAGGCCTGCACGCGCGCGTGCTGCTGGTCGGGCGAGAGCGCGGGAAAGCGCAGCGCGACGATGGCCATGCCCTTGAGGATGTGGCCCAGCATGCGCCACAGGCGCCAGACGGCGCGCAGGGCCTTCATGGCTGCACGGTGGTCACAGCTCAGCCGCCACGGTCGAAGGCGATCTGCCCGCCGACCAGGGTGGTGCGCACGCGACCGGGCAGCTCGTAGCCCAGGAAGGGCGTGTGCTTGCCCTGGCTGCGCAGGGCGTCGCCCTGCACCGTCCACGCGGCGGCGGGGTCGAAGATGCACAGGTCGCCCACGCCACCTTCGACGATCTTGCCCACGCTGGCCTGCAGCGTGCCCAGGGCGCCGCCGAGCACGCGTGCGGGCTCGCTGGTGACGACGGCGAGCGCGCGTTGGAGCGGCACGCCGCTGTCCTGCGACCACTTGAGGGCCAGGCTGAGCAGCAGCTCCAGCCCGGTGGCGCCGGGCTCGGCCTCGGCGAACGGCAGGGTCTTGGCGTCTTCGTCCACGGGGGTGTGGTCGCTCACCAGCACGTCGATGGTGCCGTCGGCCAGCGCGGCGTTGAGCGCATCGCGGTCGCGCTGCTGGCGCAGCGGGGGCGACAGGCGGGCGCGGCTGTCGAAGAAGCCGATGTCCACGTCGGTCAGGTGCAGGGAGTTGATGCTCACATCGGCCGTGACCTTGAGGCCTTCGGCCTTGGCGCGGCGCACCAGGTCCACGCCCGCGGCGCTGCTGATACGGCACAGGTGCACGTGGGCGCCGGTGCTGCGCTGCAGCTCGAAGATGGTGTGCAGGGCGATGGTCTCGGCCGCCACGGGCACGCCCGACAGGCCCAGGCGCGTGGCCAGGGGGCCGCTGGCGGCCACGCCCTTGCCCAGGTGCAGGTCTTGCGGGCGCAGCCACACGGTGTAGCCGAAGGTGGCGGCGTACTGCAGCGCGCGCTGCGTGACCTGGGTGCTGGCCAACGGCACCTCGGCCTGGCTGAAGCCCACGCAGCCGGACTCGGTGAGCTCGGCCATTTCGGTGAGCACCTCGCCGGCCAGGTTGCGCGTGAGCGCGCCCAGCGGGAACAATCGGCTCTGGTGCAGCTTCTCGGCGCGGAACTTGAGCATCTCCACCAGGCCGGGCTCGTCGAGCACGGGGTCGGTGTCGGGCGGGCAGACCAGGCTGGTCACGCCGCCGGCCACGGCGGCGGCCATTTCGGATTCGAGCATGCCTTCGTGCTCATGGCCGGGCTCGCGCAGGCGCGCGGCCAGGTCCACCAGGCCGGGCAGCACGTAGCAGCCGGCGGCATTGACCACGCGGTTGGGCGCGAAGTCGGGCGGCACGCGGTTGATGCCGACGATGCGGCCCGCGGCCAGGGCGATGTCACAGGTCTGGTCGAAGCCGGATGCGGGGTCGATCACCCGGCCGTTCTGGATCAGTATCTTCATGCTTCATTTCCTGCAACGATGGACATGACGGCCATGCGCACTGCGATGCCGAAAGTGACCTGCGGCAGGATCACGCTCTGCTTGCCGTCGACCACGGCGGAGTCGATCTCCACGCCGCGGTTGATGGGGCCGGGGTGCATAACGATGGCGTCGGGCTTGGCCAGCTGCAGTTTCTCCTGCGTGAGGCCGAAGCTCTTGAAATACTCCTGGCTCGAGGGCAGCAGCGCGCCGCTCATGCGCTCGTTCTGCAGGCGCAGCATGATGACGACGTCGGCGTCCTTGATGCCTTCCTCGAGCGTATGGCACACGCGCACGCCCATCTGCGACATGTCGGAGGGCACCAGGGTGCGTGGGCCCACCACGCGCACCTCGGCGCAGCCCAGGGTGGTCAGGCCGTGGATGTCGGAGCGCGCCACGCGCGAGTGCAGCACGTCGCCCACGATGGCCACGGTGAGGTTGCTGAAATCCTTCTTGTAGTGGCGGATGGTGTACATGTCCAAGAGCCCCTGCGTGGGGTGGGCATGCCGGCCATCGCCCGCGTTGATCACGTGCACGTGGGGCGCCACATGCTGGGCGATCAGGTAGGGCGCGCCCGATTCGCTGTGCCGCACCACGAACAGGTCGGCGGCCATGGCCGAGAGGTTGGCGATGGTGTCGAGCAGCGATTCGCCCTTGCTGGCCGAGCTGCGCGCGATGTCGAGGTTGATGACGTCGGCCGACAGGCGCTTGGCCGCGATCTCGAAGGTGGTGCGGGTGCGCGTGCTGTTCTCGAAGAACAGGTTGAACACGCTCTTGCCGCGCAAGAGGGGCACCTTCTTGACCTCGCGGTCGCTCACGCTCACGAAGTTGGCGGCGGTATCGAGGATGTGCGTGACGATGTCACGCGGCAGGCCCTCGATGGACAGCAGGTGGACCAGCTCGCCGTGGCTGTTGAGTTGGGGGTTGCGCTTGTGCAGCACGGTCAGGCCTCCCGGGCTTGGTGGACTTGGAACTGGAAGCCGCCCTGCGCGTCACGCGCCAGGGCCAGCGATTGCGTGGCCGGCAGCGCCACGCGGGCCGCGGCGAATTCGGCGTGCACGGGCAGCTCGCGCCCGCCGCGGTCCACCAGCACGGCCAGGCGCACGCTGGCGGGGCGGCCGTAGTCGAACAGCTCGTTGAGCACGGCACGGATGGTGCGGCCGGTGTAGAGCACGTCGTCGAGCACGATGATGTCGGCGCCGTTCACGTCGAACGGCAACGAAGTCTGCGCACCAGCGGCCAGGCCGCGCTGGGCGAAGTCGTCGCGGTGCATCACCGACGAGAGCACGCCGGGCGCGCCATCGAGGCTAAGGCCCTTCTGCAGGCGCTCGGCCAGCCAGGCGCCGCCCGAGGCGATGCCCGCCAGGTAGGTGGCGCCGGGGTTGGTGGTCATCATGCTGCGCACGCCGCGCAGCAGCTCGCGGTACAGGGCCTCGGCGTCGAGCACCAGGCTGCCGGACGGTGAAGGAGAGGTGGGCGTGGTCATGGTGGAAGATTCCTCAAAAACTGTTCCAGGATGATGCAGGCCGAGGCGGCATCGGCATCCTTGGCGCCACCGGCAATGGCCTCGGCGGTGCTGTAGCGTTCATCGACCTCGAACACCTGCAAACCGAAGCGGCCGCGCAGCTGGCGCCCGAACTTCAGGGCACGCTCGGTGTTCTCGTGGCTGGCGCCGTCGGGGTGGTAGGGCACGCCGATCACCAGGGCGTCGGGCTGCCACTCCTTGATGCGCTGGGCCACCTGCGTCAAACGGGCATCTGCGCCCTCGGCCTTGATGGTCTGCTGCGGGCTGGCGCTGCGCAGCATGCGGTTGCCCGTGGCCACGCCGGTGCGCTTGGCGCCAAAATCAAATGCAAGAAAGGTCTGGAAATGCGCAGGAACGGCCGGCTGAACGGGCAAGCCGGTCATGCGTGCCCCGCCTCGGGCGAGAGCATCCAGGCCTGCAGGCCCAGAAGGGCCAGTGCGCGGTCGTAACGCTCGGTCACGGGGGTGTCGAAAATCACCGACAGGTCGGCCCCCACGGTGAGCCAGGCGTTCTCGGCCAGTTCGGATTCGAGCTGGCCCTCGCCCCAGGACGAGTAGCCCAGGGTGATGAGCACGCGGCGCGGGCCGGCGCCGGTGGACAGGGCTTCGAGCACGTCCTTGGAGGTGGTCATCTCCAGGCCGCCGGGGATGGTCATGGTGGAGGCGTAGGCCGATTCCTCGGTCTCGGCCTTGTCCATGAGCATGGGCTCGTGCAGCACGAAGCCGCGCTCGGTCTGCACCGGGCCGCCCGAGAACACGGGCGCGGTGCGCAGGTCCTCGCGGCGCAGGGAGAGGTCCACCTTGTCGAACAGGCCCTTCAAGGTGATGTCGGTGGGCTTGTTGATGATGAGCCCCAGCGCGCCCCGCTCGCTGTGCTCGCACAGGTAGACCACGCTGCGCGCGAAAGACTCATCCTCCAGACCAGGCATCGCGATCAGGAAATGATGCGTCAGGTTGATGGTGGGCGCAGAATCGATAGACATATGGCCCAATTTTAACGGTGAACATGGATCCCTCTTATTCCGCCGGTCTCGTCTGGTTCCGGCGCGACCTGCGCGCCACCGACCACGCGGCCCTCTACCACGCGCTGACCGAATGCCGCCAGGTGCACTGCGCCTTTGTCTTCGACACAGAGATCCTGGATGCGCTGCCCCGCAAGGACCGGCGTGTGGAGTTCATCCGCGAGTCGCTGGTGGAGCTCGACGAACGGCTGCGCGCCCTGTCGGGCCATGCCACGGGCGGGCTGATCGTGCTGCATGGCGTGGCCAGCGATGCCATTCCTGCGCTGGCCGAGGAGCTGGCGGTGGAAGCCGTCTTCACCAACCACGACGACGAGCCCCAGGCCCTGGCGCGCGACCAGCGGGTGCGCACGCGGCTGGCGGCGGCGCGGCGCGCGTTCCACACCTCCAAGGACCACACGGTCTTCGAGCGCGACGAGGTGCTGACCCAGACGGGCAAGCCCTACAGCGTGTTCACGCCCTACAAGAACGCCTGGCTCAAGAAGATCGACGCCTTCTACTTGAAGAGCTACCCGGTGGAGCGCTACGCCGCCCGCCTGGCGGCCCGGCCCAAGGCACACGCGCACGCCGTGCCCGCCCTGAAGGCCCTGGGTTTCGAGCCCGCGGGGCTGAACCAGCAGGCGCTGCCCACGGGGGCCAGCGGGGCGCAGCGGCTGTTTGACGACTTCTGCCAGCGCATCGCGCGCTATGGCGAGGCGCGGGATTTTCCGGCCGTGAAGGGCCCGAGCTACCTGAGCGTGCACCTGCGCTTTGGCACCATCTCGCCGCGCCTGCTGGCGCGCACGGCGCATGCGCTGATGCTGCAGGGCAATGCGGGCGCAGCCACCTGGCTTAACGAGCTGATCTGGCGCGACTTCTACCACCAGATCCTGGCGCACCACCCGCATGTGGTGGGGCACAGCTTCAAGCCGGCCTACGACGCCATCGCGTGGGAAAGCGGCCCCGCGGCGAAAGAACTCTTCGCCGCCTGGTGCGAGGGGCGCACGGGCTACCCGCTGGTGGATGCGGCCATGGCGCAGATCAACCAGACGGGCTACATGCACAACCGCCTGCGCATGGTGGTGGCGAGCTTTCTGGTGAAGGACCTGGGGATCGACTGGCGCTGGGGCGAGCAATACTTCGCCACCCAGCTCAACGACTTCGACCTGGCGGCCAACAACGGCGGCTGGCAATGGGCCAGCTCCAGCGGCTGCGATGCGCAGCCCTATTTCCGCATCTTCAACCCGGTGAGCCAGAGCGAGAAGTTCGACGCCCGGGGCCAGTTCATCCGCAAGTACCTGCCGCAGCTGGCCTACCTGCCCGACGCCGCCCTGCATGCGCCCTGGAAGGCCACGCCCATGGAGCTGCAGGCGGCCGACGTGGTGCTGGGCGGCAACTACCCGCACCCCATCGTGGCGCACGACGAGGCGCGCGAGCGCACGCTGCAGCGCTATGCGGTGGTGAAGACGGCCGCCGACTGAAGGCGGCCCCTGTGCGGGCCAGGCTTAAAACCTCGAAATCGGATCCCGAGGTTTTTCGGCCATCTGCATGCCGCCATCGTCGATGGCCATGGCATTGCCGCCCGAGGCCAGGCGCAGGCGCAGGGTCACGTCGGTGCGGTTGTCGGCATTGGCCACGGCCTCGGCCGGGGTGATGGAGCCGGCCTCCACCAGGGCCAGCAGCGACTGGTCGAAGCTGCCCATGCCCTGCTCGCTGCCGCGGATGATGGCGGTCTTGAGCTCGTCGATCTGGCCCTTCTGGATGAGGTCGGCCACGAAGGGGGTGAGCAGCATGACCTCGGTGGCGGGCACCAGGTGGCCCTTGACGCCCTTGATCAGGCGCTGCGCGACCACGGCCTTGAGGCTCAGCGACAGGTCCATCAGCAGCTGCTGGTGGGCGGTCTCGGGGAAGAAGTTGAGGATGCGCTGCACCGATTGGCTGGCGTTGTGCGCATGCAGGGTGGACACGCACAGGTGGCCCGACTGCGCATAGTGCAGCGCATGCTGCATGGTGGCGCGGTCGCGGATCTCACCGATCAGGATCACGCTGGGCGCCTCGCGCATGGCGCGGCGCAGGGCCTCGTCGTAGGACAGGGTGTCGAGGCCCACCTCGCGCTGGGTCACCAGCGACTTCTTGTGGTTGTGCAGGTACTCGATGGGGTCCTCGATGGTGAGGATGTGGCCGTTGGCGTGCTCGTTGCGGTGGTCCAGCATGGCCGCGAGCGTGGTGGTCTTGCCCGAGCCGGCCGCGCCCACGGTGAGGATGAGCCCGCCGTTGAGGAAGGCCAGTTGCTTGAGCACCGGGGGCAGGCCGAGCTGCTCGAGCTGCGGGATGTTGGAGACCACGTGCCGCACCACGATGCCGACCTGCCCGCGCTGCATGTGGATGTTGAAGCGAAAGCGCTCACCATCGGGCGTGGTGTACGACAGGTCGCACTCCATGGTGGCCTCGAACTCCTCGCGCTGGGCCTTGCGCATCACCGAGTAGGCCATCACGCGGATGTCGTCGGCCCCCATGACCTGGCGCGAGATGGGCACGTACAGGCCCTGGCGCTTGACCGTGGGCGAGGCGCCCGCGAGCAAAAACAGGTCGGACGCGCCTTCGCGCGCCACGAGGGCCAGGCAGGCAAGCAGGCGGCTGTCGGCAGCGGGGGAAGTCGACTCCATCGGTATCTCTGGTTGGGCAGGGGGACACGAAAAAGCCGCTTTGCCAGACCCCAAAACACCAACGCCTGCACCGGTGAGGATGCAGGCGTTCGGCGGTGGGATCAGGCTTCTGCGGCAGCGGCGATGCGGGCGTAGTGCTGGATCAGGCTGAGCAGCTCCTCGTCCGAGTAAGGCTTGCCCAGGTAGTGGTTCACCCCGAGCTCCATCGCATGCTCGCGGTGCTTTTCGGCGATCCGCGAGGTGATCATGATGATGGGCAGGTCGCGCAGCGCACCGCCGGCGCGGATGTTGCGCGCCAGGTCGAAGCCGTCCATGCGCGGCATTTCGATGTCCGACAGCACCACCGTCGGGCGCTCTTCCTGCAGCCGCTCCAGCGCCTGCAGGCCGTCGGCCGCCAGGGCCACGCGGTAGCCTTCGCGCTGCAGCAGGCGCTGCGTGACACGGCGCACGGTGATGGAGTCGTCCACCACCAGGATCAGCGGCACCTGGTTGACACCGGCCGGCACCGGCGTGCTGCCCGGGCCGCCCGCCTCCACCTTGTCGGTGACCATGGGCAGGTTTTCGCTGGCGGCACGCACCTGGTCGCCGTACACGGTGGACAGGGCCACCGGGTTGTAGATCAGCACCACGGCACCCGAAGCCAGCACGGACATGCCGGCCAGGCCGGGCAGGCGCGACAGCTGCGGCCCGAGGTTCTTCACCACGACTTCCTGGTTGCCCAGCACTTCGTCCACGTGCATGGCGATGCGCTGCGAGGCGCTTCGGAAGATCACCACGGGGCGCGTCTTGCCGACCGTCTCGTGGCTGCGGGCCGAGGCCTGCAGCAGGGCACCGGCCCAGAAGAAGGGCAGTTGCTCCATGCCGTCGTCGAAGTGGCCGGCCTTGTAGGCTTCCTGCAGGTCGGGCACCGAGGTGCGGCGCACGATTTCCACCAGGTTGGCGGGCACGCCGATGGACAACTCGCCGGCACGCAGCATCACCACCTGCGTCACGGCGGTGGTCAACGGCAGCACCATGCGGAAGGCGGCACCCTTGCCGGTTTCGGTGGTGGTCTCGATGCGGCCCCCCAGGGCGTTGATCTCGGAGCGCACCACGTCCATGCCGATGCCGCGGCCGGCCAGGCCGGTCACTTCGCTGGCGGTACTGAAGCCGGGCGTGAAGATCAGGTTGGCAGCGTCGGCATCGCTGAGCTCCAGGCCGGGCTCGATCAGGCCCTGGGCAATGGCTTTCTCGCGGATGCGCGGCAGGTTCAGGCCGGCGCCGTCGTCGCGGAATTCCACCGACACGTCGTTGCCTTCGTGGTGCAGGTCCACGAGGATGGTGCCCGATGCCGGCTTGCCGGCGGCCACGCGGGCCTCGGGGTTCTCGATGCCGTGGGCCACGCAGTTGCGCAGCAGGTGCTCGAAGGCCGGGGTCATGCGGTCCAGCACGCCACGGTCCATTTCGATGGAGCCGCCGGTGATGTCCAGCTTGATCTGCTTGCCGGTTTCCTTGGAGGCCTGGCGCACCACGGCGTACAGGCGCTCGGCAATGCCTTCGAACTCCACCATGCGGGTGCGCAGCAGGTCGCGCTGCAGTTCGCGCGCCTGGCGGCCCTGGGCGATCAGGTCGTCTTCGGCACCTTCCATGGTGCGCTGCAGGTTGCGCTGCACGGTGGCCACGTCGTTGACCGACTCGGCCATCATGCGGGTCAGCTCCTGCACGCGGGTGAAGCGGTCGAACTCCAGCGGGTCGAAGCCGGCGGCAGAGTCCTTGGACAGGGCCAGGCGCGACTGCATCTGCGATTCGGCCTGCACCTCGATGTCGCGCAGCTGCAGGCGCAGGCGGTCCAGGTTGCCCGACAGGTCGGTCAGCGAGGAGCGGAACTGCGACAGGCGCACGTCCAGGCGCGAGCGGCTGATCATGACCTCGCCGGCCTGGTTGACCAGGCGGTCGAGCAGCTGGGCGCGCACACGCACCGACTGGTTGGCCGCCACGCGCAGCGGGGCCAGTTGCGATGGGCCGGGCAGGCGCACGGCCGGGGCCGCCAGGGCGGCAGGCGCAGCGCGCTGCTCGGTGGGTGCAGCAGCAGCGGCAGCGGCCGGGGCCGCAGCGGCGGCGGGCGCCGCAGCCACCGCAGCGGCTTCGGCACGGGCCGGCACGGGCAGGGGCACGACGGCATCGGCCGGGCTCTGGCCAATGGCGCTCAGGGCCGTGAAGTTGGCCTCCAGGCCGTCGAAGCTGGCCTGCAGGGGCTCGATCTCGGCACTGGTGACGGTTTCGACATCGAGCTGCTCGATGGCGGATTCCAGGCGGTGGGCCATTTCACCCAGGCGCATGGCACCGGCCAGGCGCGAGCTGCCCTTCAAGGTGTGCAGGGCGCGCAGCACTTCGCTGCGGGCGCCCAGGTTGTCGGGGCGCGACGCCCACTGGCGCAAGGCGCCACCCAGCTGGGGCAGCAGTTCCTGGGCCTCTTCCTCGAAGATCGGGAAGAGGTCGGGGTCGATCACGTCGATGGCGTCGATGTCGTCATCGATGTCGGTCGCGTGCTCCACCGCGCGGGCGATGGCATCGTCCACCTGCTGCTCATGCGCGTAGTCGTGGTCGTCGTCGTGCACCACCGGCGAGAGCGCGGGCGCCACATGGCCTGTGGGCACCACCACCGGGGCCACCACGGCCTCGGGCTCCGGCACGGGTTCGGGCTCAGCTTCGGCCTGGGGTTCGGGCTCAGGCTCGGCCACCGCTTCGACTTCGACTTCGTCCTCGGCGGGCGTGAGGGTGTTGTCGACCTCGGTCTCCAGGATCTGGCGCAGCGCGGCCAGAACGTCGGGGCTCGGCTCCTTGAGGAAACCGGCGGCGAACTGGTGCAGCAGGCGGCGGATGTCTTCGGCCGCATCCAGGAAGACCTGGCCCTGCTCCTTGGTACCGCGCGTCTGCAGCTGCACATGCTGCAGGGCGTGCTCGAGCACGCGCGACAGCTCGGACAGGGCCGTGAAGCCCACCGTGGCGGAACTGCCCGCCAGCGAGTGCGCCAGCGCCACGGCCGTGTCCGGCAGGGGCTCGTGCAGCTCCAGCGACCATTCCTGCAGGCAGGTGGCCAGGCGGCGCGACCATTCGTCGGCTTCGTTCAGGTAGACGTTGTACAGCGGGATGCCGATGCGCAGCGTCTCGATGACCTTGACGGCCTCGTCGAACGGTGGCTCTTCGACCACCGGAGCGGCGGCCGGGGGCGCCACGGGGCTTGCCGCAACTTCAGGCAGCACTTCGGGCAGCACCTCCGGCAGGGCTTCGACGGCTGCGATGGGCGCGGCCACCACTGCGGGTGCGGGCTGATCGGGCTCGGGGGCAAACGCCATCAGGGCGTCGGCCTCGGACAGCTCCTCCGGCTGTGCAGGGGCCGGGGCACCGGCTTGCAGCAACTGGTCATCGAGCTGGAACTCGAACGGCGTGTCGACCACGGCCGGCACCACGGGTGCGGGCTCGGCCACGGGCGCCGGGGCCGGCTCTGCCGCGGCCTCGAAACTGTCGAGCATCGGCAGGTCGAAGTCCACCACCGGGGCGGCCGCGACGGGCTCGGCCACCGGGGGCAGCTCGATGGCCTGGGGCACTTCGGAAATCTCGGGCACCTGGGCGACCGCGTCGGCAAACACCGCGAAGTCGATCTCTTCGGTGACCGTGGAGCTGGTGTCGGGCACTTCCTGGGGTGCTTCGAGCGCGACGATTTCGGGCTCGATCGCGTCTTCCGGCACTTCGGTGGATTCGAAGTCGACGTGGACGATCTCTTCTTCTTCCAGCGGCAGGGCTTCGGCCACCGGCTCGGCCAGGGCGGGAACCTCGATCAGCTCGGGCACCTCCACCGGCTGGGGCACGGCCTCGGGCAGCTCGGCGGGCACCTCGGCCACGATGTCGGCAGGCACGTCGATCAGGGCCGGCACTTCTTCGGCGGGTGCCGGTGCAGGTGCGGGGGCTGCAGCGGGCTCGGCAGCGGCCGAGGTCAGGGGCAGCAGGGTGCCGTCCTGGCGCATGGCTTCCGCGGCCTTGCGGAAGGCCTCGGGCTGCCAGTGCGTGGGGCTGCCGGTGGCCAGGCTGTCGGCCCAGTCGCCAAAGGCACGCAGGGCCTCGGTGGACAGCTGCAACAGCGGCGCCTTCATGGGCTTTTGCTCGGCCAGCCAGGCATTGAGCATCTGCTCCATCGACCAGGCGGCTTCGCCGAAGTCGTTGAGGCCCACCATGCGCGAGCTGCCCTTCAGGGTGTGGAAGGCACGGCGCAGCGTGGTCTGCTCGCTCAGCTCGCCCGGCTCCTGGGTCAGCGTGGCAATGGCGGTCAGGCCGGTCTCGACGACCTCGCGCGCCTCCTCCAGGAAGATCTCGAGCAGTTCGTCTTCGACCTCGACCGGCGGACGCACCACCGGGCCCGAAGTCACCGCCACCGCCACCGGCACCGGTGCCGGCGCGGCCTGGGCAGGGGCCACGGGAGCGGCAGGGGCCGCGCCCAGGTGGCCGAAGCCGATGTCGGGGGCCAGCTGCTCCACCGGTGCGGGCGCAGGGGCCGGCTCGGCAAATTCACCGGGCAGGGGCGAGAAGTCGGTCGGAGCGCTCTCGGGCTCTTCGACCGGGAAGCGTGGCACCACGTCGGGCAGCGGAACGGCCGCGCGCTCTTCGAGCTTGGCGGGCGTGGCTTCCTGGGTGTTGTCGGTGGCACGCGAACGGGTGCGGCCCGTGAGGATGCGCAGCTCGCCCTGCTCTTCGTCGTAGACGAAGAGCTTGCGCGCCATGGCGCGCTGGTAGCTCAGCATGTCGATCAGGAAGCCCAGCGCGCCCATGCTGCTGCCCAGCTTCTCGAACGCGGGTTGGCGCTCTTCCTCGGGGATGTCGTTGATCAGCAGGCGGTCGACGGTGTCGCGCATGCGCACCACGGCCATCGAGGCCTGGTCCAGCCCCAGCACGGACAGCACGCCGCGCATCTGCGCCATGTGGCCCGGAACCGGGGCCAGCACGGAGACGTCCTTGGGGTCGCGGAAGAACAGGTCCAGGCACTTCTCGGCCTCGGCCAGGGTGGCACGCAGTTCGTCCACCACGCTGCCCATGGTCTGGTTGTCGCTGACACGGCGGTACAGCTCTTCCATCCAGGCTTCCAGGGGCTCGGGCTCGGCACCGGCGCCCACGGCGGCGAGCCGCTCGGACAGGCGGGCGGCGCGCTCGGCCATCTGCTCTTCGGCCGAATCGAGTTCTTCGAACGCGGCCTGCAGGTACAGCACCGAGGTCGCCACCTCCATGGCCAGCTCGGCCGTTGGCGGCTCGCCGGACTTGGTGGTGGCATCCATCACCTGCGTGAGCGCCACCGCCAGCTTTTCGCTGCCGGGGCTGAGCTTGCGCAGCGAATCGCAGACCAGGCTGAACTGGTCGGCCGCGGGCTTGATCTTGTTGCGGTCACCGCCGGCCAGGGCCGACCAGGTCTCGGTGGCGGCGGCGATGCGCTTCCTGGCCTGGGCCAGCACGGCCGGGTCGAAGCGGCCAAAGCGCGCGACCTCGTACTCCACGGGCTTGAAGCGGTCCAGGCTGAACGCATGGCGCACGGTCATCAGCGCGGGGAACTTGTCGGCAGCGCCCGCAGGCACCGTGGTCTGTGAGCAGAAGAACAGCAGGTCCTGCACCAGGCGGTCGGCGATGGTGTTGTCGCCCTTGGCCAGGGTGGCGTACTGCATGAGCACGCGGGAGGCCACGCGCTTCACATACACATCGGGCGGCAGCAGGCCGCCGGCAAAGGCCTCGAAGAAGGCGGCGCAGATCTTCCAGAACGCACGCGACTGGCGGTCCTGCTGGGCGGCCACAAAGCCCAGGCAGGTCTCGTACATGCTGCGGGCGGCCTTGGCATCACCCGTCTTGACGATGCGCAGCACGGCGGCGTCCAGCAGCGCGCGCGCCTGCGGGCCGTAGGGCAGCGGTTCGGCCGGGATGGTGACTTCGGGTTCGCGGAAACGGCGTTCCACGGGCCACAGATCGGCCGGGTGCACGCGCTCGGCACCGGCCAGGGCCTGGGCATCGCGGTACTGGGGAAACAGCGCGACGGCCGAGACACCCTTGCCCGCCAGCACGCTCTCCAGGTATTCGATCAGGCCGAAGCTGGCCTTTTCAATGGTGTTGGTGGCCTCGTCGGTGCACAGCTCGGGGCGTTGCACGAAGCGCTGGACTGCGGCTTCCATGGCGCGCAGCACCAGGGCCGGTGGGCCCATGCCCACCATTTCGAGCGCACCGCTGGCCTGGTGCAGTTGCTGGCGCGCGATGCGCAGGGCGCCGGCGTCGAGGGCCGCCAGATCGGATTCGTTCGCGGTTTCCGTGTCGCGCACGAAACGGCGCATGGATTTGACGGCACCGCCCAGGGATTTGCGCAGTTCGTCGAGCACCCAAGCCAAAGGACCCAGGTCCTGATCTCCCTGGGTCCAGTCTGCGGCCGGTGCATTTTTGACATCAATAGATGGCATGGGTTCGTCCCCGGCTGCAATGAGCCAGCTGGTTGATGACTACGGATCGACTTAGGCGATCTTGAAACGGGCGACAGACTGGCGCAGTTCTTCGGCCATGTGCGACAGTTCGCGCACCTGTTGGGCCGTGGTACGGGTACCTTCTCCGGTCTGCTCCGTCACGGCAAAAATGTGCTGGATGTTGTCGGCCACTTCGTTGGCCAGAACGGCTTCACGCGAGGTGGAGGAGGAGATCTGCTCGATCAGCTCGGCAAGGCGGCGCGACACGCGGTCGATTTCGGTCAGTGCGGTACCGGCGGAGTCAGAGAGGCGAGCCCCTTCCACCACACCCTGCGTGGAGCGTTCCATAGCGGCCACGGCGTCCTGGGTGTCGGTCTGAATGGCCTTCACGAGTGCCGAGATCTGGCGCGTGGCGTCTGCGGAGCGTTCAGCAAGGCGCTGCACTTCTTCCGCCACCACCGAGAAGCCGCGACCGGCTTCACCAGCGGATGCGGCCTGGATGGCAGCGTTCAGGGCCAGCACGTTCGTCTGCTCGGTAATGTCGGAAATCAGTTCCGTGATTTCACCGATCTCCTGCGAGGATTCGCCCAGGCGCTTGATGCGCTTGGAGGTGTCCTGGATCTGGTCGCGGATGGAGTTCATACCGCCGATGGCGTTCTGCACGGCCTGCAGACCGGAGTCGGCGGCTTGCAGCGATTGGCGGGCCACAGTGGCCGACTCTTGCGCTTGCGTGGACACTTCGTTGATTCGGGTCGCCATGTCGAGAACGGAGCGGCCGGTTTCGCGAATTTCGCGCAGCTGTTCGGTCGAGGCCGCCAGCAGTTCGGTCGAGGTGGAATCCACCTGGGCCGTCGTCTGCGCCACGCGGGTCGCCGTGTTCTGCACGCTGCCCACCAGCTGGCGCAGTTCTTCCACCGTGTAGTTCACCGAGTCGGCGATGGCGCCGGTGATGTCCTCGGTCACGGTGGCTTCCTGGGTCAAGTCGCCTTCAGCGACCGACTGCAGTTCGTTCATCAAACGCAAAATGGCGGCCTGGTTGGCGTCGTTGACGCGCTTGGCTTCCTGTTCCTGGCGCTTGGCGTCCTTCTGTTGCGATTCGGCAGCGGTCTGGCGGCCACGGCTGTCCAGCAGCTGGACGCGCGAAATGCCGATACCGCACAGCAGCACGAACAGGCCGGCGAGGCCCAGGGCCGCGATCTGCCCGGCACCCAGGCCGGTCTGGGCAGACAGCTTGCTCTGCAGGCCTTCGAGCTGGCGGCGCAGCGGTTCGCTGTCGGCAATGATGGCGGATTGCGCTTCACGGGCAGACACCAGGCCTTGCAGGTTGCCCAGAATGGCGCTGGCCTGCGTGCGGGTCTGCTCGTACAGCTTCACGAGACCGTCGAGCTGCTCACGTGTCTGTGCGTCCTTGGTCGCGGCCAGGCGCAGTTCGGGGCTGCCGTCGAGCAGGCCCTGGGCGATTTCCTTGAACGAGTTCAAGTCCTTGCCCAGCAGGAACACGGCCTCGGGGCTCACGCCTTCCATGGTCTGGAATTCGTTGGCGGACTTGCCGATGCGCTGGGTCAACATCACGAGCTGGCCGGCGGCCGAGATTTCGGCGGCGGGAGCGTTCTGCTGCAGCTTGAGCGAGGACACCGTCTCGGCGATTTCCAGCAGGTCGGACGACTGGCGGTTGATGGTGCGCAGAGCGTCGCCCACCTGGGTCAGGATCTTTTGCTGGCCCATCACCACACCGGCGTTGCGCTCGGCGCGCTCCATCAGCGGCGTCACGGCTTCCAGGTCGGGCTTGTAGGGTTCGCCCAGCGATTGCACGCCGAGTTCGTTGTCACCCGCGGTCAGGGCGCGCACGTTGCGCGCCAGCACGCCCGAGCTTTCCACCACGTCGGGGAAGGCCTGGGGGCTGCCCACCAGGGCCTGCGACACCGACTTGGCCAGGCGCTGCGACTGCATCAGGGACTGGCCGGTAGCAGCGAGCTGCTGTGCCGAGCGGTCCGCCTGCACCAGCACCCAGTAGGCGATGCCACCCAGCACCACCACGCCAACGGCCAGCAGGGCCAGCAGGCGGCGCTGGTGGCCGGCTGCCGTGGAGGTGCCCAGCACCGGCAGGGAGATCAGGTCGTCATCGCTATCGGGTTCGCTGAGCTCGGAGGGGTAGCCACCGGGGTCACCCTGCACGCTGTTCATCGCATCGCTCTGGTACTCGCGCAGCGCGGCTGCCTCGAGCGAACCGGTCCCCAGTGCGTCCTGGCCGTCATCGGCCGCAGCATTGCCCGCTGCGGCGTCCGGCGTGCCGGGCTTCCGGTTGAACAGTTTTCCAAATTGATTGACGACGGACATGGTGCAGCCTTACAGAAAAACTCAAGCACTGATGCTCAGGAAAGCGGGATGTTGGGACAGGATCTGCAGATTGAGCTCCTGCCAGCGCGCACCACCTGCATCGATGTAGGTGGTACCGAAGAATGCGGGAGATTCCGGTGCAGGAGGCTCCGAGGACACGAAGGACTCCGTGCCGCGCAGGCCGGCCAGGCGGTCCACCAGCAGCGCGGCGTTCACTTCGAGCACGGCGTTGAAGGCCAGCAGGCTGGACTCGGCCAGGGCCTGCTCGGAGCGCGTGACCGTGGTACCCAGCATGCCGGCGAGGTCGGCCACGCCGACCAGCCCGCCGCGCAGGTTGGCAACCCCCAGGAACCAGCTTTGCGTGTACGGCACGGGCTGGACGGTGACCCAAGGAAAAATCTCGCCCGATTGGGCGAGAGGTAGAAGGTAGTACTGCCCTGCTGTCTCGACAGCCAGCCAGGACGATACGGACAAGCCTTCCGATCTGGCGGCCTGCAGGCGGCTGGCCAGTCGGACTTGGAGCTCGCGGAGGGCTTCGCGGTTGGCCATGAACGCGCCGCCGCCTCAGTTCAGCGCGTCAATCTTGGCCTGCAGCTCGGCGGGATCCACCGGCTTGGTGATGTAGCCGCGCGCACCCTGGCGCATACCCCAGACCCGGTCGGTCTCCTGGTTCTTGCTGGTGCACATGATGATGGGCACATCGGCGTACAGCGGGTCGCGGGTGATCGCGCGCGTGAGCTGGAAGCCGTTCTGGCCGGGCATCACCACGTCCATGAGGATCAGGTCGGGCTTGTCTTCGGCCAGGCGGCGGAAGGCTTCTTCGGCGTTCTCCGCCGTGCGCACCTGCATGCCTTTTTTCTGCAGCAGGTCCGTCAGAAACATCAACTCGGTCTTCGAATCGTCGACGACCAGAACTTTCTGGATGGGCATTACATCGCTCCTTGTTGGGAATTGCCGAATTGCTGCACAGCCTGCAGCAACTGGTCTTTGGTAAACGGTTTGGTGAGATATTCCTGGCAGCCGACCATGCGCCCGCGCGCCTTGTCGAACACGCCGTCCTTGGAGGACAGCATCACCACCGGAGTATCTGCGAAACGGGCATTGCGCTTGATGATCGCGCAGGTCTGGTACCCGTCGAGCTTGGGCATGAGAATGTCACAGAAAATCAGCTGCGGCTGGTAATCGTTCACTTTCGCCAAAGCATCAAAGCCGTCGTCTGCCAACAAGACTTCGTGCCCCCCCTGCTTGAGAAAAATCTCGGCGCTTCGGCGGATGGTATTGCTGTCATCCACCACGAGCACTTTGAAAGATGCGCCTGTTGTAGTCAATTGCTAATGCTCCCGATGGAAAAATAAACAGCGCGGCCCAAGAGCCGCGCATCAGATCTGAACCATCTCGAAATCTTCCTTGCGGGCGCCACATTCCGGACAGGTCCAATTCATGGGGACCTGGTCCCATGGAGTGTTGGGGGCGATGCCGTGCTCGGGCGCACCCTCTGCCTCGTCATATATCCACCCGCAAATCAAACACATCCAAGTTTTAGAGTCGGTCACAGCTTAAAGGGCCTTCACATAGAATGCAACGATTGTATCTAGTCATCTCCCCGGGCTGCGGCTTCCTTGCCACCCCCTATGCTGCCACTGGCCCATGACATCCTCTGCACTCCCCCCTTCCGAAATCGGTGACACCGATGACGCATCCGGCGACGAAGCCAGCCCGGCCTGCGTGCTGGTTTTCAACGCCAGCGACCCCAGCGGCGCCGGCGGCCTGACGGCCGACATCAGCAGCATCGCATCGGTCGGAGGCCACCCCGTCGCGGTGGTCACAGGCGCCTACGCACGTGATACGGCGCAGATATTCGACCATTTCAGCTTTGACGACGAGGCCGTGTCCGAGCAGGCCCGCGCGGTGCTCGAAGACATGCCGGTGCAGGCCATCAAGGTGGGTTTCGTGGGCAGCCCCGAGAACATCAGCGCCATCGCCGAAATAACCACAGACTATGACGAGGTTCCAGTCATAGCCTACATGCCCAACCTGTCCTGGTGGACGGATGAGCAGATCGATGAGTACCTGGACGCTTTCCGTGAGTTGTTGTTACCGCAGACCTCAGTGTTGGTTGGAAACCACAGCACGCTGTGGCGCTGGCTGCTGCCGGACTGGAAAAGCGACCGCAACCCCACCGCGCGCGACATTGCCCGGGCGGCCTCCGAGATGGGCGTGCCCTACACCCTGGTCACCGGCATCCCCCTGCCCGAGCAGTTCGTCGAGAATGTGCTGGCCTCGCCGCAGACCGTGCTGGGCAGCGGCAAGTTCGAGCTGTTCGACGCCACCTTCTCGGGCGCGGGCGACACCCTGTCGGCCGCGCTCACGGCCCTGGTGGCCAGCGGCAACGACCTGGGCGAAGCCACCAGCGAGGCGCTGGGCTACCTGGACCGCTGCCTGGACGCCGGCTTTCGCCCCGGAATGGGCCACATCGTGCCCGACCGCATGTTCTGGGCCCAGCCCGAGGACGAGGACGGGGACGACGAAGAAGCCGCCCTTGATGACACCACGGCCATCGAAGGCTTTGTGATGCCCCCCCATGACACCAAGCACTGACCTCAACATCCCCTTGTTCGAACGCGCCAAGGCGCTGATCCCCGGCGGCGTGAACTCGCCCGTGCGCGCCTTCAAGGCCGTGGGCGGCACGCCCCGTTTCGTGAAGCGCGCCCAGGGCGCCCATTTCTGGGACGCCAACGACCAGCGCTTCATCGACTACATCGGCTCCTGGGGCCCCATGATCCTGGGCCATGGCCACCCGGCCGTGGTCGAGGCGGTGCAGAAGGCGGCGCTGGAGGGCTTCAGCTTTGGCGCGCCGACCGAGCGCGAAGTGGAACTGGCCGAGGAGATCATCGGCCTGGTGCCCTCGATGGAGATGATCCGCCTGGTCAGCTCGGGCACCGAGGCCGGCATGAGCGCCATCCGCCTGGCGCGTGGCGCCACCGGCCGCAGCAAGATCATCAAGTTCAACGGCTGCTACCACGGCCATGCCGATGCGCTGCTGGTCAAGGCCGGCTCGGGCCTGGCCACCTTCGGCAACGCCACCAGCGCGGGCGTGCCGCCCGAGGTGGTGCAGCACACCCTGGTGCTCGAATACAACGACATCGCCCAGCTCGAAGAAGCCTTCGCCCTGCACGGCAAGGACCTGGCCTGCCTGATGATCGAGCCCATCGCCGGCAACATGAACTTCGTGCGCGCGAGCGTGCCCTTCATGCAGCGCTGCCGCGAGCTGTGCACCGAGTACGGCGCGCTCTTGGTGCTCGACGAGGTGATGACCGGCTTCCGCGTGGGCCTGACCAGCGCCCAGGGCGTGTACGCCAAGAGCATCCCCGGCTTCCAGCCCGACCTCACCGTGCTGGGCAAGGTGATCGGCGGCGGCATGCCGCTGGCCGCCTTCGGCGGGCCGCGCGCCATCATGGAACACCTGGCGCCCATCGGCGCCGTCTACCAGGCGGGCACGCTCTCGGGCAACCCGGTGGCCACGGCCTGCGGCCTGGCCACGCTGCGCGAGATCAAGAAGCCCGGTTTTTTCGAGGCCCTGTCGGCCCGCACGCAGTCGCTGGTGGACGGCCTGAAGGCGGCTGCCGCCGCCGAGGGCGTGCCCTTTTGCGCCGACAGCGAAGGCGGCATGTTCGGCTTCTTCCTGCTGCCCACCCTGCCCCAGAGCTACCCCGAGGTGCTGACCACCGACAGCGCGCGCTTCAACCAGCTGTTCCATGGGCTGCTGGACCGCGGCGTCTATATCGCGCCCGCGCTGTACGAGGCCGGCTTCGTGAGCTCGGCCCACAGCGAAGAAGACATCGCCGCCACCGTGGCTGCCGCGCGCGAGGTCTTCAAGGCCCTCGCAAAATAAGAGACAGCTACAGGAGGCCGCGCAGTTCGCGGGCGGCCTCCTGCAACAGCGGCAGCATCTCGCGCTGCAGGCTGCCCTCGTCCAGCTGCTTGGGCGAGGCCACCACATTCAGCGCCGCCACGGTCTGCCCCTGCAGGTTGCGCAGGGGCACGGCCAGGGCGTGCACGCCCAGCTCGTGCTCTTCCACCGCCAGGCACCAGTCGTCGCGGCGCGCACGCGCGATGGCCTGGCGCAGCGGGCCGACCTGGGTGAGGGTGTGGGGCGTGAGCCGCTGCAGCGTGGCGCCCTTGAGCCAGGCCGTGAGTGCGGGCGCGGGCAGCGCCGCCAGCAGCACCCGCCCGGTGGAGGTGGGGTGCGCCGGCAGCCGCGCGCCCAGGTGCAGGCCATAGGCCAGCACGCGCGAGGGCGCGCCGTACACCCCGCTGCGCGCCACGATCACCACCTCGCTGCCATCGAGCACCACGGCCGAGAAGGACTGCTGCGTCTGCGCTGCCAGCCGGTTGAGCGTGGGCTGCAGCACGCGCGGCAGCCGTGCCGAGGCCAGGTAGCTGCCCGAAAAACGCAGCACCTTGGGCGCCAGCCAGAAGTAGCTGCCATCGCTCTCCAGGTAACCCAGGTGCGCCAGCGTGAGCAGGTGCCGGCGCGCCGCCGCGCGCGTGAGCCCGGTGCGCTGCGCGGCCAGCGTGGCGTTCAGGCGCTGGCGCTCGGTATCGAAGCTCTCCAGCACGGCCATGCCCTTGGCCATGCCTTCGATGAGGTCGGCCTTGGCGATGGGGGTGGCGGCAGTGGTCATGGGCGGCAGGCGGTCGGGCACTCAAGCATTGCGCGATGATCGCACAAAGCGTCCACTGATCGCACGCAACCGGTTGGGCGGCATCGCGCTTTGACCTGCATCAACCTACGCTTGGGCCATGCCCTGCAAGAGAGCTTGCAGGGCCCGTCCATCCCCAGCTTTGCGAGGTTCCCCCATGCGTACCCAGGTTGCCATCATCGGCGCCGGCCCGGCCGGCCTGCTGCTCGGCCAGTTGCTGCACACGTCCGGCATCGAGGCCGTCATCATCGAGCAACGCAGCGCCGACTACGTGCTCGGCCGCATCCGCGCCGGCGTGCTCGAACAGGTCACCATGGACCTGCTGGAAAAAGCCGGCGTGAGCGCCCGCGCCCATGCCCAGGGCCTGCCGCACGATGGCATCGAACTGCTGTTCAAGGGCGCGCGCCACCGCATCGACCTGCATGCCCTCTCCGGCGGCAGCCGCGTCACGGTCTACGGCCAGACCGAGGTCACGCACGACCTGATGGACGCGCGCGCCGCCGCGGGCCTCACCACCGTGTACGAAGCCGCCAATGTGCGCGTGCACGACTTCGACGGCAGCCAGCCGTGCGTGACCTGGGAGAAGGACGGCCAGACGCACGAGCTGCGCTGCGACTTCATCGCCGGCTGCGACGGCTACCACGGCGTGTGCCGCGCCAGCGTGCCCGAGGGCGCACTCAAGACCTACGAGCGCGTCTACCCCTTCGGCTGGCTGGGCGTGCTGGCCGACGTGCCGCCCGTCTCGCACGAGCTGATCTACGCCAACACCGAGCGCGGCTTTGCGCTGTGCAGCATGCGCAGCACCACGCGCAGCCGCTACTACCTGCAGGTGCCCGACACCGACAAGGTGGAGAACTGGAGCATCGAACAGTTCTGGGCCGAGCTCGCGAACCGCCTGGACCCCGAGGCACGCGCGCACTTGGTCACCGGCCCGGCGCTGGAGATGAGCATCGCCCCGCTGCGCAGCTTCGTGGCCGAGCCCATGCGCTTCGGCCGCCTGTTCCTGGCGGGCGACGCGGCCCACATCGTGCCCCCCACGGGCGCCAAGGGCCTGAACCTGGCCGCCAGCGACGTGGGCTACCTGTGGAACGCGTTTGCCGATTACTACGGCGACAAGTCGAGCGCCGGCATCGACACCTACTCCGACCGCTGCCTGCGCCGCGTCTGGCGCGCCGAGCGCTTCTCGTGGTGGTTCACCTCGCTGATGCACCGCTTCCCCGACACCGGCGAGTTCGGCCAGAAGATGCAGGAAGCCGAGCTCGACTACCTGATCCACTCGCGCGCCGCATCCACGGCGCTGGCCGAAAACTACGTGGGCCTGCCCATGGATTTCGGCACCTGAGGCAAGAGCCGCCCACGGAAAAAGGCCAGGGCCTGGAGTCGCCTCCAGGCCCTGGCCTTTTGTGCTTCGGTGCGCCGGCAGGCCTGCGGCCTCCCGTTGTCCTCAGTGGCGGAAGTGGCGCACGCCGCTGAACACCATGGCCACGCCGCGCTCGTTCGCGGCGTCGATGACCTCGTTGTCGCGCATGGAGCCACCGGGCTGGATCACGCAGGTCGCGCCCGCATCGACCACCACGTCCAGGCCGTCGCGGAAGGGGAAGAAGGCGTCGCTCGCCACCACCGTGCCCTGCAGGCTCAGGTTGGCGTGGCCGGCCTTGATGCTGGCGATGCGGGCCGAATCGAGGCGGCTCATCTGGCCGGCGCCCACACCCATGGTCATGCCGCCCTTGCAGAAGACGATGGCATTGCTCTTGACGTACTTGGCCACCTTCCAGGCGAACAGCAGGTCTTCCATCTCTTCGAGCGTGGGCTGCTTCTGGGTCACGACCTTGAGGTCGGTCAGCGACAGCTCATGGTTGTCGGCAGTCTGCAGCAGCAGGCCCGAGCCGATGCGCTTGGCGTCCATGGCGTTGCGGCCGCGTTGCCAGTCGGTGGTGCCGCCGTGCGCGGGCAGCGCGATCTTGAGCAGGCGCACATTGGCCTTGGCCTTGAAGACTTCCAGCGCCTCGGCCGTGAAGTCGGGCGCCATCAGCACCTCGACGAACTGCTTGGAGATCTGCTGCGCGGCCTTGCCGTCCACCGGGCGGTTGAAGGCGATGATGCCGCCGAAGGCGCTGGTGGGGTCGGTCTGGAAGGCCTTGCTGTAGCTGTCCAGCGCGTCCAGGCCCACGGCCACGCCGCAGGGGTTGGCGTGCTTGACGATGACGCAGGCCGGTGCCTCGAAGCTCTTGACGCACTCCCAGGCGGCGTCGGCGTCAGCGATGTTGTTGTACGAGAGTTCCTTGCCCTGCAGTTGCTCACCGGTGACCAGCGAGCCGGGCGCGGGGTGCAGGTCGCGGTACAGCGCGGCCTGCTGGTGGGCGTTCTCGCCGTAGCGCAGGTCCTGCACCTTGGTGAAGATGCCGTTGCTCTGGCCCGCGAACTGGGCGCGCGCGGGCACGTAGGTCTCCGACAGTTTTTCTTCCTCGAAGGTGACGGACGAGAGGTAGTCGCTGATCGCGCCGTCGTACTGGGCGATGCGGTTGAAGGCGGCCACCGACAGCGCAAAGCGCAGCTTGTCGGAGAGCTTGCCCGCGGCCTTGAGCTCGGCCAGCACGGCGGGGTACTGCGAGGCGTCGGTCAGCACGCCCACGTCCTTCCAGTTCTTGGCGGCGCTGCGCACCATGGCGGGGCCGCCGATGTCGATGTTCTCGATGGCGTCGGCCAGGGTGCAGCCGGCCTTGGCCACGGTGGACTCGAAGGGGTAGAGGTTGACCACCAGCAGGTCGATGGTGTCGATGCCGTGCTCCTTGAGCGCCGCCATGTGCTCGGGCAGTTCGCGGCGTGCCAGCAGACCGCCGTGCACCTTGGGGTGCAGGGTCTTGACGCGGCCGTCCAGCATCTCGGGGAACTGGGTGACCTCGGCCACCTCGGTCACGGGCAGGCCCTTGTCGGCCAGCAGCTTGGCCGTGCCTCCGGTGGACAGCAGCTTGATGCCCAGGGCATGCAGCGCCTGGGCAAATTCAACGATGCCGGTTTTGTCGGAGACGGAAAGAAGTGCGTTCATGGCAGGTCGGTGGGTAGTGTGGAATCGGGTGGGGCGTGGAGGCAGGCGACCGCGCCGGTGGAAGGGCGCGCCAGCAACGATCCGGCGCCGAGGTCAGAGCAGCTTGTGCTCCACCAGTTTCTTGCGCAGGGTGTTGCGGTTCAGGCCCAGCCATTCGGCGGCACGCGACTGGTTGTTCTCGGCCTGCTGCATCACGACCTCCAGCAGCGGGCGTTCGACCACGCGCACCAGCATGTCGTACATGCCATCGGGCGTCTCGCCGCCCAGGTCGCGAAAGTAGCCCTGCAGGCTCTCACGCACGCACTCTTCAATATGTTTCTTGCTCATGCAGCCAATCCCTCTTGTTCTTCGCTGGGGTCTGCGTCGGCGGCCAGTGTGCTGGCGGCGGGAAAACGGTCCATCTGCTGCGCGAGCGCATCCAGGTAGTCCGCCACCGCCTGCCACTGGACCGCGCAGTCCTCGATGGTGTTGATGTGTTGTCGAAAGGCTTCGCCGCCCGGCATGGAGCGCAGGTACCAGGCAATGTGCTTGCGCGCACTGCGCACCCCGGTCAGCTCGCCATACAGGCGGTAGTGGTCGTGCAGGTGGTCCAGCAGCAGGCGCCGCACCTCGGCCACCAGCGGTGGCGCCAGGTGTTCGCCCGTGGCCAGGAAATGCCCGATCTCGCGGAAGATCCAGGGCCGCCCCTGGGCCGCGCGGCCGATCATGATGGCATCGGCCCCGGTCGCGGCCAGCACCTCGCGCGCCTTCTCGGGCGAGGTGATGTCGCCATTGGCCACCACGGGCACGCGCACCGCCGCCTTCACGGCAGCGATGGTGTCGTACTCGGCCTGGCCCTTATAGCCCTGCTCGCGTGTGCGCCCGTGCACCGTGAGCATCTGGATGCCCACGGCCTCGAACTGGCGCGCCAGCGCCACGGCATTCTTGTGCTCCTGGCACCAGCCGGTGCGCATCTTGAGCGTGACGGGCACCTTGTGCGGTGCACAGGCCTCGACCACCGCCTGCGCGATGGACACGGCCAGCGCCTCGTCCTGCATCAGGGCGGAACCCGCCCACTTGTTGCACACCTTCTTGGCCGGGCAGCCCATGTTGATGTCGATGATCTGCGCGCCGCGCTCCACGTTGTAGACCGCGGCCTCGGCCATCATCTGCGCCTCGGTGCCGGCGATCTGCACGGCAATGGGCCCGGGTTCGCCTTCATGGTTGGCCCGGCGCGAGGTCTTGAGGCTGTTCCACAGGTCCTTGCGCGAGGTCACCATTTCGCTCACGGCATAGCCCGCCCCCAGCGCCTTGCACAGCTGGCGGAACGGCCGGTCCGTGACGCCCGCCATCGGGGCGACGAACAAGGCGTTCGCCAAAGGAATGTGGCCGATCTGCATGGAGGGGATGGGGGTGCGCGAATGCCGCGAATGCCGAAAAAGGAGGCAGGATTGTACCTGCTTAAAATTTCAGCAAATGAAATATGCGCGACTTTTTTGAGGCGCGCATGCTGCAGTGCAGCAATACTGCATCACCCCTGCAAGGGGCCCGGTCAGCGGGCCGCGAGATCGGTATCGCTGGCCGGTGCCGGCACGCCGCGCTGGGTGTAGTGCCACCAGGCATCGGGCAGGTTGTCGAACTGGTGGCGCGCCATCAGGCTGCGCAGCCATTGGCGGTTGTGGTGCACATCGGGGGAGAAGTCCTGGGTGGCCGGTGCCAGCACGCCGGACGGTGTGCCCATGTCCACCTCGCCGCCATCGGCCAGGGGGCCGCGCACGAGCTTGCTGGCACGCAGGCCATCGACCACGGCCACCCGCACCACCCAGGCCCCGCTCTCGGCATGGCAGCGCGCCTTGAGCGCCAGGCCCTGGGCCTTCAGGCTGTCTTCCACGGCGCGCAGGGCGGCCGGCTGGCCGGTGGCAGTGCAGCCCTGCCCCGGCACCACGCTGGTCGCGCCCGAGGGCACTGCAGGGGGCACGGCTGCCTGGGGACTCTGCGCGCACGCGGCCAGCAACGCGACCGCTGCCAGCGACAGCCAGGGGCTGCGGCGGGCGATGGTGGGGGTGCGATGGATGGTGTGCATGGGGCCTCCTGCGTGAGCGGTAGCGTCCATGAACGATACGAATCCGCGCCGCGACGGGCCATGCGCAGATGGCGCGCGCCCCTGTAGGACGGAAGCCCTAGCCGGCTTTTCGGCCGCGGGCCACCCCTAAACTCTGGTGCATGGAAAGCATGGAAATATGGATGCACCAGCTGATGCAGTGGCTGGCCCTGCCCCAGGTCGGCCTGAGCACCGTCTTCGTCGTCTCGTTCGTCTCGGCGACGCTGCTGCCGCTGGGCTCGGAGCCGGCCGTGTTCGGCCTCATCCAACTCAACCCGGCAATGTTCTGGCCCGCCATCCTCGTGGCGACGGTGGGCAATACGCTGGGTGGCGGCGTCAGCTGGTGGATGGGCCTGGGGGCCCACAAGGCGGTGGACAAGGCGCGCGGGCATGCCACCAATGTGCGCGCCCTGGCCTGGCTGGAGCGCTTTGGCGCCCGCGCCTGCCTGCTCAGCTGGCTGCCCGTGGTGGGCGACCCGCTGTGCGCCGTGGCCGGCTGGCTCAAGCTGCCGTTCTGGCCCTGCCTGGCCTACATGGCCGTGGGCAAGTTCATGCGCTACCTGGTGATGACCACCGTGCTGCTGCACTTCATGCCCGGGCAACTGGGCGGCTGATCAGGGCGCGGGGGTGCCGAGAAAGTCCTTTTCGGTGCCCAGGGGTGCAATGGACGAATCGCCCTTGGAGACGGGCTCCTCCACCACCACCTGGTTGCGCCCGCCTTCCTTGGCCATGTACATGGCCGTGTCGGCACGCGAGAAGAATTCGAGCACCGACTCGCCCAGGATGTACTGCGTGACCCCGATGGACACGGACACACGGCTTTGCAGCGCCGCGGGCCAGGCATGCGACTCCACGTGGGCGCGGATGCGCTCGCAGGTGTTGAGCGCGGGCAGCAGCGAGGTGCCGGGGAAGATCAGCAAAAACTCCTCGCCGCCATAGCGCCCGAAGATGTCGCCGGCGCGCACATTGTCCTGCGCCACGCGCGAGAAGGTGCGCAACACCTCGTCGCCGCCCAGGTGGCCCAATTCGTCGTTGATGCGCTTGAAATGGTCCAGGTCGATCACCGCCAGGCACAGCGGGATGCCGCTCTCGTCGGCCAGTTGCTTTTGCTCTTCGAGCGCGGCCACGGTGTAGCGCCGGTTGAAGCAGCCCACCAGGGTGTCGCGCTGGGCATCTTCCTGGATGTTGCGGATCTTGCGGCTGGCGCGGTGCAGGATGCGGTGCAGCTTCTGCACCTTGCCGATCAGCAGGATGAAGGCCGGCAGCGCCAGCGCCAGCGACAGCCAGTGCGCCAGCTCCAGCCGCAGCAGCGCCTCGTTGCCCTGCTCGGCATGGTGCAGGCCGATCACCAGCGCGTAACCCCCCATCAGCATGCCGGCCAGGGCCATGAGCGCGCGGCCCGACACCCGGTACATGGCATAGGCCACGACGATGAAGGCAAACGGCGCCATCAGGATCTGCAGGATGGGGGCGAGGTAGCAGAGCACCAGCAGGCTGGCGCAGGCCACCATGGCGATGGGCAGCTTGAGCTGCTTGTCCCGGGCGCGGTGGTGCAGCCCCAGCGCGAAGGCCAGGGCAAAACCGGGCACGCCCACAGCCACCAGCGCCAGCGCGACGAACACGGTGCGCGCCTGCACCATGCCCAGCGCATGGAAGCCCAGCAGCGCCAGGAAGTACAGTGCGATCAGCGCGCTGGCCACCCACCAGCGCCGGGCGGCGGCCCGGTCGCGTGGCTGGCCGGCCAGGTCCATCTCGCGGCGCGAGAGGTGGTGCTGCGCCGCAGGCTCGTCGCTGGAGTCATCGAACTCCAGGATGGCGTCCGTCAGCGGAAAGGCATCGGTGTTGGCGAACAGCGGCTTCTTGCGCCCAAACAGCGTCGCGAGGGGGGAGGTGGCGCCCATGGTGGTCTGTGCACTTGGTTGGAAACGTTCGTTTTTTCAGTCAATGGACAGCCACCAGGGCCAGGGCGGGTTCGCACCGGCGCTTGGCGCACAGACAGGGCGCGCGCGCACAGTCTTGGGGCCCCGATCACGGGACCCGGTATTTTAGGTACAGCCCCCCGCAGCCACCCCCGTGTTTTCCAGTAGCGCCCCCCGCCCGCGCGGGTCAGCGGTCTGCCGCAGCCACGGCCGTGCCCGCACGCACCTGCCACCACCCTTCCAGGCTGTAGACGACCAATGCCGCCCAGATAAGCACGAAGCCTGCCAGCCGGGAGGGCTGCAGCGGCTCGTGGAACAGCCAGACGCCCAGGGCGAACTGCAGGCTGGGCGAGATGTACTGCAGGATGCCCAGCGTCGCCAGCGGCAGCCTGCGGGCCCCCGCGGCGAACAGCAGCAGCGGAATGGCCGTGAGCGGCCCCGCCAGCGCCAGCCAGCCGATGTGGGTGGCATCGCCCTGCACCAGCACGCCCTGGCCTTGCCAGGCCCACCAGGCCATGGCGCCGAAGGCCAGGGGTGCGAGCATCAGCGTCTCCAGCGCCAGGCCTTCGAGCGCCCCCAGCGGTGCCAGCTTGCGCACCAGCCCATAGATGCCGAAAGTGAGCGCCAACACCAGTGCAATCCACGGCAGGCGCCCGGTCTGCAGCGTGAGCCAGAGCACGCCCGCGGCCGCCACGGCCACCGCCAGCCACTGCCCCGGGCGCGGCCGCTCGTGCAGAAAGAAAAAGCCCATGGCCACGTTGACCAGCGGCAGGATGAAGTAGCCCAGGCTGGCATCCACCACATGCTGGTTCTGCACCGCCCAGACATAGGTCAGCCAGTTGGACGAGAGCAGCAGCGCCGACAGCGCAAAGGCCGCCACCACGCGCGGCTGGCGCAGCAGGGCCGGCAGCCAGGCCCACTGCCGGCGCAAGCCCAGCACCGCCAGCAGGAACAGCAAGGCCCAGGCCGTGCGGTGCACCACCACTTCGAGCGCGGGCACATCGGCCACCTGGCGAAAGTACACGGGCAGCAGGCCCCAGGCGACATAGGCCAGGCTGGCGTAGAGGATTCCGGGGTTCATGGGGATCGGGGATTCGGGCGCATAAAAAAATCCCTGCAAGGCCCAGGGCCCAGCAGGGATGCGGGGGCAGGCGCTGGGGGCGCCTGCCGAGGAGTCGGCCGGAAAGGGTCAGACGTTGAACAGGAAGTTCAGCACGTCGCCGTCCTTGACCACGTATTCCTTGCCTTCGGCGCGCATCTTGCCTGCGTCCTTCGCGCCCTGCTCGCCCTTGTAGGCGATGTAGTCGTCAAAGCCGATGGTCTGGGCGCGGATGAAGCCGCGCTCGAAGTCACCGTGGATCACGCCGGCCGCCTGGGGCGCCGTGTCGCCGATGTGGATGGTCCAGGCGCGCACTTCCTTGACGCCGGCCGTGAAGTAGGTCTGCAGGCCCAGCAGGCTGAAGCCGGCGCGGATCAGGCGGTTCAGGCCGGGTTCTTCGAGGCCCATCTCCTGCAGGAACATGTCGCGGTCCTCGTCGCCCATCTCGGCCATCTCGGCCTCGATCTTGGCGCAGATGGCCACCACGGGGGCGCCCTGGGCGGTGGCGTATTCCTTGAGGCGGTCGAGCAGCGGGTTGTTCTCGAAGCCGTCTTCGCTCACATTGCCCACGAACATGGCGGGCTTGGCGGTGATCAGGCAGAACTGCTTGAGCAGGGGCGCGTCTTCCTTGCTCACGCTGATGCTGCGTGCGGGCTTGCCCTGGTCGAGCGCGGCCTGGATGGGCGTGAGCAGCGAGACGATCTTGGCCGCCTCCTTGTCGTTGCCCGACTTGGCGGCCTTGCTGTAGCGGTTCAGGGCCTTCTCGACGGTGGCCAGGTCGGCCAGGCACAGCTCGGTCTGGATGACCTCGATGTCGGCGATGGGGTCGACCCGGCCGGCCACGTGGATCACGTTGGGGTCTTCGAAGCAGCGCACCACGTTGACGATGGCGTCGGTCTCACGGATGTGGGCCAGGAACTGGTTGCCCAGGCCTTCGCCCTTGGAGGCGCCCGCCACCAGGCCGGCGATGTCCACGAACTCGACGATGGCCGGCACGATGCGCTCGGGCTCGACGATGCCGGCCAGCTTCTGCAGGCGGGGATCGGGCACCTCGACCACGCCGGTGTTGGGCTCGATGGTGCAGAACGGGTAGTTCTCGGCGGCGATGCCGGCCTTGGTCAGCGCGTTGAAGAGGGTGGACTTGCCCACATTGGGCAGGCCCACGATGCCGCATTGGAGGCTCATGGCAGGGCTTTCTGGAATTCGGGAGACAAACCGCCTATTTTACGGGCGGCTGGCCGCAGGCCCCACACGCCCTCCCACAAGCCCTCAGTCGAAGCGCAGATCGGCCGCGATGCGCTGGCCCACGCGCAGCACCTGGCCCGCGCCCTGGCGCACGATGGCGTTCATGCCGAAGGTGATGGCGCCATCGAGGCGCTTGTCCTGGCGGTAGGTGCGCAGGGTGTCGCCCACCACCGGCGTGCTCTCGGCCGTGACGGGGTCGATGTCGGGAATGGGGCAGCGCGCGCAGGGCTTGACGGTCGCCAGGTGCAGCTCGCCGCCCTCGGCATCGACGCGGATCTGGTCCACGCGGTCCTCGTCGTGCGCTTCCACGCCATCGAGCACCACGTTGGGGCGAAAGCGCTCGATGCCCACGGCGGCGTGGCCGGCGGCGGCCAGGCGCTCGTTCAAGCTGTCGATCGAGGCCTGGCTGGCCACCAGCACCGGAAAGCCGTCGGCGAACTGGTTGGGCGCCTCCACGCCGCCGGTCCAGTCCATGCTGGACAGGCGCTTGACCTCGGGGTCGAAGCGCACCAGGCGGCAGGGCGTGCCCAGGAAGTCGGTGAACCACTGGGCGGCCACGGCGCCCATGTCCCAGGCGGGCACGGTGTCGCGCCAGACGGTCACGGTCATGGGCTCCTCGACCACGTCGATGCCCACGTGCAGGGCCAGCATGCCGGGGGCGCGCAGCACCATCTCCTCGCTCTTGAGCTGGGGGCGGATCAGCGCCATGCGCGGCAGCTCGCGCTGGGTGAGGAACTGGCCCTGGGGGTCGACCACCATCCAGGCACGGTCCAGGTCCAGGCCGGTTTCGGTGAGCAGGGCTTCGCGCACCTCGATGCCGGCGCAGGACTTGATGGGGTAGACAAACAGCCGGGCGATGGTGCCCGACAGGTCGGATTCGGTGCTGAAGCTCACGCGGTGGCGCTCCTGAAAAAGAACGGACAGGGAAAGGCCCCAATTCTGCACTGCCTCCGCGGGCCCGCCCCCGCTCCTACAATGGCCCGCATGGCGCAAACCTTTGATATCTGTATTCGCGGCGCGGGCATCGTGGGCCGCACCCTGGCCCTGCTGCTGGCGCGCGACCGCCTGCGCGTGGCCCTGGTGGCCGGCCCGGCCCCGGCGTCGAGCGGCCACTCCGACGTGCGCGCCTATGCGCTGAACCTGGCCTCGCGCCAGTTGCTCGAAGGCCTGCGCAGCTGGCCCGATGCGGCCCACGCCACCGCGGTCCGCTCCATGCAGGTGGCGGGCGACCAGGGCGGTGCCGTGTGCTTCGACGCGCAGGCGCAGGGCGTGGACGCCCTGGCCTGGATCGTGGACGTGCCGGCGCTGGAAGCCCGGCTGGCCGAGGCCGTGCGCTACCAGCCCCAGGTCGAGACGCTGGAGGCCCCGGTCGAGGCCGCACTGACCGTGGTCTGCGAGGGCCGTGCCAGCCAGACCCGTGCCGAGTTCGGGGTCGAGTTCGAGGTCACGCCCTACGGGCAGCACGCCATTGCCACCCGGCTGCAGTGCGAGCTGCCGCACGGGCAGGTGGCGCGCCAGTGGTTCCTGCCCGATGGCATCCTGGCTTTTCTGCCTTTGGGTGGATCCGAAGGGAACTCCGTGGCCGTGGTGTGGTCTGTGCAGAAGGAGCAGGTGCCCGGTTTGCTGGCGCTGGCCCCCGAGGAATTCGCACAGCGCCTGGAAGCGGCGAGCCAACGCACCCTGGGCCGCCTGCAGCTGGCGGGCGAGCGTGCCAGTTGGCCGCTGCAGCAGGCCCGGGCCGACCGATGGTGCGGCCCGCTGGCCCCCAAGGGCCGGCAGCAGCGCAGCTTTGTGCTGGCCGGCGATGCCGCCCACAACGTGCATCCGCTGGCAGGCCAGGGCCTGAACCTGGGGCTGGCCGATGCCCAGGCCCTGGGCGGCTTGCTGCATGCACGCGACTACTGGCGCAGCGTGGCCGACCTCAAGCTGCTGCGCCGCTACGAGCGGGAGCGCAAGACGGCGCTGCTGCCCATGGGACTGGCCACCGATGGGCTGCAGCAGCTGTTCGCCCGCCAGGAAGGCCCCTGGCAGGCGCTGCGCAACTGGGGCATGAAGGGCTTCGAGCACAGCGGACCGCTCAAGCATTTTGTGGCCCGCCAGGCCATGGGGATCTATTGACCAAACGACCGACACCGAAGGGGCTGCGCGCCGTGGCCCCTTCCCGAATCCAAGCCATCGAGACCACCATGAAACTGATTCCCACCCTGCTCGCAGGCGCTGCCCTGGGCCTGCTGGCCCTGTCGGCCACGGCCCAGGAAGCGGCCATCCGCAAGACCCTGGCCGAGCGCATTCCGCAGATGAAGCAGATCGACGAGGTCAGCCCCACGGCCATGCAGGGCCTGTACGAGGTGCGCATCGGCACCGACGTGTTCTACACCGACGCCAAGGGCAACTACCTGATCCAGGGCGAGCTGATCGACACCAAGGCACGGCGCAACCTGACGGAAGACCGCATCGCCAAGATCACGGCGGTGGACTTCTCGGCCCTGCCGATCAAGGACGCCTTCACCATCGTGCGCGGCGACGGCAAGCGCAAGGTGGCCGTGTTCGAAGACCCCAACTGCGGCTACTGCAAGCGCTTCGAGCGCGACATGCAGAAGGTGGACAACGTCACGGTCTACCTGTTCCTCTACCCCATCCTGAGCCCCGACTCGGCCGAGAAGTCGCGCAACATCTGGTGCGCCAAGGACAAGGTCGCCGCCTGGCAGGACATGATGGTGCGCGACAAGAACCCCGCATCCGCCAGCTGCGACACCACCGCGCTGCAGCGCAACCTGGCCTTTGGCAAGAAGCACAAGATCACCGGCACGCCGACCCTGATCTTTGCCGACGGCATCCGCGTGCCCGGCGCCATCGGCGCCCAGGACGTGGAAAAGCGCCTGGCCGAAGCCGCTGCAGAAACCCCCACGACCAACTGACCGCGACCCGCGGGACGCACCGGGCCACCGCGCCCGGCGCTCCCCCCTGATTTCGAACCGCGCGGGTCAGGCCCCGCGCCACGCAAAGCACCACCGCCCATGGCCACCCAGCGCACCGACGACACGTCCCACGCCCCTGTCCACTACCGCATAGAGCCGGCCGACCTCCATGCCCGCCTGTTCTCGGTCACCCTCACGGTGGCGGCCCCCGCCGAGCAGCAGGAGCTGTCGCTGCCGGTGTGGATCCCCGGCAGCTACCTGGTGCGCGAGTTTTCCAAGAACCTGCAGCAGCTGCAGGCCCGCCAGGGCCGGCGCACGGTGCCCCTGGTGCAACTGGAAAAAAACCGCTGGCAGGCGGACTGCCGCCCGGGCCAGCCCTTGGTGCTGAGCTACCAGGTCTGCGCCTACGACAACTCGGTGCGCACCGCCTGGCTGGATGCCGCGCGCGGCTTCTTCAACGGCACCAGCCTGTGCCTGCGCGTGCATGGCCAGGAGGACGGCGAGCACACGCTGGAGGTGGCCAGCACGGCCGCCACGGCGCACTGGTCGGTCGCCACGGGGCTCAGCGCCCGCGCGATCGACAAGGCCGGCTTCGGCACCTACACCGCAGCGCACTACGACGAGCTGGTGGACTGCCCGGTGGAGATGGGCACCTTCTGGAGCGGCCGCTTCACGGCCGGCGGCGTGGCCCACCGTTTCGTGGTGGCAGGCGCCGCGCCCTCGTTCGACGGCAAGCGCCTGCTGGCCGACACGCAGAAGATCTGCGAGACGGCCATGGCCTTCTGGCACGGCGACAAGGGCAAGGCCCCGTTCAAGAGCTATTTGTTCATGCTCAACGCCGTGGGCGACAGCTATGGCGGGCTGGAGCACATCAATTCCACCGCGCTGATCTGCGGCCGCCGCGACCTGCCGCGCCAGGGCGAGGCCCGCGCCAGCGACGGCTACACCACACTGCTGGGCCTGATCAGCCACGAGTACTTCCACACCTGGAACGTCAAGCGCCTGCGCCCCACCGAGCTGGCCCGCTACGACTACGGCCAGGAGAACTACACCGAGCTGCTGTGGTTCTTCGAAGGCTTCACCAGCTACTACGACGACCTGCTGCTGCGCCGCGCGGGCCTGATCGACGATGCCACCTACCTGCGCCTGATCACCAAGACCGTCAACCAGGTCCTGCAGACCCCCGGGCGCCATGTGCAGAGCGTGGCGCAGGCCAGCTTCGATGCCTGGGTGAAGTACTACCGCCAGGACGAGAACACCCCCAACTCCACCGTGAGCTACTACACCAAGGGCTCGCTGGTGGGCCTGTGCCTGGACCTGGCGCTGCGCCGCGAAGGCAAGACCACGCTGGACGAGGTGATGCGCGCGCTGTGGAAGCGCTGCGCAGGCGGTCCCATGGCCGAGACCGACCTGCGCGAGGTGCTCCGGGAGCTGGCGCACCGCCCGTTCGATGCGGAGATCGACGCCTGGGTGCACAGCACGGACGAGCTCCCGCTGGCCGAGCTGCTGGCCGCCCACGGCGTGCTGCTCAAGGCCGAGCGCCCGCAACTGGCGCAGCGGCTGGGCCTGCGCGTGGCGGAGAACCACAGCGTGCAGGTCAAGACCGTGCTGCGCGGCGGTGCGGCCGAGAAGGCCGGGATCGCCGCGGGCGATGAATGGCTGGGCGTGCTGGTCGACGGCCAGGGCTGGCGCGTGCAGAAGCTCGACGACGTGGCCTTCTATGCCGGCACCGAGCACAAGCTGGTGGCCGTGGTGGCGCGCGACGGCCGGCTGCTGCAGCTGCCCCTGGTGCTGCCGTCCGATGCGGGCGAGCGCAAGGGCGGCCAGGTGGACACCGTGAGCCTGTCCATCACCAACAGCGGCACCGTGGGCCGGTGGCTGGGGTGATGGCACCCGGCACGTCCACCGGCGCTTGGGTATAGTCCCCTACCGAGACAAACACCCGAGGAGATTGGACCCCATGGCCTACGAAACCATCGAAGTGCGCACCGAAGCCGAGAAGGTCGGCATCGTCACGCTCAACCGCCCCAAGCAGCTCAACGCCCTCAACGACCAGCTGATGAACGAGCTGGGCGAGGCCCTCAAGGCCTTCGACGCCGACGAGAAGATCGGCTGCATCATCGTGACCGGCAGCGAACGCGCCTTCGCGGCGGGCGCGGACATCGGCGCCATGGCCAAGTACAGCTTTGCCGACACCTACAAGGGCGACTACATCACGCGCAACTGGGAGACCATCCGCGCCATCCGCAAGCCCGTGATCGCCGCCGTGAGCGGCTTCGCCCTGGGCGGCGGCTGCGAGCTGGCGATGATGTGCGACTTCATCATCGCGGCCGACAACGCCAAGTTCGGCCAGCCCGAGATCAAGCTCGGCGTGATCCCCGGCGCCGGCGGCACGCAGCGCCTGCCGCGCGCGGTGGGCAAGTCCAAGGCCATGGACATGGCCCTCACCGGCCGCATGATGGATGCCACCGAGGCCGAGCGCGCCGGCCTGGTGAGCCGCGTCGTGCCCTACGACAAGCTGGCAGAGGAAGCCCTGGGCGCGGCCCTCATCATCGCCGGCTTCTCGCAGATCGCCGTGATGGCCGCCAAGGAATCGGTGAACCGCGCCTTCGAGGGCAGCCTGTCGGACGGCGTGATGTTCGAGCGCCGCCTGTTCCACGCGCTGTTCTCCACCCAGGACCAGAAGGAAGGCATGGACGCTTTCGTGAACAAGCGCGCCGCGAACTTTACACACCAATAATTTTTGTTCTATAATTTCAGTCTTGCGGTGGTATAGCTCAGTTGGTTAGAGCGCAGCATTCATAATGCTGATGTCGGTGGTTCAAGTCCACCTACCACCACCAAATCTGAAAACCCGTAACGCCCCGGCGTTGCGGGTTTTTTCTTTGCGCGGGCGTTGTTTCGGCGCACGCCGTGCCCGGTAAGACCTTGTTTCCCAAGGCCTTTGCCCCTGCACCGGCCGGTAAAATCGACCTCCCCACCTTGGCCCACAGCCTCTGGATACACACCATGAACCGCTGCACCCCCGCCCTGATCTCCCAGGCCCGCAAAGCCCTGTCCCTGAGCGGCCTGGCCGCCGCGCTGCTGTGCGCGACCCTCCCGGCCCAGGCCCAGCAGGTGCCCGGCGGCATGGGTGAAATGCGCAATTTCCCCGACGCCGCGCTGCGCGGCAACCTGACCGTGCTGGCCGGCTCGCAGGCCACGCTCAACGGCAACCCCATCCGCATGGCGCCCGGCATGCGCCTGTTCACGCCCCAGAACACGCTGGTCATGCTGCACACGGTGCAGGGCCAGACCTTCAAGGTCAACTACCTGGTCGAGAACAGCACGGGCATGCTGCTGTCCGCCTGGATCCTGACCGAAGGCGAAGCCGCCCAGCCGCGCAAGGGCTCGGGCGAGATCCACTTCAACTTCCGCACCGAGTCGGACCCGGTCAAGAAGTAACCGCCCGGCCCGGGCCGGCCCCTGCAGGCCGCCCGGCGCCCCGCCCTGCCCCCAGCGGCCGCCCCACGCGCGCCGCCGCATCCCCCATTCGGACACGAGATTGACTGCCATGGCCAAAAAAGTCTTCATCAAAACCTTCGGCTGCCAGATGAACGAGTACGACTCGGACAAGATGGCCGACGTGCTCAACGCCGCCCAGGGCTACGAGCCCACCGAGAACGCGGAAGAAGCCGACCTGATCCTGTTCAACACCTGCTCGGTGCGCGAGAAGGCGCAGGAAAAGGTGTTCAGCGACCTGGGCCGCTTCAAGCACCTCAAGGCACGCGGCGTGAAGATCGGCGTGGGCGGCTGCGTGGCCAGCCAGGAGGGCGCCGAGATCATCAAGCGCGCGCCCTATGTGGACGTGGTGTTCGGCCCCCAGACCCTGCACCGCCTGCCCGAGCTGCTGAACCAGCGCGAGCGCCTGGACCGCCCGCAGGTGGACATCAGCTTCCCCGAGATCGAGAAGTTCGACCACCTGCCCCCGGCACGCGTCGAGGGCGCGAGCGCCTTCGTCTCCATCATGGAAGGCTGCAGCAAGTACTGCAGCTACTGCGTGGTGCCCTACACCCGTGGCGAAGAGGTGAGCCGCCCCTTCGACGACGTGCTGGTGGAAGTGGCAGGCCTGGCCGACCAGGGCGTGAAGGAAATCACCCTGCTGGGCCAGAACGTGAACGCCTACCTGGGCAAGATGGGCGGCACCACCGAAATCGCCGACTTCGCGCTGCTGCTCGAATACGTGGCCGAGATCCCGGGCATCGAGCGCATCCGCTACACCACGAGCCACCCCAACGAGTTCACGCCGCGCCTGATCGCGGCCTACGCCAGCATCCCCAAGCTGGCCAATCACCTGCACCTGCCGGTGCAGCATGGCAGCGACCGCATCCTGATGGCCATGAAGCGCGGCTACACCGCCATGGAGTACAAGAGCACGGTGCGCAAGCTGCGCGCCATCCGCCCCGACCTGGCGATGAGCAGCGACTTCATCGTCGGCTTCCCCGGCGAGACGGAGGACGATTTCAACAAGATGATGAAGCTGATCGACGACATCCACTTCGACAACAGCTTCAGCTTCATCTTCAGCCCGCGCCCCGGCACGCCCGCGGCCGGCCTGCACGACGACACGCCGCACGACGTGAAGCTGCGCCGCCTGCAGCACCTGCAGGCGGTGATCAACGCCAACATCAAGTCCATCAGCGAAAGCCGCGTGGGCACGGTGCAGCGCATCCTGGTGGAAGGCGCCTCCAAGCGCGATGCCACCGAGCTCATGGGCCGCACCGAGTGCAACCGCGTGGTCAACTTCGTGGGCCAGCCGCGCCTGGTGGGCCAGATGGTGGACGTGACCATCACCGAGGCCAAGGCCTACACCCTGCGCGGCGAAGTCGTGGTGAACGAGACGGCCACGGCCTGATCCCGCAGCAGCCCCGATGGCGGACGCCAGCACGCCCCCCGCAGCCGACCCCGGCCGGAACCGGCTGCACGGGCTGTCGTTCCAGCAACTGCTGCTGCTGGCCTTTCTGCTGATCGCGGGCCTGCTGGGCGCCAGCTCCCTGGGTGCGCTGTACTCGCTGGAACAGCTCATGGTGCAAAGCCGCGAGGGCGCGGTGCAGGCCACGCGCCTGAGCGCCGCCGCCCAGGCCCTGGGCCAGCGTGGCCAGACCATGGAGCGCACGGCGCGCCAGTCGCTGGTGCTGGGCGATGCGCAACTGCGCCGCGGCTTCGACGACATCGCGCGCGAGGCCCAGCAGACCCTGCAGCAGCTGCAGGACGGCGGCCTGTCGGCCAAGCATGTGGCGCAGTGGCGCGCCCACCTGGCCACGGTGCAGTCGCTGGTGGCGGCACCGGCCGCGGTGTCGCTGGAGAACGAGCGCGCCGTGGCCGAGGAGTTCGTTGCGCTGGACACGCTGAACAATGCCATCGTGCAGGCCGTGCAGGAGCTCAACGCCGAGCGCAACAGCGCCCTGCAGGCCAAGGTGGACGCGAGCCGCCGCGACGTCACGCACCAGGTGGTGGGCGTGATCGTGCTGGCGCTGGTGCTGGCCCTGTCCTTCGGCATCTGGCTGGCGCGCCCGTTCAAGCGGCTCGAAGGCGCCATCCGCCTGCTGGGCGAGAACGACCTGGAGCAACCCATCCAGATCAGCGGCCCGGCCGACGTGCGCCGCGTGGGCCTGCAGCTCGAATGGCTGCGCCTGCGCCTGCTGGAGCTCGACTCGGACAAGGCGCGCTTTCTGCGCCATGTCTCGCACGAGCTCAAGACCCCGCTGGCCTCCCTGCGCGAGGGCGTGGCCCTGCTGCAGGACGGCGTGACCGGCGAACTCAACCCCGGGCAGCAGGAAGTCGCGCAGATCCTGCACCACAACACCCTGGTGCTGCAAAACGAGATCGAGGCGCTGCTGCGCTTCAACGCCGCCGCCTTCGAGGCGCGGCAACTGCACCGGCGCGAGACCGACCTGCTGGCGCTGCTGGAGGCCGAGGTCGAGTCCCAGCGCCTGCAGTGGCAGGCCCGCGGCCTGCGCGTGCGGGTGGAAGGCACCCCGGTGTCGCTGGCCCTCGACGGCGACAAGATCGCCTCGGCCATCGGCAACCTGCTGTCCAACGCCATCCGCTTCTCGCCCAAGCAGGGCACCGTGCGCCTGGCCGTGTCGCGGGTGCCGGGGCGGGTGCGCATCGACGTCATCGACCAGGGCCCGGGCGTGGCCCCGGCCGACCGGCCCCATGTCTTCGAGCCCTTCTACCGTGGCGCCCGCCAGCCCGAGGACGCCGTGCGCGGCACCGGGGTGGGCCTATCCATCGTCCAGGAATACGTCGGAGCCCACGGGGGCCGGGTGGAACTGGTGGAAGATGGCGATCTTTCCTTCTTTCGCATCGAACTGCCCCATGCCTCCTAGCCAGCCGACCTCCTTTTGCACCACCCACCTGCGCATCGGCGCGCTGGTGCTGGCGCCGGCCGCACTGCTGGCAGGCTGCACCAGCCCCGCACCGCCGCGCACCCCGCCCGCGCCCGTGGCCGTGGTGGTGCCCGCACCGCTGCCCGTGGCACCGCCCGCAGAGCCGGCACCGCAGCCGGCCCCGCCCGCCGTGGCAGCCCCCGCGCCCGAGGCCCCGCTGGTCACGCTCACGCTGGCCTACGCGGACCGGGTGCAGCGCATGGCGCCGGCCGAACTCACGCGCGAGATCGCGCGCCTGGGCGAGGCCGAGGACACCCTGGCCGCCAGCCCGCTGAACCTGGCACTGGCACTGGCCCAGACGCGCCAGCCCGTGGACACGGCGCGCGCCCTGGCCGTGGTGCAGCGCCTGCTGGCCCACAACGACGCAGCCACCCAGCCCCTGCATCCGCTGGCGCGCCTGCTCGAAGGCCGCCTGCTGCAGCAGCGCCGGCTGGAGGAACAACTGGAGCGCCAGACCCAGCAGCTGCGCGAGGCCCAGCGCCGCACCGACCAGCTCAACGAGCGCCTGGAGGCCGTGCGCGCCATCGAGCGCAGCATGACCGCGCGCCCCGCCGCTCCCGCCGCCAGCGAGGCGCGCTGACCATGCCCGCATCGAACAACAAGGCACCCGGCGCCCCGGCCAGTGCGCAGCAGCGCATCCTGGTGGTCGATGACGATGCCGACATGCTGCGCCTGCTCTCGCTGCGCCTGAAGGGCGCAGGCTACGAGGTGATCGCCGTGGGCTCGGCCGAGGCCGCGCTGGCCCAGCTCGACATGGCGCGCCCGCAGCTGGTGCTGAGCGACGTGCGCCTGCCCGGAAAGGACGGGCTGGCCCTGTTCGACGAGGTGCGCGAGCGCCACCCCTCGCTGCCCGTGATCCTGCTCACCGCGCACGGCACCATCCCCGACGCGGTGGAGGCCACCTCGCGCGGCGTGTTCACCTACCTGACCAAGCCCTACGACGGCAAGGACCTGCTCGAAAAAATTGGCCAAGCCCTGGCACTGAGCGCCCCGGTGCTCGCCCAGGCCCATGCCAACGAGGCCTGGCGTGCCGAGATCGTGAGCCGCTCCAACCGCATGACCGAGCTGCTGGCCGAGGCCTACATGGTGGCCCAGTCCGATGCCAGCGTGCTGCTGCTGGGCGACAGCGGCGCCGGCAAGGAGCTGCTGGCCCAGGCCATCCACCGGGCCAGCCCGCGCGCGGCCAAGCCCTTCGTGGCGGTCAACTGCGGCGCCATCCCCGAGGCGCTGCTCGAATCCGAACTGTTCGGCCACGTCAAGGGCGCGTTCACCGACGCGACCAGCAACCACAAGGGCCTGTTCCAGGCCGCCGAGGGCGGCACACTGCTGCTCGACGAGATCGGCGACATGCCGCCGGCGCTGCAAGTCAAGCTCCTGCGCGTGCTGCAGGAGCGGGCCGTGCGGCCCGTGGGGTCGAGCCAGTCCACGCCCATCGACGTGCGCATCATCTCGGCCACGCACCGCGACCTCGAAGCCGCGATGGCCGCCGCCCAGTTCCGCGAGGACCTGTACTACCGCCTCAACGTGGTGACGCTGGCGCTGCCCCCGCTGGCCGAGCGGCGCGAAGACATTCCCCTGTTGGCCAACCACTTCCTGGACCGGCTGGCACGCAAGTACGACAAGCGCCTGTCGGGCTTTGCACCCGAGGCGCTCAAGGCCCTGACCACGGCCGCCTGGCCCGGCAATGTGCGCCAGCTGTTCAACGTGGTCGAGCAGGTGTGCGCGCTGTCCACCACGCCACTGGTGCCGCTGACCCTGGTGCAGCGCGCGCTGCGCATTCCCTCGGCCCAGGTGCTGAGCTTTGCCGACGCACGCCAGCGCTTCGAGCGCGAGTACCTGGTGGGCCTGCTCAAGATGACCGACGGCAACGTGGCCGACGCCGCGCGCCTGGCCCAGCGCAACCGCACGGAGTTCTACCGACTGCTGCAAAAGCACGCGCTGACGCCCGGCCATTTCAAGAGCGATGCAGGTCCTGACGAGGGCTCCGGCGACGACGTCGCCGATGAGCGACAGGAGTAAGTTGTTGATTTCAAAAGGATTGGCGACAGCAGGCCAGCGCCTTGTCGCCATCCGGCGACAAAAACCGGTGTTTTCAGGCTGTTTTGCTGCACCGCACATCTGCTTACAGGCCAAACCGGGCCTAAGCCGTTGATGTAAAAGCGTTTTTCCAAGCTGGCACAGGGTTTGCCCTATATGCCGGCATGGATGCTGTCTTTCCTTCTTTTTCCCGCACCTTGCGCCGCAGTGCTGCTGCCGCGCTGGCGCTGTCAGCCTTGCTGGCGGCCAGCGTGGCGCAGGCCCAGGCGTTCGACTTCGAGAGCCTGACGAAGCTGGCGCGCGAACGCGCCGACAAGCCTTTCACCCCCGCCAGCGACAAGTTGCCCGCCGACCTGGCCCGGCTCGACTACGACCAGGTGCGCGACATCCGCTACAAGCCCGAGCGCGCGCTGTGGCGTGCCGAGAAGCTGCCCTTCGAGGCCATGTTCTTCCACCTGGGCCTGTACCAGACCCAGCCCGTGCGCCTGCACGAGCTCACGCCCACCGGCACGCGCGACATCGCCTACAGCCGCGCCGACTTCGACTACGGCAAGAACACCGTGCAGCCCCAGGCCTGGGGCGACCTGGGCTTTGCCGGCTTTCGCCTGCACAACCACCTGAACTCGCCCGACTACAAGGACGAGCTGGCCGTGTTCCAGGGCGCGAGCTACTTCCGCGCGCTCGGTGCGGGCCAGCAGTACGGCCTGTCGGCGCGTGGCCTGGCCATCGACACGGTGGGCGGCAGCGGCGGTGAGGAGTTCCCGCGCTTCACCGATTTCTGGCTGGTGCGCCCCGAGGCCGGCAGCACGCAGGCCACGGTGTTCGCGCTGCTCGACTCGCCGCGCGCCACGGGTGCCTACCGCTTCGACATCCGCCCCGGCGCGCAGACCGTGACCACGGTGCGCGCCCGGGTCTTCGTGCGCGGCAACGCGGCACAGGCCATCGGCACGCTGGGCGTGGCGCCGCTGACCAGCATGTTCTTCTTCGGCGAGAACCAGCCGCGCAAGCAGGACTTCCGCCCCGAGGTGCACGACTCCGACGGCCTGATGGTCGCCACCGGCGAGGGCGAGTGGCTGTGGCGCCCGCTGCAGAACCCCGGCAGCACGCTGGTGACCTCCTTCACCACCACCAACCCCAAGGGCTTCGGCCTGATGCAGCGCGACCGCCAGTGGGCCAGCTACGAGGACGTGGAGGCGCGCTATGAGCGCCGCCCCAGCGCCTGGGTGCGCCCACTGCACGACTGGGGCACGGGCCGCGTGGAGCTGGTGCAGAACAACACCCCTGACGAGACGCACGACAACATCGTCGCCTACTGGGTGCCGGCCAAGCTGCCTGCACCCGGCACCCCGCTGGAGTTTGCGTACGAGCTGGCCTGGCAGGGCGACGAGCAGCAGCGCCCGCCGGGCAGCTGGGTCACCCAATCGCGCCGCGGCATGGGCTTTACCAAGCAAAGCGCGCAGGAGCTGCGCCAGCAGGTGCAGTACGTGGTCGATTTCAACGGCCCGGCCCTCGCAGCCCTGCCGGCCGACGCCGCCGTCAAGGCCGTGGTCACGGCCGATGCCAACGGCAAGGTTCTCGAAAACGCGGCCTACCGCAACCCTGCCAACGGGCAGTGGCGCATGACCGTGCGCGTGCAGCGCCAGCAGAGCGATCGCCCGATCGAGTTGCGCGCCTTCCTTCAACACGACAACCACGCTGTGAGCGAAACATGGACGCACATCATTCTTCCCGAGTAAGCCTGCCGGAGGCCTCGGTCTCCCAAGACACCGGCGCCGTCGTGGTGGCGCTGCATGGCGCCAAGCGCCCGCAGCGCAGCGCGCTGCGCGAGGAGCGCCACCCCAACTCCGTGACGGCACCGCCGCTGAACCGCGGCTCCATGCCGCCCCTGCCCTGGCGCGGCTTCTGGAACAGCATCGGCACCGCCGTGCTGTCGCGCCTGACCGGCCGCGGCAACCAGGGCCCGGCAGCGCCCGCGCAGGCCGAGGCCTGGCAAGGCGCCGCCCAGCGCCGCCGCTGGACCTTCGCGCTGCTCACGCTGCTCTCCACCACCTTGGCCACCACGCTCTTCGCCGGTGTGCAGCCCGACTACGACAACGCCTGGCTGGGCTATGGCCAGATGGCGCTGTTCGCCCTGCTCTCGGCCTGGGTGGTCACCGGCTTCATGACCGGCATGATGGGCTTCTGGGTCATGGTGCGCGGCGACCGCCATGCGCTGTCGGCCAAAAGCGTGGCCTCGCACACGCTGGCACCCGATGCGCGCACGGCCATCATCATGCCGATCTGCAACGAGGACGTGGCCACCGTGTTCGCCGGCCTGCGTGCCACCTGCGAGTCGGTGGCGGCCACGGGCCATGGCGCGACCTTCGACGTGTTCGTGCTGTCCGACAGCTACGACCCTGCCATCGCCAAGGCCGAGCGCGCTGCCTGGGAAGACCTGCGCAGTGCGCTGGCCGAGCATGCCCAGCAGCCCCAGGTGCAGGTGTACTACCGCCTGCGCACGCGCCGCAGCCACCGCAAGGCCGGCAACGTGGCCGACTTCTGCCGCCGCTGGGGCAAGGACTACCGCTACATGGTGGTGCTCGATGCCGACAGCGTGATGAGCGGCGACTGCATCGTTTCCATGGCCAAGCTCATGGAAGCCAATCCCAGCGCGGGCATCATCCAGACCGCGACCCAGGCCATCGGCCACGTCACGCTGCATGCCCGCGCGCAGCAGTTCGCCTCGCGCGTCACGGGCCGCCTGTTCACTTTGGGCATGCAGTACTGGCAGCTGGGCGAGTCGCACTACTGGGGCCACAACGCCATCATCCGCATGGAGCCGTTCATGCAGCACTGCGCGCTGGCGCCCATCCCGGGCAAGGGCGGCATGTCCGGCGGCATCCTGTCGCACGACTTCGTCGAGGCCGCGCTGATGCGCCGCGCCGGCTACCACGTGTGGCTGGTGTCCGACCTGATCGGCAGCTACGAGCAACAGCCGCCGGACCTGCTGGCCGAGCTGCAGCGCGACCGCCGCTGGTGCCAGGGCAACCTGCAGAACGCGCGCCTGGTGGCCGAGCCCGGCATCCATGCCGTGCACCGCTCGATGTTCGTGACCGGCGCCATGGCCTACCTGTCGGCGCCGCTGTGGCTGGCCTTCCTGACGCTGGGCACGGCGCTGTGGCTGTCGGGCGCGCCGGTGGTGGCCAACTGGCACATCCTGCCGGCCGAGCTGCTGGGCCTGTGGGGCTGGACGGTGTCCATGCTGTTCCTGCCGCGCATCCTGGGCGTGACCGCCGTGTTCATGCGCCGCGAACAGGCGCAGTACGGTGGCGGCTGGAGCCTCATCAAGAGCGCCATGGCCGAAAGCGTGCTGGCCATCCTGCAAGCCCCCGTGCGCATGCTGGCCCACTCGCTGTTCGTGCTGCTGGCCATCACCGGCCTGGAGCTGCAGTGGAAGTCGCCCCCACGCGAAGCCAATGCCGTGCCCTGGGGCCAGGCCACGCGCCAGCTGGCGCCCATGACCGCCGTGATCGCCCTGCTGGCGCTGGGCGTGGCCTTCGTCGACGGCAGCGCGCTGCTGTGGCTCATGCCCGTGGGCCTGCCGCTGGCGCTGGCGATTCCGCTGGCGGTGCTGACCAGCCAGATCGACCTGGGCCGTGCCCTGCGCGCGCAGCGCCTGCTGCTGATCCCCGAGGAGGCCTGGTCGCCCCCGGTGCTGCGCCGCGCCTGGCTGCATGCGAGCCGGCTGGCGCGCCCGGCACTGCGGGCCGCATGATCAAAGTGTGACAAATGCCACACAAACACGAAGCCGGTGCATGCACCGGCTTTTTCTTGAGTGCTACACATTCAATAGCAATCGACCCTTGATTGTCTTGAATGACAACGACACCAGTGCTTGGGCCGCTCACCCAAACAGGCGCTGGACAGGCCACGGCACTCCCTTACGATACGCACGCTTCGCAACCCGCTGCACCGCATGCACCGGGTTCTCCCGATTGTTGTTGCCTTCCTGTGGACCTGCCTTCGATGCCATCGCCCCTTGCTCCCGGCGCCGCCCAGCGGCGCTTCTTCCACGCCAGTGCCCTGGCACTGGCCCTCGTGGCCGCCGGCTGCGCCGCCCCCCCGGCGCCGGTGGCCGAGGCACCGCCCCCTGAGCCCCAGGCCGCCCCCGCGCCGCCACCGCCGGCCGAGCCGCCGGGCCGCATCATCTTTGCCGGCTTTGCCATGCATTCGCAGGCCAAGGCCTTCCGCAACGACGTGGTGCTGGCCGAGAAGCTGGTCAGCGAGATCGACCCGAACGCGCTGATGCTCAAGCTGGCCAACCCGGCCAAGGACCAGAGCGCCGACTGGCCGCAGGCCACGGCCGAGAACTTCGCCCTCGTGATGGCCAAGACGGCCGAGGTGGCGCGCCCGCGCGACCGCGTGCTGCTGTTCATCTCCAGCCATGCCAACCCCGGCCTGCTCAGCGTCAACGCCGGCGGCAAGAACCTGCAGCCCATCACGCCCAAGATCTTGAGCGATGCGCTGGCCCCCCTGGGCAAGGTGCCCACCCTGGTGGTGCTGTCGGCCTGCTACAGCGGCGCCTTCATCGAGCCGCTGAAGGCCCCGAACCGCGTGGTGCTGACCGCAACCGATGTGCGCGGCACCTCGTTCAAGTGCCAGTACACGGGCAACCACACGCCGTTTGCCGAAGCCCTGTTCGGCCAGGCCGACGCCGAGAAGCTGTCGCCCACCGACTGGATGGGCGAAGCCCAGAAATCCATTGCGGCGCAGGAAAAGCGCCGCAAGCTGCCGGCCTCCAAGCCCCTGGCTTTCGTGGGTGACGAAGCCAAGGCCTGGGCCGGCCAGCCGCTCAAGGACTGGCTGCAGGCGCCATGAGAACCTGTTCACTGTCTCCCAGGGGATCGCGTTGGAGCGCAATCGGGATGAGTGGATGCTTCGGATGCGCCGCATGGGCTCATGCCCATGCAAGCAGCCGAGGCGTCCAATCG